>JAGWTS010000216.1 GCA_028868875.1 Burkholderiales bacterium | reverse complement strand
TCGAGCGCAAGACCTCGATCTGCGCGCGCGCCTACAAGATGCTGGTCGAGGAGATCGGTTTCCCGGCCGAGGACATCATCTTCGACCCCAACATCTTCGCCATCGCCACCGGCATCGAGGAGCACGACAACTACGCCGTCGACTTCATCGAGGCCACGCGCTGGATCAAGCAGAACCTGCCCGGGGCCAAGGTCTCGGGCGGGGTCAGCAACGTCTCGTTCAGCTTCCGCGGCAACGACCCGGTGCGCGAGGCCATCCACACCGTGTTCCTGTACCACGCCATCAAGGCGGGCATGGACATGGGCATCGTCAACGCCGGCATGGTCGGCGTCTACGACGACCTCGAGCCTGTCCTGCGCGAGCGCGTCGAGGACGTGGTGCTGAACCGGCGCAAGGATGCGGGCGAGCGCCTCGTCGAGATCGCCGAGACCGCCAAGGGCGCGGCCAAGGACGAGGGCACGCGCCTGGCCTGGCGCGCGGGAACGGTCGACGAGCGGCTTTCGCACGCGCTGGTGCACGGCATCACCGAGTTCATCGTCGCCGACACCGAGGAATGCTGGCGCGCCGTCGAGGCGCGCGGCGGGCGCCCGCTGCACGTGATCGAAGGCCCGCTGATGGCGGGCATGAACATCGTCGGCGACCTCTTCGGCCAGGGCAAGATGTTCCTGCCCCAGGTGGTCAAGAGCGCGCGCGTGATGAAGCAGGCCGTGGCCCACCTGCTGCCCTACATCGAGGCCGAGAAGAAGCTGCTCGTCGACGCCGGCGGCAGCGCCCGCGCCAAGGGCAAGATCGTGATCGCGACGGTCAAGGGCGACGTCCACGACATCGGCAAGAACATCGTCACGGTCGTGCTCCAGTGCAACAACTTCGAGGTCGTCAACATGGGCGTGATGGTGCCCTGCCAGGACATCCTCGCGAAGGCGCGGGTCGAGGGCGCGGACATCGTCGGCCTGTCGGGCCTCATCACGCCCAGCCTCGAGGAGATGCAGCACGTGGCGGCCGAGATGCAGCGCGACGAGTATTTCCGCATGAAGAAGATCCCGCTGCTGATCGGCGGGGCGACGACGAGCCGGGTCCACACCGCGGTGAAGATCGCACCGCACTACGAAGGGCCGGTGGTCTACGTGCCCGATGCCTCGCGCTCGGTGGGCGTGTGCTCGGAATTGCTCTCGGACGAACGTGCCGCGAAGTACATCGCCGAGCTCGAATCCGACTACGAGCGCGTGCGCACCCAGCATGCCAACCGCAAGCAGACCCCGCTCGTGCCGCTGGCCGAGGCGCGCGCCAACAAGACCCGGGTCGACTGGAGCGCGTACGAGCCGCCGCAGCCGAAGTTCATCGGGCGCCGCGTCTTCCGCAACTACGACCTCGCCGAACTCGCGCGCTGCATCGACTGGGGCCCCTTCTTCCAGACCTGGGACCTGGCCGGGCGCTTCCCCGAGATCCTGCGCGACGAGGTCGTCGGCACCGAGGCCCAGCGCGTCTTCAGCGACGGCAAGCGGCTGCTGCAGCGCGCGATCGAAGGGCGCTGGATGAGCGCCGCCGGCGTCATCGCCCTGCTGCCCGCGAACACGGTGGACGACGACACGATCGAGGTCTACGCCGACGAGACCCGCTCCGATGTGGTGCTGCGCTGGAGTCCGCTGCGGCTGCAGACCGAGCGCCCGGTGGTCGAGGGCGTGAAGCGGCCCAACCGCTCGCTCGCCGACTGGATCGCGCCGCGCGGGGTTCGCGCCGACTACATCGGCCTGTTCGCCGTGACCGCCGGCCTGGGCGTCGAGAAGAAGGAACGCCAGTTCGTCGCCGACAACGACGACTACAGCGCGATCATGTTGAAGGCCCTGGCCGACCGCCTCGCCGAGGCCTTTGCCGAGCGCCTGCACGAGCGCGTGCGCACCGAGTTCTGGGGCTATGCCGCCGACGAGCGGCTGGAGTTGACCGAGCTGATCGGCGAGAAATACCGCGGCATCCGCCCCGCCCCGGGCTACCCGGCCTGCCCCGAGCACAGCGTGAAGGCGCCGATGTTCGAGGTTCTGCAGGCCGGCGAGATCGGCATGGATCTCACCGAAAGCCTGGCGATGGCGCCCGCGGCCAGCGTCAGCGGCTTCTACCTCGCCCACCCGGACGCGAAGTACTTCAACGTCGGGCGCATCGGCGAAGACCAGCTCGAAGACTGGGCGCGGCGGCAGGCGATGGATGCCGCGCTGGCGCGGCGCCGGCTGGCGAGCGCGCTGGGCTGAGGCGCGCGCGCTGCGGGCGGCGTGGCCCCGGCCCCCGTGCAGCGGCCGGCGTGATCGAAGCCGCTTGCGACGGACCGCCGTGATCCGATCCCCGCCCACGGCGGCCGGCGTGAATCAGGCCGCCGGTCCGCCTCGATAGGCCGCGGCCTGGCCGTCGAGCCAGTCCGCGAAGCAGGCGAGTGCGGCGTTGTCGGCCTTGTGCAGCGGCGCGATGAAGAAGTAGGCGCGGTCGCTCGGGAACTCGTGCTCGAGCAAGGGCACGAGCTGCCCCGAGGCGAGCTCGCTCTCGATCAGGAAGGGCGGGATCAGCGCCGCGCCCATGCCGTGCAAGGCCGCGGCGGTGAGCATCGAGAACAGCTCCAGCCGCGGCCCGGCCAGGGCCTGCGGCGCCTCGACGCCCAGCGACTCGAACCACTGGCGCCAGACCTGGGGCCGCGTGCCCTGCTGCAGCAGCGGCAGCCGCGCCACCTCGGCCGGGCGCAGCCGGCGCCGGCCGCCGAGCAAGGCCGGGCTGCCGACCGCGACGAGGTGCTCGCGCAGCAGCAGCCGGGACTCGGTGCCGGGCCAGGCCCCGGCGCCGGCGTGGATCGCGCCGTCGAAGGGCGTGCCCTCGAACAGAAAGGGCCGGGTGCGCGGCGTCAGGTGCACGAGCAGGCCCGGGTTTTCGCGCTGGAACGCGGGCAGGCGCGGCAGCAGCCATTTGGTGGCGAAGGTGGGCACCACGGCGAGCTCGATCGCGCCGCCGGCGCCGCCATGCGCCATCAGGTCCAGGGTGTCGCGCTCGACCTCGTCCAGGCGCGGGCGCACGCTGCGGCTGTAATGCTCGCCGGCCTCGGTGAGGACGACGCCGCGCCGGGTGCGGCGAAAGAGCTTGACGCCGACGAAGGCTTCCAGCCCCGCGACCTGGCGGCAGACGGCGCTCTGCGTCAGCGCGAGCTCGGCCGCCGCCGCGGTGAAGCTCTGGTGGCGCGCGGCCGACTCGAAGACGGACAAGGCGACGGTGGACGGGATCTTGCGGCGCACGAAGCTTCTCCCCCAGGCCCTGCCGATTCTAGGCAGCGCCCATCACGGAGTTCCGTTTTCGCACAAGAGCCTGCAAACAAATCGGTTGCCGCCGCGCCGCGCGCGCTCTAGATTCAGGTCTTCCACCGACCTCGAAAGCCCCCCATGAGCCCTTCGCATGCCAAAGCTTCCTTCCACTGGGACGACCCGTTCCTGCTCGAGCAGCAGCTGAGCGACGACGAGCGCTCGGTGCGCGACGCGGCCGCCGCCTATTGCCAGGACCGCCTCGCGCCGCGCGTGCTCGAAGCCTTCCGCCACGAGAAGACCGACCCGGCGATCTTCCGCGAGATGGGCGAGCTCGGCCTGCTCGGCGCGACCATCCCCGAGGCCTACGGCGGCGCCGGCCTCAACTACGTCTGCTACGGCCTCGTCGCGCGCGAGGTCGAGCGCATCGACTCGGGCTACCGCTCGATGATGAGCGTGCAGAGCTCGCTCGTGATGGTGCCCATCAACGAGTTCGGCAGCGAGGCGCAGAAGCAGAAGTACCTGCCCAGGCTGGCGCGCGGCGAGTGGATCGGCTGCTTCGGCCTGACCGAGCCCAACCACGGCTCCGACCCCGGCAGCATGGTCACCCGGGCCAGGAAGGTGGCCGGCGGCTACTCCTTGAGCGGCGCCAAGATGTGGATCACGAACAGCCCGATGGCCGATGTCTTCGTCGTCTGGGCCAAGGACGACGAAGGCGCGATCCGCGGCTTCATCCTGGAAAAGGGCGCCAAGGGCCTGAGCGCTCCGGCCATCCACGGCAAGGTGGGCCTGCGCGCCAGCCTGACCGGCGAGATCGTCATGGACGAGGTCTTCTGCCCCGAGGAGAACGCCTTCCCCGAGGTGCGCGGCCTGAAGGGCCCCTTCACCTGCCTGAACAGCGCGCGCTACGGCATCGCCTGGGGCGCGCTCGGCGCCGCCGAAGACTGCTTCCACCGCGCGCGCCAGTACGTGCTCGACCGCAAGCAGTTCGGCAGGCCGCTCGCGGCGAACCAGCTCATCCAGAAAAAGCTCGCCGACATGCAGACCGAGATCGCGCTCGGGCTGCAGGGCTGCCTGCGCCTGGGGCGGATGAAGGACGAAGGCTCGGCCTCGGTCGAGATCACCAGCATCCTGAAGCGCAACAGCTGCGGCAAGAGCTTGGACATCGCCCGCATGGCGCGCGACATGATGGGCGGCAACGGCATCAGCGACGAATTCGGCGTCGCCCGCCATCTCGTCAACCTCGAGGTCGTCAACACCTACGAAGGCACGCACGACGTGCATGCCTTGATCCTGGGCCGCGCCATCACCGGCATCGCGGCGTTCAATTGAGCGCCGCTGCCGAAGCGCCGCGCTCGGCGCCGCTCGCCGGCCTGCGCGTGCTCGATCTTTCCCGCGTGCTCGCCGGGCCCTGGGCCGGGCAGATCCTGGGCGACCTCGGCGCCGATGTCGTCAAGGTCGAGCGCCCGGGCAACGGCGACGACACCCGCGCCTGGGGTCCGCCCTTCCTGAAAGATGCGCAGGGACGCGACAGCGCCGAATCGGCCTACTACCTCTGCACCAACCGCAACAAGCGCTCGGCCGCGATCGACCTTGCCACGCCCGAAGGCCAGGCCCTGGTGCGGCGCCTGGCCGAGCGCGCCGACGTGCTGATCGAGAACTTCAAGCTCGGCGGCCTCGCGCAGTACGGGCTCGACTACGAGAGCCTGTCGGTGCTCAACCCGCGCCTCGTCTACTGCTCGATCACCGGCTTCGGCCAGGACGGGCCTTACGCGCCGCGCGCCGGCTACGACCTGCTGGTGCAAGGCATGGGCGGGCTGATGAGCATCACCGGCGTCGCCGAAGGCGAGCCCGGCGCCGGGCCGCAGCGCGTGGGCGTGGCCGTGACCGACGTGATGACGGGGCTGTACGCGACGATCGCGATCCAGGCCGCGCTCGCCGAGCGCGAGCGCTCCGGCCGCGGCCAGCAGCTCGACCTCGCCTTGCTCGACGTCCACGTCGCCTGCCTCGCGAACCAGGCTTCGAGCTGGCTCGTCGGCGGCGTCGTGCCGCGGCGCATGGGCAACGCCCACCCCACGGTCGTGCCTTACCAGGACTTCCCGACCGCCGATGGCGACATGATCCTGGCGATCGGCAACGACGGCCAGTTCGCGCGCTTTTGCGCCGTCGCCGGCCACCCCGAATGGGCCGGCGATGCCCGCTTCGCGACGAACCCGGCGCGCATCGAGCACCGCACCGCGCTGATCCCGCTGATGCGCCGCGCCACGGTCGAGCGCACGACGCACGAGTGGATCAGCCTGCTCGAAGCCGCGGCCGTGCCTTGCGGACCAATCAACCGCATCGACGAGGTCTTCGCCGACCCGCAGGTTCGGGCGCGCGGCCTGCGCGTGGAAGTGCCGCGCGAAAACGAAACGAGCGTGCCGCTGGTGGCGAGCCCGCTGCGCCTGTCGGCCACGCCGGTGCAATACCGCCGCGCGCCGCCCAAGCTCGGCGAACACACGGCCGAAGTGCTGGCCGACTGGCTCGGGGACGCGTAGGCCGGATCCGGATCGGGCGACCACTCTGGAGCGCAAGCCTGGTATCCGGATTGATCATCGGGCCAGGCGGGCAGCGCGGGTCTGCGCCGCGACCCCCCGTTCGAGCGGACGCCGCGGATCCGGCCTCGCCGGTCCGCCAGCGGCGCCCCCGAAGGGCCACGAAGAGGCCCCGAGTGGCCCCTCGGGGGCGCACACCAGGGCGCGGCAGCGCCAAGGACCCTGCTGCGCGCCCGACCGCCTGCAAACGGTCGGGCAGCGCCGAAGGCGCTGCGGGGGGATCAACTCCCCGCGCGCTGCAACTGCAGCGCCTCGGCCACATGGTGCGCCGCAATGGTTGCGGCGCCTTCGAGGTCGGCCAGGGTGCGCGCCACCTTCAGGCTGCGGTGCAGCCGCCGCGACGACCAGGCGAAGCGTTCGGCCGCGCTCTGCAGAAGTCGGCGTGCGGCGTCGTCGGCGCGGCACATCGCGTCGATGCGGCGCCCTTCGAGTTGTCCGTTCGGCTCGCCCTGGCGTTCGATCTGGCGCTGCCTCGCGGCCGCCACCCGCGCTGCGACCGCGGCGGAAGGCTCGCCGTCGGGTGCCGCCATGAGTTCGGCCGGACTCACCGCCGTCAGCTCTACCCGCAGGTCGATGCGGTCGAGCAGCGGCCCGGAAAGCCGGCCCTGGTAGCGCGCCACCGCGTCGGGCGTGCAGGTACAGGCGCGTGCGGACGCGGCGCGGGCTCCGAGGTAGCCGCATGGGCAGGGATTCATCGCGGCCACGAGCTGAAAGCGCGCCGGGAAGGCCGCCTGGCGCGCCGCGCGCGAGATCGTGATGCGGCCGGTCTCGAGCGGCTCGCGCAAGGCTTCGAGGGCGCGGCGCGGAAATTCCGGGGTTTCGTCGAGGAAGAGGACCCCTCCGTGGGCGAGCGAGATCTCCCCGGGCCGCGGCGGAGACCCCCCGCCCACCAGCGCCGGCGCGCTGGCCGAATGGTGCGGCGCGCGAATGGGTCTCCGGCCGAAGCCTTCGCCATCCAGCCCCGCGGCGCCCAGGCCTTGCAGCGCCGCGCTTTCCAGCGCCTCCTCTTCGCTCATCGGCGGCAGGATGCCGGCCAGGCGCTGCGCCAGCATCGACTTGCCGGTCCCTGGAGGCCCGATGAAAAGCAGGCTGTGCCCGCCCGCGGCTGCCACTTCGAGCGCCCGCTTGGCCAGCGCCTGGCCCTTGACTTCGCTCAGGTCGGGGCCCGGCGGCATCGGCCGGCGCGGCGCCGGTTCGGCCCTTTCCAGTGGCGGAACCTCGGCCCCGTCCGCGTCGGGCTGGAGCGCCCGGACCACGCTGCCGAGGTCGGAAGCGGCCAGCACCGTCAGCCCCTGCACCTGCGCCGCTTCGCGCGCGCTGTCCGCAGGCAGGACGAGGGCGCGGTCCGCGCCTTCGCGCCGCAAGGCCAGCGCCAGCGCCAAGGCGCCGCGCACGGGCCGCAGGTCGCCGCCGAGCGAGAGTTCCCCGGCGAATTCGTGGGCGTCGAGGCGGGCCGGATCGAGGGCCCCGGAAGCGGCGAGGATGCCCAGGGCGATGGGCAGGTCGAAGCGGCCCGAATCCTTCGGCAGGTCCGCGGGCGCCAGGCTGACCACCACCCGCTTGTTGTTCGGGAAACCGTAGCCGCTTTGCATCAAGGCCGCGCGAACCCGCTCGCGCGACTCCTTGACCTCGGTGTCGGCCAGCCCCACGAGGCTGAAGCTCGGCAGGCCCGCGGAGAGTTGCACCTCGACCTGTACCGCGAGGGCATCCAGGCCCAGCAGCGCGCGGCTCCTGACGAGCGCCAGCGACATCGCCCTCCCGATCTGTCGATCTTGTCGAACCGCGGAACAACGGCTCGTTCCCGGCCGACTATGCCAGATAACCAGGAAAATTCATGGTTTCTGAAACCGCGTGGTCCGCGCTTGCGAAGACCGATCGCGCAAGCCGACGCTTGCGCCGGGTGCGTCTGCCGGCGTGACCCGGCTTCAAACGGGTTGAGCACTTCGATACCGAAGGGCGCGAAGTCGCCGACGTTTCGCGTCACCACCGTGAGCCGGTGGCGCCGGGCCGTGGCCGCGATCGTCGCGTCCTCGGACAAGGTGTCCGAGCGGCGGCGCATCAGGCGCGCCCCTTCCCGAAACGCCTCGGCGTCCATCGGCTGGACGCTGCAAGTCGCGGCGACACGGCCAGACCAGCGCTCGATCTCGGCAGCCTTGGCCGCGTCCTGCTCGCGCGTGAGTTCGATCCCGGCCTGGATCTCGCCCAAGGTCACGGCCGACAGGTACACGTCGCCGTCGCGCACCGACTCGACCCGCGCGCCGGCCGCCCTCAGGCCGCTTCTTCGCCCGGTTGCGTGAGCCAGTGCAGGAGCTTGGAATAAAGCAGGTTCGGCTCGGCCGGCTTGGCGATGAAGTCGTTCATCCCGGCGTCGAGGCAGCGGCGCCGGTCCTCGCCGAAGGCGTTGGCCGTCATCGCCAGGATCGGCGGCTGGCGCACTCCCGGCAAGGCCCGGATGCGCCGCGTCGCGTCGAGCCCGTCCAGGCGCGGCATCTGCATGTCCATCAGGATCAGGTCGCAATGGCCGGCCGCAGCGCGCTCGACCGCCTGCAGGCCGTCCGCAGCGACCTCGCATTCGAGGCCGGCATCCTGGAGCAGGCTGAGCGTGATCTCCAGGTTGATCGGCTCGTCCTCGGCGACGAGCACGCGCCGCCCGCTGCATTCGCCGCGCAGGCGCGCGAGCGCCGATTCGACCGCCGGCGCCGGCGCCAGGCGCCGCCGCACCGAACCGATCCCGAGCCGGGCCGTGAACCAGAAGCTGCTGCCTTCGCCGACGACGCTGCGGACCCCGCAATCGCCGCCCATCATCTGCGCCAGGCGCTTGGTGATGCTCAGGCCGAGGCCGGTACCGCCGTAGCGGCGGGTGGTGGAGTTGTCGGCCTGCTCGAAGGCGCTGAACAGGCGCGGCTGGATCTGCGGGTCGATGCCGATGCCGCTGTCGCGGACCTCGAAGCGCAGCAGCAGGTGCCCGGTGTCGCGCTCCTGGGCCGTGACGCGCACGGCGATCTCGCCGCGCTCGGTGAACTTGACGGCATTGGTGGCGTAGTTGAGCAAGGCCTGCTGGATGCGCGTCGGGTCGCCGACCAGCGGCGGCAGGTCCGGCGGAAAATCGACGCTGAGCGCCAGCCCCTTGTCGCGCAGGCGCTCGCCGATGATCGAGCGCACTCGCTCGAGGATCTCGGCGACGTTCACGTCGGTTTGCTCGAGCTCGAAGTGCCCGGCCTCGATCTTGGACAGGTCGAGCACCGAGTTGATGATCTCGGCCAGGTGCTCGCCCGCCGCCTCGATCTTGCGCAGCCGCTCGTCCTGGCGCGCGCTGACGCCGTCGCGCCGCAGCAGATGCGCCAGGCCCGTGATCGCGTTCAGCGGCGTGCGGATCTCGTGGCTGATGTTGGCCAGGAAGGCCGACTTGGTGCGGTTCGCCGCGTCGGCCTCGTCGCGCTGGCGCCGCGCCCGCATCGTCTCGATGCCGAACGAGACATTGCGGCCGAGTTCCTCCAGCAAGGCCTGCTCCTGCTCGCCGATCGCGTGCGGCGTCGGCGCGTAGCAGGTGAGGCTGCCGAAGACGCGTCCCTGGGCGCTCAAGGGCAGCGTGATACCCGAGCGCAACCCGTGCTCGAGCGCGGCCTTGCGCCAGGGCCCGAGCGTGGGCTCGGCCAGGGTGTCGGGGTTGATCTGGGCACGTCCGCTGCGGATCGCGCGCCCGACGAGGCCGCGCCCGGCCTCCTGGTTCTCGTCCCACGAGTACGTCGAAGCGCGCAGCACGACCGGGTCGATGCCGGCCTGGGCCATCGGCAGCACGGTCTTGGCCGCGTCGTCCTGGGCGTAGCCGATCCAGGCGACGCCGAAATCGCCGGCGCCCACCACCGCCTCGCAGACCATCGTCAGCAGCTCGGCTTCGTCGCGCGCCTTGGCCAGCGCGAGGTTGCAGCTGCCGAGCACGCGCAGCGAGCGGTTGGTGCGGCGGCGCGCCCGGTCGGCCTGCCGGCGCGCCGTGATGTCGTGGACGAAGCCGATGAAGCGGCGCTTGTCGGGCAGCGCGAGTTCGCTGATGCGCAGGCTGATCCAGAGTTCGCGCCCATCCCTGCCGCGAAGCTCGAACTCGCGCTCGCCCCCCGGCTCCGGCCCGCGCACCTGGCCCGCCGGCGCGGGCAGCAGCATCGAGACGTTGCGGCCGACGACATCGGCCGCCGGATAGCCGAAGATCGCCTGCGCGCCGGCGTTGAAGCTCTCGACCAGCCCGTGCTCGTCGAGGACGAGGATGCCGTCGTGGCTCGTCTCGAGCACCTTGCTGAGATAGGCCTC
>JAGWTS010000215.1 GCA_028868875.1 Burkholderiales bacterium | reverse complement strand
CTGCCAGGGCGTGCACCCGATCCAGGCAGGCCGCCTCGGTGGCCGTGTTGTCGTGGGGGTGCACGCGCAAGCCTTCGAGCACGCCGGCGATGAGTTCGCCGAGGCTCTCGAATTCGGCCGCGCCCAGACCGCGCGTCGTCGCCCCCGAGACGCCGAAGCGCAGGCCCGACATCACCTTGAGGTCGGCGGCGTCCCAGGGGATCGGATTCATGTTGGCGATGAGTCCGGCGCGCTCCAGGCTTTGCGCTGCGGGCGCCCCGGTGAGGCCCTTGGCGCGCAGGTCGACCAACATCAGCGGCGTGTCGGTGCCGCCGCCGACGAGGTCGAAGCCGTGCGCCTGCAGCTGCGCTGCGAGCGTGCGCGCGTTCGCCAGCACGGCCGCGGCATAGGCCTTGAACTCGGGGCCCAGCGCCTCGCCCAGCGCCACCGCCTTGGCCGCCACGATGTGCAGGGAGGGCGTGCCCTGCATGCCGGGGAAGACGGCGTTGTTGATCGGCTTTCGCAAGGCCTCGTCGTTCCACAGCACGATGGCGCCGCGCGGGCCGCGCAGCGACTTGTAGGTGGTGGTGGTGGCGACGTCGGCGTGGGGGAAGGGGTTTTCGTGGGCGCCGCCGGCGACGAGCCCGGAGAAATGCGCCATGTCGACGAGCAGTCTCGCGCCTGCGGCATCGGCGGCGCGCCGGAAGGCCGCGAAATCGAGGGCGCGCGCGTAGGCCGAGCCGCCGGCGATCACGATCCGGGGCTTGTGCCGGCGCGCGAGGTCGACGACCTCGTCGTAGTCGATCAACCCATCGCCGGCGCGCACGCCGTAGCTCACGACCTTGAACCACTTGCCGCTGAAGTTGACCGCGGCGCCGTGGCTCAGGTGACCGCCGGCGTTGAGGTCCATGCCGAGCACGGTGTCGCCCGGCTCGGCCAGCGCGTGCAGCACGGCGTGGTTGGCCTGGCTGCCCGAATGCGGCTGGACGTTGGCAAAGCGGCAGCCGAAGAGCCGGCAGGCGCGCTCGATCGCCGTGGCCTCGACCACGTCGACGTTCACCGCCCCGGCGTGGTAGCGCTTGGCCGGCAGGCCCTCGACCGTCTTGTTCGTGAGGATCGAGCCCTGCACCTCGAGCACGGCGCGGCTGACGATGTTCTCGGAGGCGATGAGTTCGATCACGCCGCGGGTGCGCGCCTGCTCGCGCTGGATTGCCTGCGCGATCAGGGGATCGGTCGTGGCGACGCCGGCGCTGAAATAGCCGGGCGGGAGGACGGGGTGGTCGGTCATGGCTCGGGTCTTGCGGAAGGAGTGGATGAGGAGCGTGGGAGACGTCATCGTATGTCGACGACAGATGATGATTGGTGATGTTTAATTAGGATAATCATCATGTTTTCTAAATACTTCTTGACCGATGGACTTCACTCGCCTGCGCAGCTTGCGCGAACTCTCGGTCCGCGGAACCATGGCCGCGGTGGCCGAAGCCCTGTGCCTGACGCCCTCGGCGGTGTCGCAGCAGATCGCGCAGCTGGAAGACGAGGCGGGGGCGCCGCTGGTCGAGCGCCGCGGCCGCGGCGTGCGCCTCACGCCTGCCGGCGCCCTGCTCGCGCGGCATGCCGACCGCGTGCTTGCGGTGCTCGGCGAAGCCCGGGCCGGACTCGCCGAATTGCGGCGCGAGGTCGCGGGCGAACTGCGCATCGCCGCCTTCGCCTCGGCCGCCGCCCTGCTGCTGCCGCAGGCCCTGGTCGCCTTGCGGCGCGCGCATCCGCGGCTCGAGCTCGTGATTTCGGAACTCGAACCGGCCGAAGGGCTGGCCGCGCTCGGCGCCTGGCAGGCCGACCTCGCGCTCGTCGACGACTGGAGCGCCGCGGACGGCGCGGGCCATCCGAGCCTGGAGTTCAGCGCGCTCGTCGACGACCGGCTGTGCGCGCTGCTGCCCGCCGGCCATGGGCTCGCGAGCCGGGCGGCGGTCAGCCTGTCCGAACTCGAGGCCGAAAGCTGGGCCCTGGACTCGAGTTCGAGCGCCTATGCCGAATTCGTCCTCGCGCAATGCCGCCGCGCCGGCTTCGAGCCGCGCGTGAACGCGCGCTGCCGCGGCTTCGAGATGGTGGCCGCACTCGTCGGAGCGGGTTGCTCGGTGGCGGTGATCCCGGGCCTGCGCCGGCGCCAGACGCCGCCCGCAACGGCGCTCGTGCCCCTGGCGCCCGAGTTGCCGCGCCGCATCTCGATCGCATGGCGCCGCAGCGAGGGCCGCCACCCGGCGCTGTTGGCCGTGCTGGCGCAGGTGCAGGCCAGTGCGCGGACGCTGGGGCCGGAAGGTGGGTCGCAAGGTGGTTCGACCGGCAGGCCCAGGCGCGCAGGCCCTCGCACATGACTCCGCGAGACCGCAGCGCCTCGGTTCCCCTTGGCAGCTGCAGCCCCCACCCCGCATCGAGCGAATCGAGCACTGGAGCGGCCGCCGCGGAACCGGCTGCCGCCGGCCCGATGGCGTCGCCCCCCGGGTTGGGTTGCGGCCGGGCCCGGAGACTGGGAGACTGGGAGCGGCCCCGTGCCTGCGGCAGTGCGGGCTGCCGGCAAGCAGCAAGCAGCAAGCAGCAAGCAGCAAGCGGCAGGCGGGGCGTTCCCCAGGGACGGGGTCAGTGCTGCTGGATCACGAGCCGCATCGTCGTGCCCTGCGGGCCGTTGCGCGCGAGCTCGACGCTGCCGCCGTGCAACTCCATCACCCGGCGCACGATGTACAGCCCGAGGCCGTGGCCCGGCGTGCCCTTGGCGGTGCGGGCGCGCTCGCCGCGGTCGAAGACCTTGGGCACGAGCTCGGCCGGGATGCCGCTGCCGCTGTCGATGACATCGATGACCAGCGCCAGCGGCTCGTCGGAATCGGACAGGTGAACCACCACCGGCGTCTCGCGCGGGCTGTACTTGAGCGCGTTCGACAGCAGGTTGCGCAGCGCCAGCCGCATCAGGCCGACGTCCATCGAGGCCGTGCGGGTCGAGGTGGCGCGCTCGACGCGCACGCGCTCGCGGCCTTCGGCAGGCATGTCGGCGACCGCGACCGCGACGAGCAGGTCGATGTCGGTGTCCAGGCGCGAGATCGAGTTAGGCCGCGCCAGCAGCGAGGTCGCGGCCAGGGTGTTGTCGATGCTCGCCAGCACCTGCCCCATCACGGCCTGGGCGCGCCGCACCTGCAGGGTCGCGGCGGCGTCGCCGACCTTGTCCAGCGCCGATCCGGCGCGCTGCAGCACCGCCGAGGCGTTGTTCAGCGGCTGGCGCACCTCGTGCGCGAGCACGTCCAGCATCTCGCTGCGCTCGCGCAGCAGGCGGTCGAGTTCGCGTGCGTCGCGCTCGACCTGCTTGCGCAAGGCGTGCTCGCGCGCGAGCGCGGCCTGCGTCAGCTTGAGGTTGGTGATCTCGATGACCTGGACCAGGAAGCCGCGCACGACGCCGTCGCGCACGTCGGGGATGTAGTCGGCCAGACCGTGGCGCTCGACCCCGTCGGGGCCTGGAATCAGGCGCTCGAAGCGCTGCGGCTCGCCGCGCAGGGCGGCCCGGATGTAGGACTCGTTGAGGGCGAACAGGCGCTCGCCTAGCACTTCACGCAGGTTGCGTCCGGGCATGCTGCGCGCATCGAAGCCGAGCCAGCGTTCGTAGGCGCGGTTGGCGAAGCGGCAGCGCAGATCCTGGTCCCAGTAGGCCAGCATCGAGGGCACGTGGTCCATCAACAGGCGCTGGTAGTCCGGCAATGGATCCTCGGATGTTCTCGGTTGGTACCTGGGCGCCGCGCAGACGCCCGCTCCCTGCATTTTGGCAGCACGCCAGCGCGTTAGGATGGCCGCCATGGCCGCGATTACAGAGATATTCAACCTCGGCGTCGAGCCCGGGGGCTGGAGCATTCCGGTCGCGGCCGGCAGCACCCTGCTCCAGGCCGCCCTGGGCGCCGGGCTGCGCCTGCCCAGTTCGTGCCGCAACGGCACCTGCCGCGAATGCCGTTGCCGGCTGCTCGCGGGCCGCGCGCGCCACCTCATCGAATGGCCGGGCCTGAGCGCCGACGAGCGGCGCGAGGGCTGGATCCTGCCCTGCGTGGCCGAGCCGCTGTCGGACCTCGTGATCGAGGCGCCGCGCGCCGCCTACGCGGGCTGAGCCGCGAGCTCGCGCCGCATCGCCGCGATCACTGCGGCGTAGTCGGGCTGGCCGAAGACCGCGCTGCCGGCGACGAAGGTGTCCGCGCCGGCGTCGGCGACGCGGCGGATGTTGTCGACCTTGATCCCGCCGTCGACCTCGAGGCGGATGTCGCGCCCGCTGGCATCGATGATGCGGCGCGCCGCCTCGATCTTGCGCAAGGCGCTGTCGATGAAGCCCTGGCCGCCGAAGCCCGGGTTGACGCTCATGATCAGGATCAGGTCCAGCTTGTCGATGACCCACTCCAGGCGGTCCAGCGGTTCCGCCGGGTTGAACACGAGGCCGGCCTGGCAGCCTTCGGCCGCGATCAGCTGCAGCGTGCGGTCGACATGGGTGCTGGCGTCGGGGTGGAAGCTCACGAGGTCGGCGCCGGCGCGCGCGAAGGCCGTGGCCAAAGCGTCGACCGGCTGCACCATCAGGTGGACGTCGATCGGCACCGTGCTGTGCTTGCGCAGGGCCTGGCAGACCATCGGCCCGAAGCTGAGGTTGGGCACGTAATGGTTGTCCATCACGTCGAAATGAATCCAGTCGGCGCCGGCGGCGACGACCGCGCGCACTTCCTCGCCGAGGCGGGCGAAGTCGGCGGACAGGATGCTCGGAGCGATGCGGTAGTTCTTCGACACGCGGCGATTCTAGGGGCCTGCCTACAATCGTCAGATGGCCAAGCCCGAGTTCGAATGCAGCGTCCGCGTCCAGTACCTGCCCGAACAATCGCAGCCGCCCGACGGCCCCTTCGCGTTCGCCTACACCGTGACGGTGCGCAACAGCGGCGATGTGAAGGCCCAGCTCGTCGCGCGCCAATGGCTGGTCACCGACGCCGCCGGCAAGGTCGAGGAGGTGCGAGGCCTGGCGGTGGTCGGCCACCAGCCGCTGCTCGCCCCGGGCGAGACCTTCGAATATTCGAGCTGGACCCGCATCGAGACCCCGCACGGCACGATGCGCGGCACCTATTTCTGCATGACCGAGGACGCGCGCCCCTTCGAGGCCGCGGTGCCCGAGTTCCAGCTCGTCTTCCCCGGGCTGCTGCACTGAGGCGCGGCGCGCCGTTCAGCGCTCGCGGTCGCCCGGCTTGTCGTCGGGCCGGCCCGAGAACATCGTCCACCAGACGATGAACACGAGCAGGGCCAGCGCCGCCAGGGCCTCTAGCACAATCACCCACATGGCCCTTGCCTGCTCATCGTCGCGCCTTCTTGCATGGGCGCTGATTCTAGGGACGCTGGCCGGCTGCTCGACGCTTGCGCCGGAGCCCGAGGCGCCGCCCCCCGCGCCCGAAGCGGCGGCGCCGGTCCGCGTCACCGGCGCCGTGCAGCGCCCGCGCGCGCTCTGGGTTGCGGCTTCGTGGAGCGAGCTGCCGGGCTGGGACGACGACCGCGTGGCCCAGGTCTGGCCCGCCCTGCGCGCCGGCTGCGCGCGCCCTGCGCCGGGCTGGGCCGCGACCTGCGCGCGCGCCCTCGCCGCCACGCCCGCCGACGACGGCGAGGCCCGGAGCTGGCTCAGGCAATGGCTGCAGCCCTGGCGCATCGAGAGCCTGGACGGCGTGCGCGACGGCCTGGCCACGGGCTATTTCGAACCCCTCGTCGAAGCCTCGCGCCGCCGCGTCGGGAGGTTCAAGGTGCCGCTGTACGGCTGGCCGGCCGGCACGCCGCTGCCGACCTGGACCCGGGCCCAGAGCGAGACCTTGCCGGCGGCGCAGGCCGCGCTGCGCGGCCACGAGATCGCCTGGGTCGCCGACCCGCTCGATGCGCTGCTGCTGCAGATCCAGGGCTCGGGCCGCCTGCTCGTGAACGAGCCCGACGGCAGCCGCCACCTCGTGCGCCTGGCCTTTGCCGGCCACAACGACCAGCCCTACCGATCGGTCGGCGCCTGGCTCATCCAGCAGGGCGAGATCGCTCCCGGCGCCGCCTCCTGGCCCGCGATCCGGGCCTGGGCAAGGCTCAACCCGCAGCGCGTGCAGCAGCTGTTGTGGGCCAACCCGCGCCTCGTCTTCTTCCGCGAGGAGCCGCTCGCCGACCCCAAGCTCGGCCCGCGCGGCGGCCAGGGCGTGGCCCTGGTGCCGGGGCGCTCGATCGCGGTCGACCCGGCGAGCATTCCCTACGGCACGGCGGTCTGGATCGAGACCACCGAGCCGCTTTCGTCGACGCCGCTGCGCCGCATCGTGATGGCGCAGGACACCGGCGGCGCCATCGTCGGCGCGGTGCGCGCCGACCTGTTCTGGGGCTGGGGCGCCGAGGCCGAGGCCCAGGCCGGGCGCATGAAGCAGCCGCTGCGGGTCTGGGCGCTGTGGCCGCGCGGCGGCCGCCCGGAAGGCGTCGTCAGCGCAGCGCCCGGCTCACGCGCAGTTGCAGCGTCGGCGCAATAGCCGGATCGCCGGCGCCGGCAGCGAAACGGGCCACGTCCACCCAGGCGCCGAGCGGGGCCAGCAGCCGCGTGTACACGCCATGGGCGCCGCGCGTCGAGACCTCGACCGTGACCGGCGCGGCGCCGCCGGGCCAGCTCGGCCGGACCTCGAAGCCGCTGCCGGCATCGATCCACTGCTGCGTCCGGCCCACCGCGCCCGCGCGCCCGTTGCCCGCCACCCATTCGCCGGTACCCAGGGCGCGCAGACGCGTCGTGCGCAAGGCAGCGCTGGCGCCGTTGGCGACCTGGAGCTGCTGCGGCGGCGCTTCGGCGAATGATCCGGTGGCGACCGTGACGCTGCCTGGCGGCGGCGCGCTGCCGCCCGCGGTGCCGACGACGACATCGCCCGGCGCCCCCGGCGCGGCCGCATTGACCTCGCGCCACTCGACGAGCAGGTTCACGCGCGGCACCGCCGGCGCCGCCCAGCCGAGCGGCACGGCCCAGGCCAGCCACCCCGCCAAGGCGAGGCGCCCCCACCGCGACGCCTTCACCCAAGTCCGCCTGCGCCCTGCCGGCTCCGCGGCGCGCGCCCGGGAGCGGTCCGGCGCCGCCCTCGCGACCGATCGCCGGCGCCCAGGGTCTGAGGTCGGACCGCCCGGGCGGGAATGCGCGTTCATGCCGGTTCCCAGCCGCGCCAGCGCGCGCGCAGGCCGGGCCAGAACAGATTCAGCGCGAGCCCGCCCAGCACCAGGGCCGCGGCGCCGAGCTTCCAGCCCGGCAGGGGTTCGCCGAGCACGAGGGCCGAGGTGCCCATGCCGAACACCGGCACCAGCAGCGCCAGCGGCGAGACCTCGGCCGCGGGGTGGCGCGCCAGCAGCCAGCCCCAGGCGGCGTAGCCGAACATCGTGTTGCCCAGCGACTGCCAGAGCACCGCGGCCCAGACCGCAGGCGTCGCCGCGGCCAGCGCGTGGCGCACCGTCGCCGCACCTTCGAAGACGAGGGTGAGCACGATCAGCGGCGGCAGCGCGAACAGGCTCGACCAGACGACGAAGGCGAGCATGTCGACGCGCCCGATCTGGCGCGTGACCTGGTTGCCGCCGGCCCAGGCCAGGGCCGCGAGCAGCACCAGCACCAGGCCTGCCGGCGTGGTCGTGGTGTCGGCGTGCAGCGCGATCACGCCGATCCCGGCCGCCGCGAGCAGCAAGGCCATCCACTGGTAGCCCTGGACGCGTTCGCCGGCCAGGACGATGGCCAGGCCGATGGTGAAGAAGACCTGGATCTGGACCACGAGCGAAGCCAGCCCGGGCGAGATGCGGCCGTCCATCGCCACGTACAGCAGCCCGAACTGGCCGGCGCCGATCAGCACGCCATAGAGCGCGAGCGCGCGCCAGGACACGGCCGGCCGGCGCAGGAACAGCGCCGCCGGAAAGAACGCGAACAGGAAGCGCAGGGTCGCCAGGAGCAGCGGCGGCAGGCTCGCCAGCGCGATCTTGATGACCGCGAAGTTGCTGCCCCAGACCGCGACCACTGCGAGCGCCAGCAGCAGGTGGCGCAGGGGCAGGCCGGTGCGTGCGGCGCTCAAGGCCCGGTCCCTCGACATCCGGGGCGCTTCAAGACAGCGCAACCCGGTCGCGCCCGTGCGCCTTGGCTTCGTCGAGCGCCGACTCGGCGCGCATCAGGGTCTGGGCCACGGTCTCGCCGGCATGGTGCTCGGCCAGGCCCGCCGACAGGCTGATGCGCAGCCCTGGATCGAACGCGTTGATCGGCGTGTCGGCGATCTTCTCGCGCAGGCGCTCGAGGCCGCCGCGGGCGAGCACGGCCCGGGTGTCGGACATCAGCAGCACGAAGCGTTCGCCGGCCCAGCGCGCGAGCACGTCGGCGACGCGCACATAGCGCAGGCTTTCGCGGGCGACGACGCGCAGCAGTTCGTCGCCTCCGGCCGGCCCCAGGCGCCGGCCGCGCGCCTCGAAATCGTCGATCTCGAGCACCGCGACGCAGAAGGTGTGGCCCGAGCGCACGCAGCGCTGGTGCTCCTGGGCCATGAGCTCGCGCAGGTGGCTGTGGTTGACGAGGCCGGTGAGCTCGTCGCGGGTGGCGAGCTCGCGGATGCGCGCGAGCGCGGCGCTGAGCTCGGCGCGCTGGATGCGCGCGGTCTCGCGCAGGCGCGCCAGGCGCGCCGCGAGGATCGAGACCGCCGGCATCATCGTCGCGACCATGATGAAGTGGCCGAGCTCGATCGCGGGCACGTAGACGCGGGGCCGGAGCATGGCCATCACCGCCATCGCGGCCCCGAACGAGGCGACCGCGTAGACGCTGACCCAGGTCATCTGGCGCGGCGACGCGATGAACATGCCGAACATCAGGATCACCATCACGATCGGGAAGACGCCTCCGCGTCCCGCGCCCACCAGCATGTAGGCGGCGGCGCAGCAGGTGATGGCATAGAGCATCTGCACGACGGTGAGCGAGGGGTCGGCGAAACGCTGCGACCAGCCGCTGCGGATGGCCGCGAAGAAGGTGCCGATGCCGCCGATCGCAAACCAGGTCCAGGCCCAGACCTCGTTGGCCTTGGCCACGCCGATGTGGACGAAGTAGTGCATCGCGATGACGCCGGCGAACATCAGCAGCAGCGCGAGCGAGGCCTGCACCAGCCGCGCACGCTGCAGGGGCTGCGTGGTCAGCAGGATGTCGAGCAGGCGGTGGCGGGGCTGCGTCATCGTGGGCGGTAGGACGCGAGCGTAGCGCATGCCGCGACCCGCCCCGCCTCAGCGCCCGGCCGCCAGGTGCGACAGCGGCAGGGCCGCCGCCGCCTTGACCTCGCCGAGCGAGAAGCTGGTGTGCAGGTCCTTCACGTTGGGCAGCTTGAACAGGGTCTGCATCGACCAGCGCGAGAAGGCGTCGAGGTCGGTCGCCACGACGTGCAGCTCGAAGGTGCCGGCGCCGCTGATGTAGTGGCAGGCGATGACCTCGGGCAGGGCGCGGATCGCGTCTTCGAGCGCGCGCGTCGCCTCGGCGTTGTTGCGCTCGGCGTCGACGCGTACGAAGGCGAGCACGCCCAGGCCGATCTTGCGCCGGTCGATCTCGGCGCGGTAGCCGCTGATGTAGCCCTGCTGCTCGAGGCGGCGCACCCGGCGCCAGGTGGGCGCGGCCGAAAGGCCGATGCGCGCCGCGAGCTCGGTGTTCGAGAGCCGGGCTTCGCGCTGCAGCGACGCGAGGATCGCGACGTCGTAGCGGTCGAGACCCGTGCCGGCCTCTTCCGAAGGGACCGGCGCGGGATCAGGGTTCTTCCCGAAATATTGCTTCTTCGGCGCCATTCGATCTGGTTCAGAACATTCGGAGAAAGAACATTGCGGGGAGCATGCCTGAACAGGCATCAAAAGAAAAGACATACGGGGCTTCAAACCCTAAACTGCCCGCCACCGAAAGAAGGAGTTGCCCGCCCATGAATGCCCCGCTGCCCGAGTCGATCCGCAAGGCGCTGGAAACCGTCACCCTCGACGACAAGTACGCGCTGGGCAGCGGCCGCGCCTTCATGAGCGGCATCCAGGCCCTCGTGCGCCTGCCGATGCTGCAGCGCCAGCGTGATGCCGCCGCGGGCCTGAACACCGCGGGCTTCATCAGCGGCTACCGCGGCAGCCCGCTGGGCGGCTACGACCAGGCGCTGTGGGCGGCCAAGACGCACCTGGCC
>JAGWTS010000214.1 GCA_028868875.1 Burkholderiales bacterium | reverse complement strand
GTCATGCCCATCATGGCCGAGATGTTCAGCTCGATCCCCGCGGCCCACAGGCCGATGAACACCGCCGGCAGCGCCGCCAGCGGCATGAGCAGGATCACGATCGCGACCTTGAAACGCTCGTACAGGAAAAGCAGCAGCAGGAACACCAGCAGCACCGCGGCCACCAGCACCTGCATCAGCCCGTGGAAGGCGATCTGCTGCTGCTGGTACAGGCCGCCCAGGCTGTAGAAGACGCCTTGCGGGTAGTAGCCCGAGGCGCCGATCACCTGCTTGACCGCGGCGATGGTCGAGCCGAGGTCGCGGCCTTCGATGCGCGCGGTGACGGCGGCCATGCGCTTCAGGTTGCCGCGCGTGATCTCGGCCTGCCCGGTCAGCACCTCGACGTGGGCGATCTCGCGCAGCCTGAAGACATGGCCGTCGCCGGCGCGCAGCGGCAGCGCCGCGATCTGCTCGGGCGTGGACCGCGCCGAGGCCGCGCCCCAGACGCGCACGCCGATCATCTTCGGCCCCTGCTCGATCTGGGTCGCGACGCTGCCGCCGATCAGCGTCGCCAGCTGGTCGCGGGCCTGCTGGGCGTCGATGCCCTGCAGCGCCATGCGCACCGGGTCGAGCTGGATGTCGAGCGCGTCGCCCGCGAGCTTGACGCCGTCGTTGACGTCGACGATGCCGCGGATCTTCGCGATGTCGGCGGCGGTGCGGCGCGCCAGCGTCGCCAACTGCGCCGGATCGTCGTCGAAGATCTTGATCTCGACCGGCTGCGGCACGGCCGTGAGGTCGCCGATCAGGTCCTCCATCAGCTGCGCCATCTCGATGTCCAGGCCCGGCACCTGCTGCTCGATGCGGTGGCGCACGTCGGCCATCACCTCGTCGATCGAACGCCGCGGGGCGGGCTTCAGGCGGACGAAGAAGTCGCCTTCGTTGGCCTCGGTGATGCCGCCGCCGAGCTGGGCGCCGGTGCGGCGCGACCAGGTCTGGACCTCGGGCGTCGCGCGCAGGATGTCCGCCACCTGCAGCAATAGGCGGTTGGTCTCGGTGAGCGAGGTGCCGGGCGCGCTGCGGTAGTCGAGGATGAAGCCGCCTTCGTCCATGTGGGGCATGAAGCCGCTGCCGACGCGCGCGAAGGCGAAGGCCCCGGCCGCGGTGCCGACGGCGATGGCCACCAGCACCAGCAGCGGCCGGCGCAGCAGCAGGCGCAGCGTGCGCGCATAGCCGCCATGCACGGCGCTGAGCCAGGGGCCGTGCTCGCGCTCGTGCTCGCGGCGCGCGTCTTCGGCGCTGACGAAACGGTCGGCGAGCAGCGGCACGGCGAGCCAGGCGACGAAGAACGAGATCACCAAGGCCGCGGCCATGGTCAGCGCCAGGGCCTTGAAGAAGGCGCCGGTGACGCCGCTGAGGAAGGCCAGCGGCACGAAGATGACCACCGTCGACGCGCTCGACCCGGCGAGCGGGCGGAAGAATTCCATCGCCGCCTGCAGCACCCCGCTGTGGCGCGCGGCGCCGCCGTCGCCTTCGCCGCGGCCGATGCCCTCGCCCAGGCGGCGCACGATGTGCTCGCTCATCACGATCGCGTCGTCGATGACCAGGCCCACCGCCGCCGCCATGCCGCCCAGGGTCATGATGTTGAAGCTCATGTCCATCGCGTACAGCAGCACCACCGCGGCTGCGAGCACCGTCGGCACGGTGATCATCGCGATCGCCGTGATCTTGAGGCTGCGCAGGAACAGCCACAGCACGACGCCGGCGAGGACGACGCCGATCAGGATGGCGTCGCGCACGCTGGTCGCGGAGCTGACGACGAGCTGGCTCTGGTCGTACCAGTTCTTCAGCTTCGCCCCGGCAGGCAGCGGGTAGGCGGCCAGGGCCTGGCGCACGGCCTGGGCGATCTTCACGCTGTTGGCGCCGGGCTGCTGGTAGATGTTGATCAGCACCGCGTCGCCGCCGTCGGCCGTGACCCGCATCCACTGCGGCGTGCTGCCGCGCGTGACGACGGCGACGTCGCTCAGCCGCACGACGCCATTGGGGCTCGACCGCAGCACCAGGGCGCCGATCTGCTGCGGGTCGTGCAGGCGCGAATCGGCCAGCGCCAGCAGCAGCTTGTAGCGGTCCTCCAGATGGCCCAGCGCCTGCACGCCATTGCTCGAGGCCAGCACCGATTCGACGTCCGCCGGCGCCAGCCCCAGCGCCTGCAGCCGGGCCGGGTCGACGATGACCTGGATCTCCTCGTTCGCGCCGCCTTGCACCTGCACCCGGCCGATGCCGTCGATCGCCGACAGCAGCGGGCGCAGCTGGAACATCGCGAGGTCGCGCAAGGCGCCGGGCGACAAGCTGGCCGAACTCAGGCTGTAGGCGATGACCGGGTCGACGGTCGGGTCCATGCGCTTGCTCGACACCACCGTGCCGGCGGGCAGCCGGGGCAGGGTCTGGGCCACCGACTCCTGCACCTGGAGCGCCGCCAGGTGCATGTCGGTGCCCCAATGGAAGTCGACCGAGACGTCGCTGCTGCCGCGGCTGGTCGTCGATCGCACCCCCGTCACGCCGGGCACCCGGCGCACCGCCTCTTCGAGCGGCTGGGTCACCTGCAACATCATCTGCTGCGCCGGGCGGTCGCCGGCGTCGGCGCTGACCGTCACGCGCGGGAAGTCGACGTTCGGGAACAGCCCCACCGGCAGCTGGAACGCGGCCATGATGCCGCCCGCGGCGAGCAGGGCAAGCAGGAACAGCACCGATCGGCGGTGCTGCTGCAGCCAGGCCGAGACCGTCATCGTTCGACCTTCAGTGCCATGCCGTCGGCGAGTTCGTAGTTGCCGAGCACGACCAGGGGCAGATCGGGGTGCAGCTTTCCGGTGAGGCCGCTGCGCTCGGGGGTGTCGATGGCGAGGGTCACGTCGACGCGCAGCGCGCGCCCGTGGTCGTCCTGGAAGACATAGGCCTGGCCGGCGGCGTCGCGCAGCACCGCCTGGCGCGGCACGACCCAGCCGCTCCAGGCATCGAGCGCGAGGCGGGCCTGGATCGACGTGCCGGGCATCCAGCCGCGGGCCGGGGCCGGCACCTCGAGCACGACCTCGACGAGGTGGGTCTGGGGGTCGACGATGCCGCCGATGGCCGCCACCCGCGCCTGGGCCGTCTGCTCGCCGTCGAAGGTGGCGTGAACCGTGGCGGCCTGGCCCGGGCGCAGCCCGTGGGCGACGTCCGGCGGCACGCCGACGACCACTTCGGCGCGCCCGGCCGGGGCCAGCATCAGCGCCGGGCTGCCACTGCCGAGCACGCTGCCGGGGGTGGCCTGGACCGAGGTGACGACGCCATCGAAGGGCGCGCCCTGCGTGATCTCGCCGCGCCCGAGCTGCTGGGCCTGGGCCGCAGCGAGCTGGGCCTGGGCATCGGCCAGGGTCTTGCGTGCCGCGTCGACCTCGGCCTGCGTCATCAGTTGGCGCTCAGCGAGGCGGCGCACGCGCTGCAGATCGAGGCGGGCGAAGTCCACCGCATCGCGCGCCTGGACGAAGGCGATGTCGCCGCCGGCGACGCCGCGCACGGCCAGCAAGGCCTGGCCGCGGCGCACGACGCTGCCGGGCCGCACGAGAACCCGCATCACCTCGACCGGGCGCGGGAAGCTGACGCCGACGGCCTGGGCATTGCCGACGCGCACGCTGCCCAGCGCGGTCATCTCGCGGCTCAGGCTGCCGCGCTGCAAAGCGGCAACCCGGACCTGCGCGGTGGGGCCGCCATCCGGGGCTTGGGGCGCGTCGGCAGCGTGGGCGAGCGGCGCCAGGGTCGCCGCGGCCCAGGCCAGGGCCAGGCCGATCAGGATTCGCACAGGGGGCATGGGATTCGGATGCAGCAAGGGAGGGGACGAGCGATCGAAGTCGTCAGTCAGGGCGGGCCGCGCCGGCGAAGACGCCGCGCCCGGTGATCAGCTGCAGGGCGACGCTTTGTTCGGCCAGCTGCTGGGAATTCGCCTGCAAGGCCAGGCGTTGTTCGAGCCAGGCCAGGCGCTGGGCCTGGGCTTGCGGCAGGCTCAGGTCGCCGGTAGCCAGCGCGGCCTCGGCCCCATCAGCGGCCTGCGCCAGCGTCGGCAGCGCCGCTTCCAGGCGCGCGCCCTGCTCGCGCAGGAGTGCGATGTGGGCGACGGCTTGCTGGACATCGGCCTGCGCGGTCGCCAGTCGAAGCTGGTATTCGTCGCGCAGCTGGCTGCGGGTGGCGCGCGCCACCGCGATGGCGCCGCGGCTGCCGTCGAAGATCGGAAGGCTGAATCCGACGTTGAAGCCCAGGGTGTGCAGGTTCGAGGTGTCGCGGGCGCGCGTGAAGCCGATGCTGAACGACGGGAACTGCGCCAGCACGGCCTCGCGCAGCTTCTGCTCCTGGCTCTCGTAGCCGGCGCGCAGCGCCATCAGGTCGGGGCGGATCTCGTCCAGCCGTGCCAGCGCCTGCTGCGCCTGGTTCTGCGCCAGCGGCCCGGGCGCGGGCAGCCCGGCCAGGCGCAGCTCGACCGAAGGCGCCAGGCCGAGCAAGGCGTCGAGCGCGGCTTGCTGGGCGAGTTGCGCGACCCGGTCGTCGGCGAGCTTCTGCTCCAGCGCTTGCAGTTCGACGAGGTCGGCATCGGCGGCGGTGCGCGCCAGGTCGCCCGCGGCCACCGCGGCGAGGTTGCGCGCGCGGCGCGTCGCCACCTGGTCGCGCTCGCGCCGCAGGAGCGCGTCGCGCTCGCGCAAGGCCACCAGGCGGACGTAGGCGAGTTCGGCATCGGCCGCGGTCTGCCATTCCTGCCACAGGATCTGCAGGTCGACGCTCTTCAGGTCGGCGCGGGCCGCAGCCTGGGCCGCGCCGCGCGTGATCAGCCGGCCGAGATCGAAGCCCAGGCCCAGGCTGTAGGCCGTGCTCGTCGCCGCGGTGTCGCCTTGCGGGAGGTCGCGCGAGGCGCTGAACTGCGGATCCGGCAGCAGCCCGGCGGCAAAGGCCTGGGCCTGGGCGACGCCGCGCGCGTCGCGCGCCAGGCGCAGCCGCGGGTCGTTGAGCACCGCGAGCGCGGCGACCGCCTCGATGTCCAGCGGCCCGTCGAGGTCGACCTTGCGCCGCGCCAGTTCCGGCAGCGCCAGGCCGGCGGTGTCGACGCGCAGCGCCTGGGTCTGCGCAGGCAGCGCGGACGCAGCCGGCAAGGGCAAGGGGTGGTAGGACGCGCAGCCGGCGAACGCGAGGCAGAGCACCAGTGGGGCCGGGAGACGGCTCCAGACGCAAGGAAGGCGCAGCGATGGGTTCATGGTCGGGGGAATTCTTCTTCTGAGGCGGTGGCCGGCGTGTGGCGCTCGATGCAGCCCGCTCCCACCGTGCGCCGCGAGTCTATCGGCTCACACGAGCGGAATCGGCCCGGCATCGGGCGAGTCCTTGGCGGCCGACCAGCTGCCTTGGGCTTGCCGCAGGCGCGGGTGGGTGCCGCAACGACGCCATCGTCGCTCGCTCAGTCGCTGTGGGCCCCCTCGACGCTGCTTTCCAGCAGCTTGCCGGTCACGGCGTCGATGCCGACCTCGCGCTCGCCCTGGGCGTGCTTGATGACGAATGAATAGCGCAGGCCGCTGCCGCCTTTCTCGTGCTCGAGTTCCTGCTCGGCGATCGAACCGCCCGGGACCGCCGCGAGCGCGAGTTGGCGCGCCTGATCGAGCGAGATCTTCGCCTCGTGCAGGAACTGCTGGCCGTCGAAGGCGTTGGCGGCAAGGGCCGTGCAGAGGGCGCCGGCCGAGACGAGCGCGGTGATGACGGACTTCCTGAAACTCATGCGAACTCTCCTGTGAACGATCGGCCCCTGCTCTTTTCGAGACGGAGCCACGCCGAAGCAGCGTGTGGCCCCGAGTATGGGCACGACCCATTAGCCCAGAATTAGGGGGCGCGCGCCCGGTGCGATGGCCGATCCGTGGCGGCGAGGTGGCAGCGGCCAGGGCCCGGCCGCTGCCACCGCACCGCGGGGAATGCCCGGCCGATCCCGAGGGGCGCCGAAGCTTGACGGGCATCAAGGCCGCTGCGATGCGAGGCTTGACCTTGCCATGGGGGCAAGCTCGACACTGGCGCCCGTGACGAACCCTTCTCTTTCCGCCCAGGAGTTGCAAGTGATCTCATTCGAAGTCAAGGACATGACCTGCGGCCATTGCGTGCGCGCGATCACCGAAGCCGTGCACGAGGTGGACCGCGGCGCCGAGGTCGCGATCGACCTCGCCTCGCACCGCGTCGACATCACGCCGGACCGAGTCGATGCGGCGAGCCTGCGCACCGCCATCGCCGAGGCCGGCTACACCCCCGTCGATCTCGCGGCCGTGGCGGCGCCCACCGAGGCCGGGCAGGCCGCGGCAGGGGGCTGTTGCGGCGGAGAA
This sequence comes from Burkholderiales bacterium, assembly GCA_028868875.1. Taxonomy (GTDB): domain Bacteria; phylum Pseudomonadota; class Gammaproteobacteria; order Burkholderiales; family Burkholderiaceae_C; genus Rubrivivax. Next base: position 3,830 of record JAGWTS010000214.1, on the reverse strand, counting down.
AAGCGCTGCTGCGGTTGAGCTCGCCATGTGCGAACTCTTCGCGATGTCGAGCCGGGAGCCGACCACGGTTCAGCTCTCGCTCGAGGAGTTCTCGCGCCACGGCGGCCTGACCGGGCCGCACAAGGACGGCTGGGGCATCGCCTGGTACGAAGACCGCGAGATACGCCTGGTCAAGGAAGCGCAGCCCGCGGCCACCAGCGCCTGCGTGCGCTTCGTCCAGGGCAACCCCTTCGTCAGCGCCTTCGCCCTCAGCCATGTGCGCCGGGCCACCCAGGGCGGCGTGGCCTTGCGCAACTGCCAGCCCTTCGTGCGCGAGTTGGGCGGCGCCTGGCATGGCTTCGCGCACAACGGGGATCTTTCGGGTATCGAGAGTCTGTCGCGGCCGGGCCCGATGGCCTTCCATCCAGTCGGCGAGACCGACTCCGAGCTCGCGTTCTGCGCCCTGCTCGAGCGCTTGCGCGGCCTCTGGCGCGGCGCGGCAACGCCGGACCTCGCGGCGCGGCGCGAAGTGGTCGAGGCCTTCGCGGCCACGTTGCGCGAGCTCGGGCCGGCCAACTTCCTTTATTGCGACGGCGATGCGCTGTTCGTGCACGCAGACCGCCGAACCCAGGCCGACGGCACGATCGCCGCGCCCGGGCTCTGGCGCCTGACGCGCCACTGCAGCACGGGCGGTGCGCTCGCCTGCGAAGGGCTTCGCATCGAGGCCCGGGGGGTGGAGCAGGACGTCGTGCTCGTCGCCAGCGTGCCGCTGACTGCCGAAGGCTGGGAGCCGCTGGCGCGCGGCGAAGTGCTGGTCGTCCGTGGGGGGCGCGCGCCGGGCTGAGTTCGGGTCGGCACGCTGCCCACCGCGGCTCGCGTCGTTGCCCACTGTAATAACCGGCCCCCCTGCGCCGTCTATTCGCCACAAAGGTCGGACCCGGCTCCCCGAGCTCCGGCCTTTGACAGCCGTTCACCGAATTGACGTCCCCCCACCCCAGACCCGGAGGTATCCATGAACTCGCAAACCACCAAGCTCTCTGCCGTGGCGCTCGCCCTCGCGCTCGCCACGGCTTTCGCCACGATGCCCGCCGCCGCGCAAGGCGCCGACAAGGAAAAATGCTTCGGCGTCGCCTTGAAGGGCAAGAACGATTGCAAGGCCGGCGCCGGCACCACCTGCGCCGGAACCTCCAGGATCGACGATCAGGGCAACTCCTGGAAGTACGTCCCGAAGGGAACCTGCGAAAAGACGGTGTCGAAGACCTCGCCGACCGGCTATGGCCAGCTCGTCGAGTTCAAGGAAAAGCTGGGTTGAGCGCCGGTCGAGCGGCAAGCCGGTTCGAGCCCAGGCCATGACTCCCGACGCACTGCATCCAGGACGCGAGGCCATGGCCCGCGTCGCCCCGCACTGCGGCAGCGTTCCAGCCGGCGCATCGGGGCTGCCCAGGCGCATGGGCATCGGGCTGAAATCCCAGCATTTTCGCGACGTGCTGGCAAGCCGGCCGGACCTCGGATTCTTCGAAGTCCACGCCGAGAACTACCTCGTCGACGGGGGGCCGTTTCACCACTTCCTGGGCCGCATCCGCGAGCGCCACGCGCTTTCGCTGCACGGCGTCGGGCTTTCCATCGGCGGCGAGGCCGCACTCGACGAGGCCCATCTGGCCCGGCTTGCCAGGCTGGTGGAGCGCTACGAGCCGGCCTCGTTCTCGGAGCACCTGGCCTGGTCCAGCCACGGCGGCGCCTTTCTCAACGACCTGCTGCCGCTGCCCTACGACGCGCCGACGCTCGATCGCGTCTGCCGCCACATCGACCGGCTGCAGGAGCGGCTGGGCCGCCGCATCCTGCTCGAGAACCCGGCGACCTACGTGGAATTCGAGGCCTCGACGATGAGCGAGACCGGGTTCCTGCGCGCTGTCCTGCAGCGCACCGGTTGCGGCCTGCTGCTGGACTTGAACAACGCCTATGTTTCCTGCACCAACCATGGACGCGACGCCTGGACCTACATCGACGAGCTGCCGCTCGCGGCCATCGGCGAAGTCCACCTGGCGGGATTCGCCCGCGGCCGCGATGGCGCCGGTGCGCCGCTGCTCATCGACGGCCACGGCAGCCCGGTCGACGAGGCCGTATGGGCCTTGTACGGCCGGCTGGTCGGCCGTCTCGGCCCCGTGCCGACGCTGCTCGAACGCGACAACGAGGTGCCGCCCCTGCCCGTCCTGGTGGCCGAGGCCAGCCGCGCCGAGGCCGTGATGGCGGCCGCCCTGCCCGCCGATTGCGGCGCGGCGCTGCAGGTGCCGGCATGAAGGCGATTCCCCTGCCCTCGCAACAGGACTTCTCGAGCGCCCTGCTCGACCCCTGCCTGCCCTGCCCTGCGGGATTGAGGGCGTGGAACGGCTCGGATCCGGCGGCGCGCTTCGCGGTCCATCGCAACAACGTCGTCGGCTCGCTCATCGACGCGCTCGCGGACAACTTTCCGGTCGTCCAGCAACTCGTCGGCGAGGAATTCTTCCGCGCGATGGCCGGCCTGTACGTGCGCCGCGCGCCGCCCGAGTCGCCCGTGCTCGCCTTCTACGGCGCGGGCTTCCCGTCGTTCATCGCAGAGTTCGATCCGGCACGCGGGTTGCCCTACCTGGCCGACATGGCCCGCCTCGAGGCGGCCCGCGTGCAGGCGTACCACGCGGCGGACGCCGAACAGGCCTCGGCAGATTCGGTAGCCCTGGCCTTGGCAAGCGGCGAGCGCATCGGCGAATTGCGCCTGGAATGCCATCCGTCGCTGCGCACGCTGTCGTCGGCGTGGTCGGTGGTCTCGCTGTGGGCGGCGCACCAGGGCGCGGAATTCGAGGCCCTCGAGGTCGACCGCCCGGAATGCGCGCTCGTCGTGCGCCTGGATCTCGAGGTGCTGGTGCTGCCGGCCCCTGCGGCCACCGATGTCTTCGTCGCGGCGCTGGGCCAGGCCCGCAGCCTGGGCGACGCGGCGGGTGCCGCGGGCGCGGACTTCGACCTCGCCGGCGCCCTTTCGCTGCTGCTTCGCCACGGCGCCATTTCTTCGATACTTCTGCCCAGGAGGCTCGACTCGTGAATACCCATGCCCTCCATGACGATGCGACGGCGAGTTCCGCCCCGCAGCCGGCGGCCCTCGTGCGCGCGCTGAACCGGGCCATCGGCCTGTTCAAGCGCATTCCGGACAGCTTCATCGCCCTGATCGCCAGGATCTCGATCGCGGCCGTCTTCTGGACCTCGGGCCAGACCAAGGTGCAGGGCTTCGTCGTCAACGTCATCACCGGCGAGGTCCATCTCGGCTGGCCCAGGCTGGCCGACTCGGCCGTGGCGCTGTTCCGCGAAGAGTACAGGCTGCACTTCATTCCACCCGAGATCGCGGCACCGATGGCGGCGACCGCCGAGCATGTCTTTCCATTCCTGCTGCTGATCGGGTTGGCGACGCGCTTCTCGGCGCTCGCGCTGCTGGGCATGACGCTGGTGATCGAGATCTTCGTCTACCCCGACGCCTACCCGACCCATGGCACCTGGGCCGCCGTGTTCCTGTTCCTGATGGCCCACGGCCCGGGCAAGCTGTCGATCGACCACTGGCTGGCTACGCGCAGTGAGCGCTGATGCAGCCTCTTGTTCCCTCTCGATTCCGCGCCTGCGCCTGGCTTCGCAGCGCGCACCCGATGTCGGGGATCGCCCACCGCGATCCCGGCATGTGCACACCGTCGCTGCGGCTCGGTGGCGTTTCTCGACCCTTCGTTCCCCCCACTCCAGGAGATCCTCATGAGCCCACTTTCTTCCCATCTTGCCAAGGCGCTGGCTTCTGCCGTCGTGACCGCCGCGGCCTTGAGCGGCAACGCCTTCGCGGC
>JAGWTS010000213.1 GCA_028868875.1 Burkholderiales bacterium | reverse complement strand
GACAGGCGAACATCGGCCACGAAGGCGCCACTTTCCACCCGCGGCAGGGCTTGTGCGAGCACCGCTTGCGAGGATTCCTGGTCGAAACCCGCAATGCCCAGCAGGTTGGCCAGCACGCGCAACACCTTCCAGGCCGGACGGGCATCGCCCTGCGGCTTGACCACCGCGTGGAAGCTTTGCAGTCGGCCTTCGGCGTTCACGAACGAACCCGAGGTCTCGGCGAACGGCGCGATCGGCAGCAGCACGTCGCTGACGTCCAGGTTGGTCTTGAAAGCGCTCAGGGTCACCACCATCTCGGCTTGGGCCAGGGCCTTGCCGTCGACAGCGGTATCGGCGCCGAGTTCGACACCCAGCAGCACGGCAGCCTTGACACCACCGGCCAGCATCTGACCGGCGTTGAGACCGCCTTCTCCCGGCAGAGCGCGCACGAGTTGCGCCCCGACGGTGTTGGCGGCTTCGGTCAGGTAGCCGAACCTGGCACCGGTGTTTTGAGCAATCCACTGCGCCAGAGCCAGCAGGCTAGAAGCCTGGGCATGGTGAGCAGCAGCATTGCCCAGCAACACGGCCTTGCGCTCACCGCCCAGCAGCGACGAGGCCACGGCACGAGATGCATCATCAGCGGTGACTTGCACCGGAGCGGCCACACCCTTGAACTCGGCCACGGCAGCGGCCACACGGGCCAGCGCTTCGGACCAACGGGTGGCGTCGGCCAACACGGTGTTGGCGACCGGCAACGCCCATTCGGGTTGCTGCTCAACCAGTGCGCTGACCTGAGCGCCCTTGCGAGCGGCTTGGCGAATGCGTTGCGCGAACAGCGGATGGTCCTTGCGCAGGTTGGAACCGACCACGAACACGCGTTCCAGGTTGCTCAACTCGGCGATGGGCATACCCAGCCAGCGGGCGTCGCCCTCACGGGCGGTGTTGCCGAAGTCGGCGGCACGCAGGCGGCTGTCGATGTTTTGGCTACCCAGGCCTCGCACCAGAGCACCGGCCAGAGCCAGTTCCTCGACCGTGCTGTGCGGGCTGGCCAGCAGGCCGATGGCGTTGGCGCCATGGTCGGTCTTGATTTGCTTCAATCCGTTGGCCACGTATTCCAGCGCTGTTTGCCAGTCAACGACCTTCCATTCGCCGCCCTGCTTAAGCATCGGCTGGGTCAGGCGATCAGCGCTGTTGAGCGCTTCGTAGCTGAAACGATCACGGTCGGCGATCCAGCACTCGTTGACGTCCTCGTTTTCCAACGCGACGACACGCAGTACTTGGTTGTTCTTCACCTGCACCACCAAGTTGGCACCGGTCGAATCGTGCGGGCTCACGCCCTTGCGGCGCGACAGTTCCCAGGTACGGGCGCTGTAGCGGAAGGGCTTGCTGGTCAGCGCGCCAACCGGGCACAGGTCAATCATGTTACCCGACAACTCGGAGTCAACGGACTGGCCAACAAAGGTTTCAATTTCGGAGTGCTCACCACGGTGGGACATGCCCAATTCCATGATGCCGGCGATCTCTTGACCGAAGCGCACGCAGCGGGTGCAGTGGATGCAGCGGCTCATCTCTTCCATGGAGATCAGCGGACCGACGTCTTTGTGGAAGACCACGCGCTTTTCTTCTTCGTAGCGCGAAGCGCCGCCACCGTAACCGACGGCCAGGTCTTGCAACTGGCATTCACCGCCCTGGTCGCAGATGGGGCAATCCAACGGGTGGTTGATGAGCAGGAATTCCATCACCGACTTCTGGGCCTTGATGGCTTTGTCGGATTTGGTGCGCACCACCATGCCCATGGTCACGGGTGTGGCGCAGGCCGGCATGGGCTTGGGCGCCTTTTCGACGTCGACCAGGCACATGCGGCAGTTGGCCGCGATGGACAGTTTCTTGTGATAGCAGAAGTGCGGAATGTACGTGCCGGCCTTGTCGGCTGCATGCATGACCATGCTGCCGGGAGGCACTTCCACCTTCTTGCCGTCGAGTTCGATTTCAACCATGTTTCAACAGACCTCAGACGTAAGCCGGGACCATGCAGGTCTTGTGTTCGATGTGGTGCTCGAACTCGTGCCGGAAATGTTTGATCATGCCGCGCACCGGCATGGCCGCTGCGTCGCCCAGGGCGCAAATGGTGCGGCCCATGATGTTTTCTGCCACGTTGTCGAGCAGGGCCAGATCGCTCGGACGGCCTTGGCCGTTTTCGATGCGGTCCACCATGCGCCACAGCCAGCCCGTGCCTTCGCGACAAGGCGTGCACTGGCCGCAGGATTCGTGCATATAGAAGTAACTCAGACGCTGCAGCGACTTGACCATGCAGCGGGAGTCGTCCATGACGATGACGGCGCCCGAACCCAACATGGAGCCAGCCTTGGCGATGGAGTCGTAGTCCATCGTGCAGTCCATGATGATGTTGGCCGGCAACACCGGTGCGGACGAGCCACCCGGAATCACCGCCTTGAGTTGGCGGCCGGCCCGCACGCCACCGGCGAGTTCCAGCAGCTTGCTGAACGGGGTGCCCAGAGGAATTTCGTAGTTGCCGGGACGCTCGACGTCGCCGCTGACCGAGAAAATCTTGGTGCCGCCGTTGTTGGGCTTGCCACATTCGAGGTAGGCCTGGCCGCCGTTGCGGATGATCCAGGGCACCGCCGCGAAGGTTTCGGTGTTGTTGATGGTGGTCGGCTTGCCGTACAGGCCAAAGCTGGCGGGGAACGGCGGCTTGAAGCGCGGCTGGCCCTTCTTGCCTTCGAGCGACTCGAGCAGCGCAGTTTCCTCGCCGCAGATGTAGGCGCCGAAACCGTGGGAAGCATGCAACTGGAAAGAGAAGCCACTGCCCATGATGTTGTCGCCCAGGTAGCCGGCGGCACGGGCTTCTTCGAGGGCTTCCTGAAAGCGCTCGTAGACCTGGAAGATTTCACCGTGGATGTAGTTGTAGCCCGCGCTGATGCCCATGGCGTAGGCGGCAATCGCCATGCCTTCGATCACGGTGTGCGGGTTGTACATCATGATGTCCCGGTCCTTGCAGGTGCCGGGCTCGCCCTCGTCGGAGTTGCAGACCAGGTACTTCTGGCCCGGGAACTGGCGGGGCATGAAGCTCCACTTCAGCCCGGTCGGGAAGCCGGCGCCGCCGCGGCCGCGCAGCGAAGACAGCTTCAGCTCGGCGATGACCTGGTCGGGCGTCATCGCCGCCGCGCCGTCGGGCTGGTCGATGCCGAACACCTTCTTCAGCGCGCGGTAGCCGCCGCGGGCGACGTAGTCGGCCAGGCGCCAGTTGCTGCCGTCCAGGCCGGCGTAGATCTGGGCGTTGGGGGCATGGCGGCCGTGGAAGCAGGTTTCCCGGCCCGTGGCCTTGAACTTGGAGAGATCAAGCATCGGAAGCCTTCAGCATCGCGAGCAGTTCGTCCATGCGCTCGGTGCTCATGAAGCTCAGCATTTCGCGGTCGTTGACCAGCATCACCGGCGCGTCGGCGCAGGCGCCCAGGCATTCGCTAGGTTGCACCGTGATCCGGCCGTCGGCCGTCGTGCCGTAGGGCTCGACGCCGAGCCTGCTGCAGACGTGGCGCAGCGCCTTCTCGCCGTCGCGCAGCTGGCACGGCAGGTTGGTGCAGATGTTGAGCTTGAAGCGCCCCACCGGCGCCTGGTTGTACATGTTGTAGAAGGTCGTCACCTCGTGCACCGCGATCGGCGCCATGCCCAGGTAGGCGGCGATTCCCTCCTCGGCTTCCGAAGAGACGTATCCCTGCTCGTGCTGGACGATTGCGAGGCAGGCCATCACGGCCGACTGCTTCTGGTCGCTCGGGTACTTGGCGACTTCGCGCGCGAAAAGCGCCAGCGTTGCTTCTGAGAATGTCATCTGTCGATCTCGCCGAACACGATGTCCATGGTGCCGATGATCGCGACCGCGTCGGCGATCATGTGGCCGCGCGCCATCTCGTCCAACGCCGCGAGGTGCGGGAATCCGGGAGCGCGGATCTTCATGCGGTAAGGCTTGTTGGCGCCGTCCGAGACGAGGTAGATGCCGAACTCGCCCTTCGGGTGCTCGACCGCGGCATAGGCCTCGCCGGCGGGAACGTGCATGCCTTCGGTGAAGAGCTTGAAATGGTGGATCAGCTCCTCCATGTTCGTCTTCATCTCGACCCGCGAAGGGGGCGCCACCTTGTGGTTGCCGGTGATCACCGGGCCCGGATTCTTGCGCAGCCAGGCCACGCATTGCTCGATGATGCGATTGCTCTGGCGCATCTCCTCGACGCGGCAGAGGTAGCGGTCGTAGGTGTCGCCGTTGACGCCCAGCGGAATGTCGAAATCCATTTCGCTGTAGACGTCGTAGGGCTGGGTCTTGCGCAGGTCCCAGGCGATGCCCGAGCCGCGCAGCATCGGACCGGTGAAACCCATGTTGAGCGCGCGCTCCGGGCTGACGACGCCGATGCCGACGGTGCGCTGCTTCCAGATGCGGTTGTCGGTGAGCAGGGTCTCGTACTCGTCGACGTATTTCGGGAAGCGCTGGGTGAACGCGTCGATGAAGTCGAGCAGGCTTCCCGCTCGCGCATCGTTGAGCGCCTTGATGGCGCGCTCGTTCTTAATGCGGCTGGGCTTGTACTGCGGCATCACGTCGGGCAGGTCGCGGTAGACGCCGCCAGGGCGGAAGTAGGCGGCGTGCATGCGCGCGCCACTCACCGCCTCGTACATGTCGAACAGGTCTTCGCGCTCGCGGAAGCAGTAGATGAAGATGTTCATCGCGCCGCAGTCCAGGCCATGCGCGCCCAGCCACAGCAAGTGATTCAAGAGGCGCGTGATCTCGGCGAACATCACGCGGATGTACTGCGCGCGGATCGGCACGTCGACGCCGAGCAGCCGCTCGATGGCGAGGCAATAGGCGTGCTCGTTGCACATCATCGACACGTAGTCGAGGCGGTCCATGTAGGGCAAGGCCTGGATGAAGGTCTTGCTCTCGGCGAGCTTCTCGGTGGCGCGGTGCAGCAGCCCGATGTGCGGGTCGGCGCGCTGGATGACTTCCCCATCGAGCTCGAGCACGAGGCGCAGCACGCCGTGCGCAGCCGGGTGCTGGGGACCGAAGTTCAGCGTGTAGTTCTTGATGTCAGCCATGGCGGATTTCGATCGCAGCTCGGAGCCGCCCCGTTGTCCAAGCGGCCGCCGCGGATCCGGCTTCGCCGGTCCGCTGGCGGCGCCCCCTCGAGGGGGAAGCGCCGAAGGCGCTGCGGGGGTGGGTCATTTCGAGCCGCCGTAGTGGTCTTCGCGAACGATGCGCGGCGTGATCTCGCGCGGCTCGATCGAGACCGGCTGGTAGATCACGCGCTTCTTCTCGGCGTCGTAGCGCATCTCGACGTTGCCCGTGGTCGGGAAGTCCTTGCGCATCGGGTGGCCGATGAAGCCGTAGTCGGTGAGGATCCGACGCAGGTCGACATGGCCTTCGAAGACGATGCCGTAGAGGTCGAAGGCCTCGCGCTCGAACCAGTTGGCCGAATTCCAGACGTCGGTCACGGAGGCGACCGAGGGCAGTTCGTCGTCGGGAGCGAAGACCTTCAGGCGCAGGCGCCAGTTCAGGCTCACCGACAGCAGATGGCTGACGACACAGTAGCGCAGGCCTTCGCAGGGCTGGTTGGCGTAGCCTGAGTAGTCGACCCCGCAGAGGTCGATCAACTGCTCGAACTTCAGCGTCGGGTCGTCGCGCAGCCGGGTTGCGATCGCAGCGTAATCGGCGGCGGCCACCGTGATCGTGATCTCGCCGCGGTCGCGTACGAAGGTCTTGATCGAGTCGCCGAGCGCCGCTTGCAGGGCAGCTTGCAGGTTGTCGAGTCGCTGGGTCATGGTCTGGGAAGAGCGCCGAACAGTCAGCGCGCGATCGTGGTCTCGCGCCGGATCTTGGCCTGCAGCTGCAGGATGCCATAGAGCAGGGCTTCGGCCGTGGGCGGGCAGCCGGGCACGTAGACATCCACCGGCACGATGCGGTCGCAGCCGCGCACGACCGAATAGCTGTAGTGGTAATAGCCGCCGCCGTTGGCGCAGGAGCCCATCGAAAGCACCCAGCGCGGCTCGGCCATCTGGTCGTATACCTTGCGCAGGGCCGGCGCCATCTTGTTGCACAGCGTACCGGCGACGATCATCAGGTCGCTCTGGCGCGGGCTCGGTCGGAACAGCATGCCGAAGCGGTCGATGTCGTAGCGCGCCGCACCGGCGTGCATCATCTCGACCGCGCAACAGGCCAGGCCGAACGTCATCGGCCACAGTGAACCGGTCTTGGACCAGTTGATCAGCTTGTCGAACGAAGTGGTGACGAAGCCTTCGTTGAGATAACCTTCGATGCCCATGTTTGGTTCACTCCCAGTCGAGAGCGCCCTTCTTCCATTCGTAGACGAAGCCCACCACCAGGATGGCAAGGAAAAGCATCATCGCCCAGAAGCCTGACATGGCGATGTCGCGCAGGGACACGGCCCAGGGGAAGAGAAAGGCGATCTCGAGGTCGAAGAGGATAAAGAGGATCGCGACGAGGTAGTAGCGCACGTCGAACTTCATGCGTGCGTCCTCGAATGCTTCGAATCCGCATTCGTAGGGGCTGTTCTTGGCGATATCGGGCCGGTTCGGGCCGAACAGGAAGCCGATGACCTGCGGCGCGACGCCGACTGCGACACCCACGAGGATGAAGAGGATGACGGGCAGGTAGTTTTGCAAGTCCAACGCTTGGCTCCTCGGTTCCCATCCGGTCGCAAAAAAAGCGCCTCGCGCAGCTGGAGGGCTGCTCGGTGGGCGCGCCTGCCGCCTTGCGCGAGACGGCTACTCACTCGAATCGATGTTGGTGCCGACGGCGAGACTCGAACTCGCACAGCTTTCGCCACTACCCCCTCAAGATAGCGTGTCTACCAATTTCACCACGTCGGCACGACGCAAAAATCTATTCAGCGCAACGGCCCGGCGCGCATGAGGAGTGCGCTCTCCGGACAGCAATAAATTCTATCCCGAATTCGAGGGATTTCCCGCGGTGGTGGCGATCACTTTCCAGCGGAAGCCGGGGTGGCCGGAATGGCGGCTGCGCCCGAGGCCGCCAGCGCCGGTGCCGAGGCCGCCACGGCGCCCGGCAAGGCACCTGGAATCACGCCCGCGCCAGCGGGTGCGCTGGCCGCAAGAACCGGCCGGTCCAGCACACTTTGCGCTTGCGGCGCGCGGCTGCCGCCGTTGGAAAAATAGGCCAGGGCCAGGGTGCAGAGAAAGAAGACGGTGGCGCACGCCGCGGTCGAGCGCGAAAGGAAGTTGGCGCTCCCGGTGGCGCCGAACAGGCTGCCCGAGGCCCCCCCGCCGAACGAGGCGCCCATGTCGGCCCCCTTGCCATGCTGGACCAGCACGAGGCCGATCATCACCAGCGCTGCAATGAGTTGCAGTACCAGCACCAAGGTCATCCAGATTTGCATGATGTTCTCGAAACTCCGGGAATCAGTTCGCGGCGCGGCAGATCGCGATGAAATCGGCCGCCTTCAGCGAGGCGCCGCCGATCAGCCCGCCGTCGATGTCGGGTTGGGCGAAGAGCGTGGCCGCGTTGTCGGCCTTGACACTGCCGCCGTAGAGGATGCGCATGCGCTCGCCATGGCCGGTGGCGGCCTGAAGTTGCGCGCGCAACAGCGCATGCACGCTCTGCGCTTGTTCGGGGGTCGCGGTGCGGCCGGTGCCGATGGCCCAGACCGGTTCGTAGGCGACGACGATCTCGCTCGCGCAATGCGCGAGCTGGTGGATCACGACCGAGAGCTGGCGCTTGACCACGGCCTCGGTCTCGCCGGCATCGCGCTGCTCGAGCGTTTCGCCGACACAGACGATCGGAGTGATGCCGCGCGCCAGAGCGGCCTGCGCCTTGCCTGCCACCAGGGCATCGCTTTCGCCGTGGTACGCGCGGCGCTCGGAATGGCCCACGAGCGCATAGCGGCAGCCGCATTCGGCGAGCATCGCCGCCGAGACCTCGCCGGTGTAGGCGCCCTGCTCGTGCGCCGACACGTCCTGCGCGCCCCAGCGCAAGTCGCTGCCGGCGAGCGTGGCCGCGGTTTCCTGGATATAGACGAAAGGCACGCAGACCGCGACATCGCCGCCGTAAGGCCGGGCCGCGACCAGAGCCGCCAGCAGTTCGGCATTCGCCGGGCGGCTGCCGTGCATCTTCCAGTTGCCCACCACGAGTTTGCGTCGCATCGCTTTGCTTCCTTATTGCCAGTCGAGGACGATCTTGCCCACGTGCGTGCTGGTTTCCATCAGCGCATGGGCCTGCGCCGCCTTCGCGGCCGGGAACACCTGATGGATCACGGGGCGCACGCGGCCGGCTTCGAGCAGCGGCCAGGCCTTGGTGCGCAACTCCTGCGCGAGCGCGGTCTTGTAGGCGACCGAGCGCGGGCGCAGGGTCGAGCCGCTGATGACGAGGCGCTTGCGCAGCAGCAGCCCGGCATCGAGGCTGCTGGCCGTTCCGCCCTGCACCGCGATCACCGCGATGCGGCCGTCGTCGGCCATGCATTCGACCTCGCGCGCGACGTAGGCACCGGCCACCATGTCGAGCACGACATCGGCACCGCGCCCGCCGGAAAGGCGCTTGGTTTCGGCGACGAAGTCCTGGGTCTTGTAGTTGATCGCAGCGTCGGCGCCGATCGAGACGCAGGCCGCGCACTTTTCGTCGCTGCCCGCGGTGACGATGACGCGGGCGCCGATCGCCTTGGCGAGCTGGATCGCGGCGACACCGATGCCGCTGGATCCGCCTTGAATCAGCAAGGTCTCGCCGGCCTGCAGCCGGGCGATCGTGAACACGTTCTGCCAGACGGTGAAGAAGGTCTCGGGCAGGCTCGCCGCCTCGATCGCGCTCAGGCCCTTCGGGACGGCCAAGCACTGGCCCGCCGGCGCCACGCAGAACTCGGCGTAGCCGCCGCCGGCGACCAAAGCGCAGACCGCGTCGCCGACGGCCAGCCCGGCCGCGGCCAGGTCTTCGGCCGCACCCGCGGCCACCGTGCCGGCAATCTCCAGACCCGGCAAGTCGGAGACGCCGGGCGGCATCGGGTACAGGCCCTTGCGCTGCAACACGTCGGGGCGATTCACGCCCGAAGCCTGGACCGCAATCAGCAGCTCACCGGCCTTGGGTTCGGGACGCGGCCTTTCGACTTCGCGCAGCACCTCGGGCCCGCCGGGGGTGCTGATCTCGATCGCGCGCATCGGCGTCGTCACTCGTGCGAACCCGCCTCGGGCGCGGCCGGGGCAGCCGGAGCAGCGGCCTCTGGCGCAGCATCGGCCGGCTGCTCGCGGCGCGGACGGTCCTCGCGGTCACCCCGGTCACGGCGCGGGCGGTCGTCGCGGCGCGGCGGACGCTCGCTGCGTTCGAAACGCTCTTCTTCCATGCCTTCCGGGCGCTCGAGCAAGGCCTTCATCGACAGCTTGATGCGGCCCTTCTCGTCGGTCTCGAGGACCTTGACCTTGACGACCTGGCCTTCGCTCAGGAAGTCGGTGACCTTCTCGACGCGCTGGTGCGCGATCTGGCTGATGTGCAGCAGGCCGTCCTTGCCGGGCAGGATGTTGACGAGGGCGCCGAAGTCCAGGATCTTGGTCACCGGGCCTTCGTAGACCTTGCCGATCTCGGCCTCGGCCGTGATCTCCTCGATCCGCTTGCGTGCAAAAGCCGCGCGGTCGGCGTCGGTGGAGGCAATCGTGATCGTGCCGTCTTCGCCGATGTCGATCGTGCAGCCGGTCTCCTCGGTCAGTGCGCGGATCGTGGCGCCCCCCTTGCCGATCACGTCGCGGATCTTCTCCGGGTTGATCTTCATCGTGTACAGGCGCGGCGCGAACTGGCTCACCTCGGTCTTCGCGCCGCCGACGGCGTCGACCATCTTGCCCAGGATGTGCAGGCGCGCTTCCTTGGCCTGCGCCAGCGCCACCTGCATGATCTCCTTGGTGATGCCCTGGATCTTGATGTCCATCTGCAAGGCGGTGATGCCGTTGCCGGTGCCGGCCACCTTGAAGTCCATGTCGCCGAGGTGATCCTCGTCGCCGAGGATGTCGGTCAGCACGGCGAAGCGGTTGCCTTCCTTGATCAGGCCCATCGCGATGCCGGCGACGTGCGCCTTCAGCGGCACGCCGGCGTCGAGCAGCGACAGGCAGCCGCCGCAGACGCTGGCCATCGACGAAGAGCCGTTCGACTCGGTGATCTCGCTGACCACGCGCATCGTGTACGGGAACTCGTCCTTCT
>JAGWTS010000212.1 GCA_028868875.1 Burkholderiales bacterium | reverse complement strand
TTATCGGCTGTATGTTGTTAAAGAGCTTGCAAGCCGTCTTTTGACTCTCGTCCTTCGACTTCTTGCGTCGCTGATTTGTTATCAGCGAAGCCCTCTACTGTGTCAGCGTTTCGAGGGGTTGTCAACACCTTCCGCAAAATATCTGTCTGACGCTGCGGCAAGGATGGGGGGAGAGGTGCCGGCCGAGCCGGGTGGACGGTCGGCGCACGCAACCCCCTCGAACTCCGGCCCGCCGGCCTTGGGGGCCGATCGGGCCGCTTGTCACGCGCTGTCACGCGCGCGCAACGAAGGCGGCCGCGATCGAGGAAAGGCTACAGCTGCCGCAGCACTTCCTTGCGCTTTTGCTGGTACTCGTCTTCGCTGATCAAGCCCTTGTCGCGCAAGCGCTTGAGCGTTTCGAGGCGGCGCTCGGCACGCGCACCGTCATCATCTGCAGGCGCAGCGGCTGGCGCAGCGAGTGGGCGGGCGACAGCAGGTGCCGCAGCAGGTGTCGGTGCGGCAGCGGGCATTGCCGGCGCCACGGCAGGGCCAGGAACCGATGCGGGGGCCGCTGCCCCACCCGGAAGCACCACGGTGGGTGCCGCGACTGGAGCGCCGGCGCGCAACGGCAATGCCACCCAGTCGCCACGCAGGTTCGTGCCTTCGCTGCTGCGGAGCGTCAGCTTCGATGCACCGAAGCGCGATCCGAAATCGAAATGGGGTCGTTCTCCGGTGCCGCGGTAGGCGCCGAAGAAGTCGCGCCGGGCATCGTGAACGATGACCTGCAGGCGGTCGTCCTTGACGAAGAGACGGGCCGTGAGGGCCTTCGGCGCCGCCAGCACCCCTTCGCCGCGGCGCGAACTGGAGAGCAGCAACAAGTCGTCGCCCGGTCCGGCGGCGGCCAGCGCCTGTGACAGCGGGCCGACCAATTCGTCGAGTTCGTCGGGAGCGAAGAGGGGCGCATACGCCGATCCAGCGGCACTGAACTGCAGGCGCGAGAGCTGATCCCGCAGGATTTCAGCGGGAATTTGCGCGGGCTGCTGGTTCAGCGGGGCGCCGGCCTCGGCTGGAAGCACGGTGATGCGCGTGAACTCGCCGAGCACCCATTCGCGCTGACGGCTCGTGGCCGGGGCCTGCGCGGCAGCGGCCTCGCTCTTGCCGAAGAGCGAATCGAGCAGGCCGGCGCGCGCATCATGCGCGGTCGCCAGCATCAGCGCGCTACAAACAAGGACCGGCCCTAAGGCCGGTTTGGAAATGCGGGCCGAGAGGCCCGCGAACGCTTTTTTCTTGATCATGCGAGGAGCTTACACCGGGCTCGCAAGGGCGGACCCGGTGAAATCCTGATGCTGCTTAGAACCACACTTCGGCTTGGATGCCGAAGCTGGTGCCGCTCGTCGTCGTGACATCGTTGAAGCTGCTACCGCGTATACCGTTCGTGCCACCGGTGGAGGCACCGGCCGCCGCGTTCCAGTTGGCATGCGTCATGTACAGACGCAACTCGGGACGGTCGTATAGGCCTTTGCCGATGCTCAGCGTCGGCGCAATCGTGAACTTCGTCAGATTCTGCGTGGCACCACCGTCGGGCTTCTTCTGCATGAAGCCGATGTCGGCATTCAGCTTGAAGTTGCGCGTGATGCCGTAGGCGATGCGGCCACCGATCGACATGGACTTGTACGCAGCAGCGCCCGCAACCAAGTCGGCATCATGCTTGCCGAGAACGATGTTCGCCACGCCTTCGAGGGCACCGGAGGTGAAATGGACGCTGTCGACCAGCAGGTAGTTCTTGAAGCTGCTGGCCGCCGACATTTCACCGAAATTGCCGTCGAGACCCGCCGAGCCTTGCGCGTACTGCAACCACAGGCGGTTGTCGCCGCCGATAGCCGGCAGGGCTTGCGTGTGGGTCAGGCTCAGGCCGACGCCCGACGTGCCCTTGGGCGTCGTCGCGGTGGCGTCATAGCGGCCATCGGTGTAGGTGGCCGTCACGCGAAGCTTGCCGCCCGCATTGACCGGCAGGCCGCGCAGATCGGCATTCAGGCGGATGCCAGGATTCGGCGACGCGCCGGTGCCCGAGTCACCAAAACCCTTGCCGCTGTCGGTGGTGAAAAGCGCCAAGCCGAGCTGCGTATCACCGCCCATCGAGAGATCGGCACCGCCGCCCACGCCCGACATGTTGACGAAGAACTTGTCGAGCATGTCGATGTTTTCGCGACCGTAGAAGCGCTTGCCGGCCCAGAAAGCCGTGGTCGGCGACACATCGAGTCCCTTGGCTTCCACGTACATCTGCTCGAAGCTGGTGTACGAGGTGCCGATGTCGGTTCCGGGGCTGTATTCATTGAACATGACCTTGGCGGTGTACGTGGCACCGTTCACGTTCGCGGTTTGCGCCAGGCCGAATTCACCGTAGAAGTCGCACTCGTTGCCCAGGCGGTAGTGGCCACCGTCGGTGTTGCGCAAATCGTAGCAGGCGCGCGAAGCACCCTTGGCATTCGTCAGGCCCGGGCCCGCACGCATATAGCCGTCGAAATCGACCGCAAAGGCCGAGCTGGCCATGGCGCAGCAGGCAGCCGCAAACGCCACGCTGCGCAGCGGCACGGATAGATTTTTCACTTTCATCTTGAACACTCCTGTTTGATGTCGAGGGGGTGGATTCCAGGGTGTTTCCACCCCGCGCCCGCCACCCGGCGGGCCGTTCAATTCGCTGTTCTTCGGCAGGTTCCGGAATTCGAGGCACAGGCGGCCGGCGATCCGGGTCGGCGCCGTGCACACCCCTCGAATTTGGTCGCAAGACCCTTCAATTCGATGTAATTTCACTCCAGGCGCGATGTTTCAGCAGGCTTCCGAAGCATTTGCTGCCGACACTTGCGTCGCCCCGCTGCAAGCCTCTTCCAGCTCTTCTGGCCGCCAATTCCAATCACGCCCGAGCCAGCAACAATTCAGCGGAAGCAGCGGGAATCTCCAGAAAAACCGACAATCGCCCCGAGACAGACGCACAGCAATTCCGCACGGCACCGCGCGCAGACTTGCGCCCGCACGCCATCGGCCACAAACACCTTCGACACCGAAAGCGCCCTCGATTCAATTCATCTCAATTTGGGACGAATCGTAGCAATACTACAAAGGGCTCTCAAGAAATCTGCGGTTTCCATACAACAGGTGTTTCCCCTGAAACCGAAGTCGCGGCCCTTGTGATCGGCATCGACGGCGCCAGCTCGCGGCTCACGCTCAAACCGATTCCGCCTGTCCGCTGTGGAGCGAACGCGTGATGGCGGCTCCGATCCGGGTGGCCTCGGCGGCGTCCGCCAAATCGACGGGCGAGCGCCGATCGCCGCGACAACTGGCGACGAATGCCGCCATCTCGAGCGCGAAGGCCTCGCCAAAGCGCTCGAAGAAATCGGCCACGGCCTGGTGGCGCACGCCGGCAGCGTCGCTCAGCACCACGCGGTCGCGTGCCGCGCCATGGCCGACCAGAAGCTTGCCGCCGGTGCCGATGATCTCGGTCTGGGTTTCATGGCCATGGGCGAAGGTCCGCGATGCATAGATCACGGCACGCCGGCCTTCCTCGAACTCGACGACGGCGATGCCGTTGTCGATGTCGCCGAGCGGGCGCAGTCCTTCGTGGATCGCGATGCTGCCGGTGGCGAAGACGCGCAGCGCCTTCGGGCGCCCCAGCATCCAGCGCGCGAGGTCGATGTCGTGGACGCTGCAGTCCATGAACAGCCCGCCCGAGGTCGGTGCGAACTTCACGAAGAAGCCGCTCGGGTCGTTCTGGTCGCAGGTCTGCGAGCGCACGATGAAGGGGCGGCCGATCGCGCCGGCGGCAATCTCGGCCTGCGCCCGCGCATAGCTCGGATCGAAGCGGCGCACGAAGCCGACCATCGCGACGAGCCCGGGATGGCGCCGCGCCACCGCGGCGACGCGCTCGCAGTCTTCGACGCCCAGCGCCAGCGGCTTCTCGACGAACACGTGCTTGCCGGCTTCGAGCGCGGCGATGGTCTGGTCGGCGTGCAGCGAAGTCGGCGTGACGAGGACGACGGCGTCGAGCCCGGGATCGCGCACGAAGGCGTCGAAGCTCTCGTGCAGCGTGCCGACGCCGAGTTCCGTGCGCGCCCAGTCGAGTTCGGCCGGAACCGGGCTGCAGGCGCTCACGAGGCTTGCACCCCGGGTGCCGAAGGCGAGTTGCTCGGCGTGGCGCTTGCCCAGCCGGCCCAGGCCCGCGATACCGACGCGCAACGGGGGGCCCATGCTTGCGTTCATGTCCGCGCCGCTCATTCAGAACTCGACCGGGCGGCCGCTGCGGGCGCTCTCGGTCGCGGCATCGGCAAGCTTTTGCGCGGCCACGCCGTCGGCCACGGTCGTTCTGAACGGCTGGCCGGATTGCAGGCACTCGAAGAAGTGGGTGATCTCGAGGCGATAGGCCGCGGCGTAGCGCTGCAGGAAGAAGTTCTCGGGCTTGTCGCCGTGCAGGCCCTGGGCATCCCATTGCACGAGTTCGGTCGGGCGATGGTTGCCGCACTGGAGCAGGCCCTTGGAGCCCAGCACTTCGAAGCGCTGGTCGTAGCCGTAGGCGGCGCGGCGCGAGGTGTTGATCTGGCACAGCCGGCCTTTGCGGGTGCGCAGGGTCACCGCGGTGCTGTCGAAGTCGCCGAGCGCCGAGAGGGCCGGGTCGGTGAGGACCGAAGCCGAGGCGCTGAGCCAGGCGGCCTCGTCGCCGTCGCCGCTGCACAGGATCCAGCGGAAGACATCGAAGTCGTGGATCAGCATGTCGCGGAAGATGCCGCCCGAGGCTTTCAGGTACTCGGCCGGTGGCGCGCCGGGATCGCGGCTGGTGACGACGAGCATCTCGGCGGCGCCGACATCGCCGCGTTGCAGGCGCTGCTTGGCTTCGGCGAAGGTGGGGTCGAAGCGGCGCTGGAAGCCGATCATGCAGGCCACGTTGGCCGCCGCGACGGCGCGCGCGCACTCGACTGCGCGCGGCACCGAGAGGTCGACCGGCTTCTCGCAGAAGATGTGCTTGCCCGCCGCGGCGGCACGGTGGATCAGGTCGCTGTGGGTGTCGGTCGGCGAGCCGATGACGACGGCGTCGATCGACTTGTCGGCGAACACCGCGTCGGGCGTGGACACCTGCGCGCCCAAGGCCGCGGCAAGCGAAGCCGCGCTGTCGGCCACCGGGTCGCAGACGAACTTCAGCGTCACGCCCGGCAGCGCAGCGGCGTTGGCGGCATGGATGCGGCCGATGCGGCCGGCGCCGAAGACGGCGACGTTCTTGGTCATGGATGGATCTCCTTATTCGGGTTGGGCGCCCGGCACCCACTGGTCATAGTCCACCAGCGCGCCGGTCATCACGCCGGACTCGGGGCCGAGCATGTAGCTGACGAGGCCGGCCAGTTCGTCGGGTTTCGCGAGCTGGCCCATCGGCCGCCCGGCCTCGGCCTTGGCGAGCCAGTCGTCGGGCGCGTCGTGCGCCTCCTTCTGGATCGCGTGCTCGCCCGGCGTGTCCATCCACCCCGCCATCACGCCGTTGCATCGGATGCGCTGCGCGCGCCAGCTTTGCGCGACGTTCTTCGTCAGGTTCGCGAGCGTCGCCTTCGATGCCGAGTACGGCACGAGGAACGACTGCCCGCAATGCGCCGACTGCGACAGGATGTTGACGATCGCGCCCGGCGAGCCGCGTTCGAGCAGATGGCGCACGAGCGCCTGCATCAGCAGGAACGGCCCGCGCGCGTTGGTGTCCATCTGCTGCTGCCACATGTCGAGCGTGGTGTCGAGCAGCGTCCCGCGCTCCGTCGTCGCCGCGGAATTGCACAGCGCATTGACATGCCCCAGGCGCGCGATCGCCTCGGCCATCAAGCGGGCGCAGTCGTCGGCATTGCCGACATCGGCCTGCACATAGTGGCACTCGGTGCCGAGCGCGCGCACTTGCGCCGCGGCCACTTCGCCGACGGCCGAGCGCCGGCCGCTGATGACGATGCCTGGCGCGCCCTCGCGCGCGAGGCGCAGGGCGACCGCGAGGCCAAGGCCCTGCGTGCCGCCGGTGATGACGGCGCGCGTGTGGCGATGCATCTCGGTAGTCATGGCAATGTCGAATCGCTCGTCAAAGTGAAATACTGTAGCGACCCATGAGCCTGACGCCAATTCGTCCACTGCGCTTTCCCCAGGGTCGCCGCTTCGACTTGGCCTGCCTCGGCCGCCTCGCGGTCGATCTTTATGCACAGCAGTTCGGCGCGCGTCTCGAAGACGTATCGAGTTTTGCCAAATACCTCGGCGGCAGCTCGGCCAACATCGCTTTCGGCGCCGCGCGCCTGGGCTTGCGCGCGGCGATGGTTTCGCGCGTCGGCGACGAACAGATGGGGCGCTTTCTCGTCGAGACGCTGCAGCGCGAAGGCTGCGACACATCGATGGTGCAGGTCGACCCCGAGCGCCTGACCGGCCTCGTGCTGCTGGGGCTGCAGGACCGCGACACGTTTCCGCTGCTGTTCGTGCGCGAGAACTGCGCCGACATGGCGATCGACGCCGCGCGCATCGACGACGCCTTCATCGCCGATTGCCGCGCGCTGCTGATCACCGGCACCCACCTGTCGCAGCCGACCGTGCGCGCGGCCTCGACCCGTGCCTTGCAACTCGCCGGCAAGCACGGCACGACGCGCGTGCTCGACATCGACTACCGCCCGGTGCTGTGGGGCCTGACGAAACGCGGCGAAGGCGCCAACCGTTTCGTCGCCGATGCGCGCGTGACCGCCAGTTTGCAGGAGATGCTGCCGCAGTTCGAGCTGCTGATCGGCACCGAAGAAGAGTTCCTCATCGCCGGCGGCGTGCCCGGCGACCTGCTCGCCTCGCTGCGCGGCGTGCGCGAGGTCACGCCCGCGGCGATGGTGGTCAAGCTCGGCGCCAAGGGCTGCTGCTTCATCGACGGCGCGGTGCCGGCGCGCCTGGACGACGCGCCGACGGCGGTCGGCGAGCGCATCGAGGTCTTCAACGTGCTCGGTGCCGGTGACGCGTTCGCGGCCGGTCTGATGACGGGCCTGTTGCGCGGCCAGGGCTTTCTCGACGCCGCCAAGTTCGCCAACGCCTGCGGCGCGATCGTGGTCTCACGCCATGCCTGCGCACCGGCGATGCCGACCCCCGCCGAGCTCGAGCATTGGTTCAGCGGTCAGCGCTTGCCGAAGGTCGATGCCGATCCCGTGCTTGCGCACCTGCACCGCGTGACGGCCGCGCGGCGGGCTTGGCCGGAGTTGAACGTGATGGCGTTCGACCACCGCTCGCAGTTCGAGGCGATGGCGCGCGAGGTCGAGGCGCCGCTCGCAAAGCTGCCGGTGTTGAAGTCGCTGCTGTTGAAGGCCGCCGAGCAGGTCGAAGCGAAGCATGGCCTGCAAGGAAAGATCGGCGTGCTGATCGACGGCCGCTGGGGGCTCGACGCGCTGTGCGCCGCGACCGGCCGCGGCTGGTGGGTCGGCCGGCCCGTCGAGCAGCCGGGCTCGCGGCCGCTCGCCTTCGACGGCACGCGCTCGATCGGCACCGCGCTCGTCGAGTGGCCGCGCGAGCAGGTCGTCAAGTGCCTCGTCGCCTACCACCCGGACGACGAGGCGACGCTGCGCGTGGCGCAGGAAGAGCGCGTGCAGGAACTCTGCCAGGCGACGCGTGCGAGCGGGCATGATCTGCTGTTGGAAGTCATCCCGCCGCCCAACCCCGTTCGCCCTGAGCCTGTCGAAGGGCCGGCTCGCATGCCCAGGGCTTCGACAGGCTCAGCCCGAACGGAGGGCGGTGACGACGTCGTGCTGCGTGCCGTGAAGCGCTTCTATAACCTCGGCGTGAAGCCCGAGTGGTGGAAGCTGGCGCCGATGCAACGCGCGTCGTGGGATGCCCTGAGCGCGCTCGTCGCCGAGCGCGACCCGTCTTGCCGTGGCGTCGTGCTGCTCGGCCTCGCCCAGCCGATGGAGCGCCTGGTCGAAGGTTTCGCGGCGGCGACGCACCCGATCGTGCGCGGCTTCATGGTCGGCCGCACGATCTGGGGCGATTCGAGCCGCGCGTGGCTCGCCGGCACGATCGACGATGCGGCGCTGATCGGGCGCGTGGCGGAGCGCTTCGGCATGCTGGTGCGCGCGTGGCGCGAAACGAGGCAGACATGAGCGAGGCCGTGCGATTGACGATGGCCCAGGCGCTGGTGGCGCACCTGGCGGCGCTGAAGATCGTGCACGACGACGGGCGCGTGGAGCCGTATTGCGCAGGCGTGTGGGCGATCTTCGGCCACGGCAATGTCGCGGGCTTGGGCGAGGCGTTGGCGCAGCACCGCGACACACTGCCCACGTACCGCGCCCACAACGAGCAGGGCATGGCGCATGCCGCGATTGCGTTCGCGAAGGCGAACTTCCGCCAGCGCATCATGGCGGTGACGAGCTCGATCGGCCCCGGCGCGACCAACCTGCTGACCGCCGCCGCGCTCGCGCATGTGAACCGCCTGCCGGTGCTGCTGTTGCCCGGCGACGTGTTCGCCTCGCGCACGCCCGACCCGGTGCTGCAGCAGGTCGAGGACTTCGCGGCCGGCGACTTGAGCGCCAACGACGCGTTCCGCCCGCTCGTGCGCTGGTTCGATCGCATCACGCGGCCGGAGCAGATCCTGTCGGCGCTGCCACGCGCGATCCAGGTCATGACCGACCCGGCGACCTGCGGCCCGGTGTGCCTGGCGCTGCCGCAGGACGTGCAGACGATGGCTTTCGATTGCCCGGCGTCGTTTCTCGAACCGGCGCCGCTGCGCATCCGCCGGCCCGCGCCCGACGCGCGCGAGCTCGCGGCCGCCAACGAACTGCTGACTTCGGCGCGCCGCCCGCTCGTCGTCGCCGGCGGCGGCGTGCTCTACAGCCGCGCCGGCGCGACGCTCGCCGCGTGGGCCAGCACGCACGGCGTGCCGGTGGCCGAGACGCAGGCCGGCAAGGGTGCGCTCGCGTGGGACCACCCGCAGAACGTCGGCGCGATCGGCGTCACCGGCGCGCCCGCGGCCAACGCGCTCGCCGCCGACGCCGACCTCGTGCTCGCGATCGGCACGCGCCTGCAGGACTTCAGCACCGCGTCGCACTCGCTGTGGCCGAAGGCGAAGCTGCTCTCGCTCAACGTGCAGCCGATGGATGCCGCCAAGTGGCGCGGCCAGGCGCTGGTGGCCGACGCGCGCGTCGTGCTCGCCGCGCTGCGCCCCGGCAGCTGGCGCGCCGACGAGGCCTGGACCGCGCGCGCACAGCAACTCGCTTCGAAGTGGAACGCGCGAGTCACCGAGCTGACGAGCGCCGCGCCGCCGAAGGGTGAGCTGCCCTACGACGCCGAGGTCATCGGCGCGGTGCGCGACTCGGCTGCGGATTCACCGGCGCACGACATCGTCGTCTGCGCCGCCGGCACGCTGCCGGCCGAGCTGCACAAGCTCTGGCGCACATCCGCGCCCGGCGGCTACCACATGGAGTACGGCTACTCGTGCATGGGCTACGAGATCGCCGGCGCGCTGGGCGTCAAGATGGCGCGGCCCGAGGCCGAGGTCATCGCGATGGTCGGCGACGGCTCGTACCTGATGCTGAACTCCGAAATCGCGACCTCGGTGATGCTGGGGCAAAAGCTCATCGTCGTCGTCCTCGACAACCGCGGCTACGGCTGCATCCAGCGCCTGCAACTGGCGAGCGGCAGCCCGCGCTTCAACAACCTGCTCGACGACTGCGGCCCAACGCCGCCTGCGATCGACTTCGCGGCGCATGCGGCGAGCCTCGGCGCGGGCGCGGTGCATGTGAAGGACATCGCCGAGTTGAAAGCGGCAATGAAGTCAGCACGCGCGGCGACGACGACGCAGGTCGTCGTCATCGACACGACGCCGTGGCGCACGACCGACGACGGCGGCGCGTGGTGGGAAGTCGCCATTCCCGAGGTGTCGCCGCGCGAAGAGGTGCGCAGCGCGCGCCGGCAATACGAGGGCGGCAAACGAGGGCAACAGCCATGACCTGGAACGTGCGCATCGGCGTCAATCCGCTGAGTTGGATGAACGACGATCTGCCGTCGCTCGGCGGCGAGACGCCGCTCGAAGTGGCGTTGGCCGAAGGCAAGGAGATCGGCTATGCCGGCTTCGAGCTGGGCAACAAGTTTCCGCAGGACGGGCCGGCGCTGAAGGCCAAGCTGGACGAGTTCGGCCTCGCCTGCGTGTCGGGCTGGTACTCGGGCGAGTTGGCGCGTGGCAGCGTCGATGACGAGAAGCGGCGTTGCCACGCCCACCTCGACAAGCTGCGCTTCAACGGCGCGAAGGTCGTCGTCTACGGCGAAGTCGCC
>JAGWTS010000211.1 GCA_028868875.1 Burkholderiales bacterium | reverse complement strand
GTCTACATCGTGCTGCAGCAGGCGCGCCTGATCGTCGAGACCCGGCGCAGCGCCAAGGAGGTCAAGAGCCATCGCGAACTCGCCGACAAGGCCGAGGCCTCGCGCTTCACCGAGCTGCAGGAGACGCTGCTGCGCGAAGTGCGGCGACTGGACGAGCAGGCGGCGGCGCGCTCGCGCGAGGTCGTCGGCCGCCTCGACGCGCTCGAGAAGCAGCTCGGCCAGCGCTTCGACGAAGCCGCGCGCACGCTCTCGGCCTGCGTCGGCGAGGTCGACGACAAGCTCGACCGTCTGCAGTTGCCGCCGCCGCGCTGAAGGGCCGGTGTGGCCCCGCCTCAGTTGCTTCGCGGCGCTCTCGGCCCCGTTCGACGCATGATTTCAAGCGGACGCCGCGGATCCGGCTTTGCCGGGCCGCTGGCGTCGCCCCCTCGGGGGGTGGCGCCGAAGGCGCTTCGGGGGGGACGTCTCAATGGGCGTGCAGCTTCTCGCCCGCCTTGAGCCGGTACACGGTGCCGCAGTAAGGGCAGCGCCCTTCGCCGGTCGACCCGATGTCGATGAAGACCCGCGGGTGGTTGCTCCACAACGGCATGCGCGGGTTCGGGCAGAAGGTGACGCCGCTGCCTTTGACTTCTGCCGCCAGCAGTTCGACCAGGGATTTGGGTTCGCTCATCGTTGCACCGGGGTCAGCCATTCGGCGTATTTCGGGTTGCGGCCGTTGACGATGTCGAAGAACGCGGCCTGGATCTTTTCCGTCACCGGGCCGCGGCTGCCGCTGCCCAGCTCGATCCGGTCGAGCTCGCGGATCGGCGTGATCTCGGCCGCGGTGCCGCTGAAGAAGGCTTCTTCCGAGATGTAGACCTCGTCGCGCGTGATGCGCTTCTCGACCAGCGGAATGCCCAGGTCGCGGCAGATCGCGAGCACCGTGTCGCGCGTGATGCCGTTGAGTGCGCCGGCCGAGAGATCGGGCGTGTAGACCACGCCCTTCTTGACGATGAAGATGTTCTCGCCCGCGCCTTCGCTGACGAAGCCCGAGGCGTCGAGCAGCAGGGCCTCGTCGTAGCCGTCGTCGGTGGCTTCGCCGTTGGCGAGGATCGAGTTGGTGTAGTTGCTCACCGTCTTGGCCTGCGTCATCGTGATGTTGACGTGGTGGCGGGTGAAGCTGCTGGTCTTGACGCGGATGCCGCGCTTCATGCCTTCCTCGCCGAGGTAGGCGCCCCAGGGCCAGGCCGCGATCATCAGGTGGATGGTGTTGCCCTTGGGGCTGACGCCGAGCTTCTGGTCGCCGATCCAGACCAGCGGGCGCAGGTAGCAGCTCTCGAGCTTGTTCGCCGCCACCACCTCGCATTGCGCCTGCATCGCCTGCTCGGGCGTGAAGGGGATCTTCATGCGCAGGATCTTGGCGCTGTTGAAGAGCCGCTCGGTGTGCTCCTTCAGGCGAAAGATTGCTGTGCCGTGCACCGTGTTGTAGGCGCGCACGCCTTCGAAGGCGCCGCAGCCGTAGTGCAGCGTGTGGGTGAGGACGTGGATCTTCGCGTCGCGCCAGTCGACGAGTTGGCCGTCCATCCAGATCTTGCCGTCGCGGTCGGACATCGACATCGGGTTTCCTTGGTGGCTGGGGTGAAGCGCCGATTTTAGGCGCCGCGCTCGAGCGCCCAGGAGGCGACGCGTCCGGCGTCGAGCCGCACCACGAGGCGGTCGCCGCCGGCGTCGGCCCAGGCGAAGGCCATGCCTTGCTCGTCGAGCGCGCGCCCGAGGCTGCCGGCGAGCTGGACCACGCGTTCGAGCTTCATGCCCGCCTCGAGCCGGCTTTGCAGCATGAGCACGCTGTCGACCCGGCCCAGCGGGCGTCCGGCGACGGCCTTCATCACGAGCACGATGCGGGTGACCTGCAGCATCATCGCCGTCACGAGCACCGTGAAGGCGAGCGCGAAGCCGCGCCAGCCCCAGCCCACGGCGCCGGCGCCGAGCCAGGCGAGGGCGCCGATCCAGGCGAGCAGGGGTCTCATGCGCGAGCGGGGCGGGCGCCGGGCCGGCCCGGCCATGCTGGAAAATCGCGCGGATGGAAGTCTTGCATGCGTGGGTCATCAATCTCGACAGGGCGCAAGAGCGGCTGGCCCGGATCTCGGCCCGGCTCGCCGCGCTGGGCCTGCCCTGGAGCCGCCTCGCCGCGGTCGACGCCCGCAATTTGACGCCCGAACAACTTGCCGCGCTCGACGTCGCCGGCTACCGGCGCAAGCACGGCAAGGAGCCGCTGCTCGCCGAGCTGGGATGTTACCTGTCGCACTGGGAGGTGATGCGCGCCTTCCTCGCGAGTCCGGCGCAATACGCGGTGATCTTCGAGGACGATTCGCGCCTGGGCGACGACCTGCCCGCGGTGCTGCGCGGCCTCGTCGAGCACGCCGGGGACTGGGACGTGGTCAAGCTCTCGGGCGTGCACTCGGGCACCCCGGTTCCAGTGCTCGAGCTCGACGCCGGGCACCGGCTCGCGGTGATGCTCACGCGCTGCACCGGCGCCAGCGCCTATGTCGTCAACCGCCGCGCCGCGGCCGCTTTCGCCGAGGGCCTGCTGCCGATGAGCCTGCCTTACGACCACATCTGCGACCAGGGCTGGCGCTTCGATCTCAAGGTGCGCATCGTCACGCCCACGCCCTGCGTCCACGACGACCGCACCGAATCGACGATCGGCGCGCCGCCGGCGCGCGAGCGCAATTTCCACTGGACGCGCCGGCTGTCGACCTTTCGCTACCGCATCGGCAACGAATGCCGGCGCTTCGCCTACGGCCTGGGGCAGCTGCTGCGCGCGAAGTTCGGCTAAAGGCCGCGCACGGCGTCGATCGCCTGCTCGATGCGCTCGACGGCGTGGATCTCCAGCCCTTCGATCGGCTTCTTCGGCGCGTTCGCCTTCGGCACCACGGCGACCGAGAAGCCGAGCTTGGCGGCTTCCTTCAGGCGCTCCTGGCCGCGCGGCGCCGGCCGCACCTCGCCCGCGAGCCCGACCTCGCCGAAGGCGATGAAGCCGCGCGGCAGCGGCCGTCCGCGCAGGCTGCCCTGGATCGCGAGCAGCACCGCGAGGTCGGCCGCCGGCTCGTTGATGCGCACGCCGCCGACGGCGTTGACGAACACGTCCTGGTCCATGCACGAGACCCCGGCGTGGCGGTGCAGCACGGCGAGCAGCATCGCCAGGCGGTCGCGGTCCAGCCCCACCGAAAGCCGGCGCGGACTCGGGCCGCCGCTGTCCACGAGGGCCTGGATCTCGACCAGCAGCGGCCGCGTGCCTTCGAGCGTGACGAGGACGCAGGAGCCCGGCACCGGCTCGCCATGGGTCGAGAGAAAGATCGCGCTCGGGTTGCTGACGCCGCGCAGGCCGCGCTCGGTCATCGCGAAGACGCCGATCTCGTTGACCGCGCCGAAGCGGTTCTTGATCGCGCGCACGAGGCGAAAGCTCGAATGCGTGTCGCCTTCGAAATAAAGAACGGTGTCGACGATGTGCTCGAGCACGCGCGGCCCGGCGAGCGCGCCTTCCTTGGTCACGTGGCCGACGAGCACGATGGCGCAGCCGCCGGCCTTGGCCAGCCTCGTCAACTGGGCCGCGCATTCGCGCACCTGGGCCACCGATCCCGGGGCCGAGTTCAGCTGCTCGGAATAGACGGTCTGGATCGAGTCGACGATGCACAGCGCCGGCGCTTCGGCGTCGATCGCGGCGACGATCTTCTCGAGCTGGATCTCTGCCAGCACCCGAACCCGGGCGCCGCTCAAGGCCAGGCGGCGCGCGCGCAAGGCGATCTGGGCGCCGCTTTCCTCGCCGGTGACGTAGAGCACGCGCGTGTGCGCCGACATGCTGTCGGCGGCCTGCAGCAGCAGGGTGCTCTTGCCGATGCCGGGGTCGCCGCCGATCAGCACCACCGCGCCTTCGACGATGCCGCCGCCGAGCACGCGGTCGAGTTCCTCCTGGCCGGTGGGCGTGCGCTCGACCTCGGCGGCCTCGATCTCGGCCAGCGTCGCCACGGGCTGGCTGCGCGCCAGGGCCTGGAAGCGGTTGTTGCGATTCGGGGCTTCGGCGGCGGTCTCGTCGAGCGTGTTCCAGGCCTTGCACTGCGGGCACTGGCCGAGCCACTTCGGGCTCGTGCCGCCGCATTCGCGGCAGGTGTAGACGGTCTTGGCCATGGCCGATTGTGGGGCGGGCCCAGGCCGCGAGCCGCGGCAGGCGAGGCGGGCGGAGCGCGGTCGTTGCGGGTCGGATCCGCAAGCCGCCCGCCGCCCTCACTCCCCCACCCGGTGCCGCCCCGCCTTGATCGCGCCGCGCCGCGCCTTGCCTTCGAGCCGCCTGAGCTTCGAGGCCCGGGTCGGCTTCGTCGCCCGGCGTTCGATCTCGGGCTGCGCGGCCGCGTCGACCAGCGCCTGCAGCCGCGCCAGCGCGTCGGCCTGGTTGCGCGGCAGGCTGCGGTGGGTTTCGGCCTTGATCACGACCACGCCGTCGGAGCTGATGCGCTGGTCCGGCAGCGCGCGCAGGCGCTCCTTGACCGGCTCCGGCAACGAGGAAGCGCCGATGTCGAAACGCAGCCGCGCCGCGCTCGACACCTTGTTCACGTTCTGGCCGCCCGGGCCCTGGGCGCGCACGGCGCTGAACTCGACCTCGGCGCGCGCGACGCTGCAGCGCGGCGGCTTCATCCCTCGGCCCGCACCGGCACCCGAGGCGCGAGCGCGCACATCAGCTCGTAGCCCAGGGTGCCGGCGGCGTGGGCGACGTCGTCGATCGCGAGCCGGCTGCCGTGCGGCCCGCAGCCCCAGAGCGTGACCTCGCTGCCCGGCCCGGCCTGCGGCGTCGGCGTCAGGTCGACCGCGAGCATGTCCATCGAGATCCGGCCCACGGTGCCGCTGCGCACGCCGTCGACGAGCACCGGGGTGTCGCTCGGCGCCAGCCGCGGGTAGCCGTCGGCATAGCCGCAGGCGGCGATGCCGATGCGCAGGGCCTCGGCGGCGACGAAGCGGCTGCCGTAGCCCACGCTCTCGCCGGGCTGCAAATCCTGCACCGCAATCAGCTTCGTGCGCAGCGTCATCGCCGGCTCGAGCCCCCAGTGGCGGATGTCGTGCTCGGGAAAGTCGGGTGCGCTGCCGTAGCAAAGGAGGCCGGCGCGGACCCAGTCGTTGCGCAGGCCGTGGCGCAGGATCGCGGCGCTGTTCGACAAGCTGCGCTCGCCCGGCAGGTCGCGCGTCGCGTCCTCGAAGACCGCAAGCTGGTGGGCAACGCCGCGCGCGCCGTCGGCGTCGGAGAAATGGGTGAGATGCGAGATCTCCTCCACCTGCGGCAGCGCATTCAGCCGCACCCAGGCGCCGCGGTAGGCGGCGGGCCTGAAGCCGAGCCGGTTCATGCCGCTGTTGAGCTTCAGGAAGACGCGGTGCGGCTGCTGGGTCTTGTGCGCCGCGAGCCAGTCGATCTGGGCCTCGCGGTGCACCACGTGCCAGAGGGCCAGGCGCGAGCAGGTCTCGAGGTCGCGCGCCTCGAAGCAGCCTTCGAGCAGCAGGATCGGGCCTCTCCAGCCGAGCGCGCGCAGGCGTTCGGCTTCGGCCAGGTCGAGCAGGGCAAAGCCGTCGGCGCCGCGCAAGGCCGGGAAGACGCGTTCGATGCCGTGGCCGTAGGCGTCGGCCTTGACCACGGCCCAGACCCGCGCGTCGGGCGAATGGGCGCGCGCGCGCGCCAGGTTGTGGGCGAGCGCGGGGAGATGGATCAGGGCTTCGATCGGGCGCGGCATGGTGCGGCCGATTCTGCCAGCCGCGCCCTCGGCGGCGCCGCTCGTCGCCGCCTGCGTGCTATAAACCGCCGCCCATCTTGGAGACTGAGGAACGCCGTCGGCGCCGTTGCGCTGCGGCCGATAGCGCCCGACGCGGATGAAAAAAGGCTTTTCCAGCGTCATGTCGGCGCAGTTCTTCAGCTCGCTGGCCGACAACGCTCTCTTCGTCGCCGCGATCGAACTCATGCGCATGAGCGGGTCGCCCGAATGGCATCGGGCCGCCCTGGTGCCGATGTTCGCGCTCTTCTACGTCCTGCTCGCGCCCTTCGTCGGCGCCTTCGCCGACGCGATCCCGAAGGGCCAGGTCATGTTCATCTCGAACGCCATCAAGATGGTGGGTTGCCTGATGATGCTGTTCGGCGCACCGCCGCTGCTGGCCTTCGCCATCGTCGGCCTCGGCGCCGCGGCCTATTCACCCGCCAAGTACGGCATCCTCACCGAGCTGCTGCCGCCCTCGCAGCTGGTCAAGGCGAACGGCTGGATCGAGGGCCTGACGATCGCCTCGATCATCCTCGGCGTGCTGCTCGGCGGCCAGCTCATCGGCCCGCGCATCGCGCCCATCCTGCTCGGCATCGACCTGCCCTTCATCGACACCGGCGTGGACACCGCGCCGCAGGCGGCGGTGGCCACGATCATCATCATCTACGGCATCGCCGCCCTCATCAACCTGCGCGTGCCGCGCACCGATGTGCCGCTGCAACCCTACGAAGGCAGCTCGCTGCGCCTGGTGCGCGACTTCTCCGAGTGCAACGCGCGCCTGTGGAACGACCGCCTGGGCCAGATCTCGCTCGCGACGACGACGCTGTTCTGGGGCGCGGGCGCCAACCTGCGCTACATCGTGCTCGCCTGGGCCGCGGCCTCGCTCGGCTACGACATGACGCACGCGAGCTCGCTCGTCGGCGTGGTCACGATCGGCACCGCCATCGGCGCCGTCGCCGCCTCGGCCTGGATGCGGCTGGACAACGCCACGCGCGTGATCCCCCTCGGCGCGGCCATGGGCTTGATGCTGGTGGGCATGAACTTCATCCAGCATGTCTGGCTCGCCGCGCCGTTCCTGATCCTGCTCGGCGCCCTGGGCGGCTTCCTGGTGGTGCCGATGAATGCCCTGCTGCAGCACCGCGGCCACAACCTGATGGGGGCCGGGCGCTCGATCGCGGTCCAGAACTTCAACGAGCAGGCCTGCATCCTCGGCCTGGGCGCCTTCTACGCCGGCATGACCAAGTACGGGCTCTCGGCCTTCGGCGCGATCGCGATCTTCGGCCTCGTCGTCGCCGCGATCATGGAGCTGATCCGGCGCTGGCACCGCCGCAACTGCGTCGTCTACCGCGACGAGGTCGAGCACCTGCTGATGATCGCGCGCAGCGACGATTCATGAGCGTTGCGGGCGTCGAGAACCGCGGCGCCAGGCCGGGCGCCGCGCAGCTCGCGCTGATGGTCAGCGCCTTCTGCTGGGGCTGCTCGTGGTGGCCGTATCGGCAGCTCGAGGCGCTCGGGCTGCACCCGCTGTGGGCCACCTGCTTCGTCTTCGGTCTCGCCTCGATCGGCCTGACCCTGCGCCGGCGCGGGGCCTGGCGCGAGTTGCTGTCGCAGCCGGCGCTGCTCGCGATGGCGCTCGCGTCCGGCCTCAGCGCCGCCGCCTTCAACTGGGCCGTGACGATCGGCGACGTCGTGCGCGTCGTCCTGATGTTCTACCTGATGCCCGTGTGGTCGCTGTTGCTGGCGCGCTGGCTGCTGGGCGAGCGCTTCGGCCCGCGCGCCTTGCCGCGCCTTGCGGCGGCACTGGCCGGCGTCGCCATCGTGCTGCGGCCCGAGGGCGGGGGCTGGCCGTTGCCGGCCACGCCGGCCGAACTGCTGGGGCTGGTCGGCGGCTTCGCCTACGCCCTGGCGAGCGTGCTGATGCGGCGCGAGGCGGCGCGCTCGGTGACGGCGCGGGCGCTGGCGGTGATGGGCGGCTCGACCTTGGCGGCGGCGGCCCTGGCCCTGGCCTTCCAGGTGCCGCTGCCGCCCGGGTTCGATCCCATCTGGCTGGGCGGCGTCGTCGCGCTCACGCTGGTCTTCCTGCTCAGCAACGTGGCCTACCAGTACGGCGTGGTGCGGCTGCCGGCGGCGGTTTCGTCGCTCGTGATGCTGACCGAGGTCCTGTTCGCTTCTGGCTCGGCCATGCTGCTCGGCGCGGGCGACTTCAGCCTGCGCGTGGCCGCCGGCGCGGCGCTGATCCTGGGCGCGGGGCTGGTCCGATCGCGTTGAGCCTTGCGCGGCGAGGGGGCCGGAGTCCGGCTGGACCTCAGGCCGTGGCGCCCGGTGTCGGCGGCTTGACGCCGTGGCGCAGCAGCAGGTGCTCGAGCGCGGTTGCGTCGGCCGGCTTGCCGAAGTAGGCATCCGCTCCGGCAAGCGTGCCGCGAACGCGGTCGAGTTCGCTGTGGTGCGCCGAGACCATCACCACCACCGGAGTCCGGCCCGGTGCGCGCGCCGGACGCTGACGCTTGATGTGTTGGCACAGCGCCAGGCCGTCCATGTCGCTGGCGGTGCCGAGCTCGACATCGACGAAGACGAAATCGAAGCGGCGCATGGCGAGCATCTCGATCGCGCGCGCGCTGCTGTTCGCGCGCTCGGTGGCCATGCCCAGCGGCTGGAGCCGGGTTTCGAGAAAGCGCAGGGCGATCTCGCTGTCGTCGACCAGCAGCGCCAGCGCCGGGGGGGGAGCGGGCGCCGGCTCGGGCTTCGCCTTCGGCACGGGCGGCGGGGGGGCGGTGGGCCGTTCGATGCGGGGGGCGAGCGCGCCGCGCATCGTCACCATCGAGTCGAGTTCGCGCAGCACGTGCAGCGGGTCGATCGGACGTGCCATCCAGGCCAGCGCCGCGTCGGGCGGATGGGCGCCGATGAAGACCGACACCGGCTCGCGCCCGAGCTCGAGGGCGGCGCGAACCGCTTCGGCGCGGTCGGAATCGACGATCAGGAAGTCGGCTTCGGCGGCCGCCTCGACCTGGACGAAAGGCGGCACGCGCTGGGCCGCGAGGCGAAAGCACGAAGCGAGCGCGCCGCGCTCGAAATCGCTGAATCCCAGCAGGGCGACACGGTGTGGTTGGATCATGGCGTGGACAGGGCGCCGGAGCGGCGGCGCGGGGGCGGCCGCGCCGACAAGGCAACGGACCGGCGAAGGCTAACATCGGCGTTGGCGTCTGCAAAAGGGGTTCGTGATGTCCGTCACCACCATTTACGATTTCGAAGCCTTGTCGATCGAAGGCAAGCCCGCGGCGCTGGCGACCCAGCGCGGACGGGTGCTGCTCATCGTCAATACGGCCAGCGAATGCGGGTTCACGCCGCAGTTCGCCGGGCTCGAGAAGTTGTGGCAAACCTACCGCGATCGCGGCTTGGTGGTCGTGGGCTTCCCGAGCAACGAGTTCGGCGGCCAGGACCCGGGCAGCGAGGCCGAGATCGCCTCCTTCTGCCAGCTCAATTACGGGGTGAGCTTCCCGATGATGGCCAAGGTCAAGGTCAACGGAGGCCAGGCCCATCCCCTGTGGAAATGGCTCACGGCCGAGGCGCGCGGGGTGCTCGGCACCCAGGCCGTGAAGTGGAACTTCACCAAGTTCCTGGTCGGGCGCGACGGCCGGGTGATCCGGCGCTACGCCCCGGCAGACAAGCCCGAAACCCTAGCCGCCGACATCGAAAAGGCATTGGCCGAATGAGTACCTTCTCCCACCTCGAGCCTTACGCGGGCGACCCGATCCTGAGCCTGAACGAGGCGTTCGGCCACGATCCGCGGCCGCACAAGGTGAACCTGTCGATCGGCATCTATTTCGACGATGCCGGGCGCATCCCGGTGCTCGACTGCGTGCGGCGTGCGGAAGCGCAGATGCTGGCCGAATCGGCGCCGAAGTCGTACCTGCCGATCGAAGGCACGGCGGCGGCGCGCAGCGCGGTGCAGGGGCTGCTCTTCGGCGCCGGTTCGTCGACGCTGGCGAGCGGGCGCGTCGCCACCCTTCAGACCGTGGGCTCGAGCGGCGGCCTGCGCGTCGGGGCCGATTTCCTCCGGCGCTGGCTGCCGGCGAGCGAGGTCTGGGTGAGCGATCCGACCTGGGACAACCACCGCGCGATGTTCGAAGGCGCCGGGCTGAAGGTCCACACCTATCCCTACTACGACCCCGCGACCGGCGGCCTGCGTTTCGACGCGATGGTCGAGACCTTGTCGTCGCTGCCGCCGCAAAGCGTGGTGCTGCTGCACGCCTGTTGCCACAACCCGACCGGGGTGGATTTGTCGCGGGCGCAATGGGAGCAGTTGATCCCGCTGCTGCGCGAGCGCCGCCTGATCCCCTACCTCGACCTCGCCTACCAGGGCTACGGCGACGGCATCGACGAAGACGCCTTCGCGGTGCGCGCCCTCGCCGATGCGGGGCTCGCGTTCTTCGTCGCCAATTCGTTCTCGAAGAGCATGAGCGTCTACGGCGAGCGCGCCGGGGCGCTGAGCGTGGTCTGCGCCGACCG
>JAGWTS010000548.1 GCA_028868875.1 Burkholderiales bacterium | reverse complement strand
CGGTACAGGCGCTCGCGCAGGGGCCGGTTGCGGGCGTGCTCCATCACCGGCAGATAGACCGGGGCGCGCAGGCTCAGCTTGTGGCCCGAACGGCCCTCGGCCGCGGCCGCGGCGCGCGTGGCCTCGAGCACGTCGGCCGGAACGCCTTCGAGTTCGGAGGCCTCGACGAGGAGCTCGAAGCGGTCGGTGGCGTCGAGCACGTTCTCGCCGAAGCGCTGCGAGAGTTCGGCCAGGCGTGCCTGGATCGCGGCATGGCGCGCGCGCGCCGCGCCTTGCAACTCGGCGCCGCCGAGGACGAAGTCGCGCAGGGCGTCGGACAGGGCCTTGCGCTGCGCCTGCGGCAAGCCGCCGGCTCCGCTGGCCACGCCGGCCTGTACGGCCTTGTACTTCGCATAGAGCCGCGGATCCGAATGCAGCCGGGTCGTGAAGGCCGTGACGCGCGGCAAGGCCTGGGCATAGGCGGCGCGCAACTCGGGCGTGTCGGCTACCGCCTGGAGGTGGCCGACCGCGCTCCAGGCCGCCTGCAAGCGCTCGACCGGCACATCGAGCGCGGCCGACAGCGCGTGGTAGTCGGCCGCGACGCCCGCGCCGACGGCGTTTTCGAGCGCGGTCTCGGCCTCGGCCAGCAGGAGCTCGATTGCCGGCTCGACCTGCTCGGGCCGGATGGCGCCGAAATCGGGCAGGCCCGCGAAGCCGAGCAGCGGATTCATGCGCGCGCGGGCGTCGCCATTGCCGCCTCGGCGGCCTCGACCGTGTTTGCGAGCAGCATGGTGATCGTCATCGGCCCGACTCCGCCCGGCACCGGCGTGATCCAGCCCGCGACCTCGGCCACGCCGGCGGTGTCGACATCGCCGCAGAGCTTGCCCGCGTCGTTGCGGTTCATGCCGACGTCGATGACGATGGCACCGGGCTTGACCATCGCGGCGGTAAGCGTGTCGCGGCGCCCGACCGCGGCGACGACGACATCGGCCGCGCGCGTGTGCACGGCGAGATCCGGGGTCGCGCTGTGGCAGATGGTGACCGTGGCGTTGGCCTGCAGCAGCATCAGCGCCATCGGCTTGCCCACGGTGTTGCTGCGCCCGATCACGACCGCGTGCTTGCCGCGCAGGCTCTGGCCGGTGCTCTCGATCAGCTTCATGCAGCCCCAGGGCGTGCAGGGGCGCAGCCCGGGCATGCCGGTGAAGAGTTCGCCGGCCGAGAGCACCGAATAGCCGTCGACGTCCTTCTTCGTGTCGATCGCGGCGATGACCTTGTGCGGGTCGATGTGGCGCGGCAGCGGCATCTGCACGAGGATGCCGTGGATCGACGGGTCGGCGTTGAGCGCGGCGATGCGCTCGAGCAGCGCCGCTTCGGCGAAGCCGGCGTCGTACTTCTCCAGCACCGAATGCAGGCCGTGTTCGGCACAGGCCTTGACCTTGTTGCGCACGTAGACGGCGCTGGCCGGGTCCTCTCCGACGAGGATGACGGCCAAGCCGGGGCGCTGCGGCAGGCGCGCGGCGCGTTCGGCGAGTTCGCTGCGGATGCGGCGCGAGAGGGCGACGCCGTCGATGATCTGGGCAGTCATGCTGGGGGACCTCTGAACGAAGAAGGCCGCTTCTCGCAAGCGGCCTCGGATGAAATGCTTGCGCCGGCCTAGGGCTTGGCCTGGGCGCCGAGCGCGATCTTGAGCAGATCGGCCACGGTGTTGGCGTTGAGCTTCTCCATGATGTTGGCGCGATGCGCTTCCACCGTCTTGATGCTGATGCCCAGGTCGTCGGCGATCTGCTTGTTCAGGCGCCCGGCGACGATGCGTTCCAGCACCTGCGCTTCGCGCGTCGTCAGGCGCGAGAGCAGGGCGTCGCGGCTGGCCTGCTCCTGGTGCTGGCTGAACGAGGCGCGCGCCTGGTCGAGCATGCGCTCGACGAGGCCGAGCAGTTCTTCTTCCTTGAAAGGCTTCTCGATGAAGTCCATCGCGCCCTTCTTCATCGTCGTCACCGCCATCGGCACGTCGCCGTGGC
>JAGWTS010000210.1 GCA_028868875.1 Burkholderiales bacterium | reverse complement strand
CGCATGCCGGCGCCGCGCGGCAACCCCGACGGCCCGCCGCGGGCGATGATCATCGACAGCTGGTTCGACAACTACGTCGGCGTCGTGATGCTCGTGCGCGTCGTAGACGGCTCGCTCTCCAAGGGCGAGCGCATCCGCATGATGGCCACCAACACGGTCTACGGCATCGAGCAGATGGGCGTGTTCACGCCCAAGTCGATGCCGCGCGACAGCCTGCGCGCGGGCCAGGTCGGCTTCGTGATCTGCGGCATCAAGGAGTTGCAGGCCGCCAAGGTCGGCGACACGCTCACGCTCGAGAAGAAGCTGCCCAACAACGCCGGCCCGGCGAGCGAAGCGCTGCCCGGCTTCAAGGAAATCCAGCCCCAGGTCTTTGCCGGCCTGTACCCGACCGAGGCGAGCGAATACGACTCGCTGCGCGACGCGCTGGAAAAGCTCAAGCTCAACGACAGCAGCCTGCGCTACGAGCCCGAGGTGAGCCAGGCGCTAGGCTTCGGCTTCCGCTGCGGCTTCCTCGGGCTGCTGCACATGGAGATCGTGCAGGAGCGGCTCGAGCGCGAGTTCGACCAGGACCTCATCACGACCGCGCCCAGCGTCGTCTACGAGGTCGAGCTGAACGACGGCAGCGTGATGCTCGTCGAGAACCCGAGCAAGATGCCCGACCAGGGCCGCATCGCCGAGATCCGCGAGCCCATCGTCACCGTGCACCTGTACATGCCGCAGGACTGCGTCGGCCCGGTGATGACGCTGGCGAACCAGAAGCGCGGCCTGCAGCTCAACATGGCCTATCACGGGCGCCAGGTCATGCTCACCTACGAGCTGCCGCTGGCCGAGATCGTGCTGGACTTCTTCGACAAGCTCAAAAGCGTCTCGCGCGGCTACGCCAGCATGGACTACGAGTTCAAGGAGTACCGCGCCGCCGATGTCGTCAAGGTCGACCTGCTGATCAACGGCGACCGCGTCGACGCGCTCTCGATCATCGTGCACCGCGCGCAAAGCCAGTACCGCGGGCGCGCGGTGGCGGCCAAGATGCGCGAGCAGATCCCGCGCCAGATGTACGACGTCGCGATCCAGGCTGCGATCGGCGCCAACATCATCGCGCGCGAGAACATCAAGGCGCTGCGCAAGAACGTGCTGGCAAAATGCTACGGCGGCGATGTCTCGCGCAAGAAGAAGCTGCTCGAGAAGCAGAAAGCCGGCAAGAAGCGCATGAAGCAGATCGGCACCGTCGAGGTGCCGCAGGAAGCGTTTCTGGCCATCCTCCAAGTGGACGACTGACACAACTCATGAGCTCTCTCACCGCCGCTCTCTACGGCGCGCTGGTCCTCTACCTGGGCGGCTGGTTCCTCGGCTACTGGACGGGCGACTTCGCGCTGCTGCTGTTCATCCTCACGTCGGTGACGCTGCTGTTCTGGCTCGCCGAGCGCTTTCGCTTCAAGCCCGCGCGCGAAGCCGCCGCGGCGCGGCTCGAGACCGAGGACGCGGCGCGGCGCGCCCAGCTCGCGAGCCAGGGCATCCAGAAGGTCGATGGCGACGTCGCCGAAGGCAAGGCGCGCCTGCTCGCCCAGCCCTGGTGGCTGGACTGGACCGCCGGCCTGTTCCCGGTGATCCTCGTCGTCTTCCTGCTGCGCTCGTTCTTGTTCGAGCCCTTCAAGATCCCGTCGGGCTCGATGATCCCGACCCTGCTCGTCGGCGACCTGATCCTCGTGAACAAGTTCGACTACGGCATCCGCCTGCCGGTGATCAACAAGAAGATCATCGCCAACCACGACCCGCAGCGCGGCGACGTGATGGTGTTCCGCTATCCGCTCGATCCGCGCGTCGACTACATCAAGCGCGTCGTCGGCGTGCCCGGCGACGTGATCCACTACGCGAACCAGAAGCTCACGATCAACGGCCAGCCCGTGCCCGAGAAGCCGCTGGGCGACTACTACAACGAAGACCAGCTGCGCTATTCGCCGATCTTCGAGGAGCAGCTGGGCGCGGTGCGGCACAAGATCCTGGTCGATCCGAACCGGCCCTCGTATTTCGGCTCCGACCCGCACGACTTCCCCTTGCACCAGAATTGCCAGTACGGCAGCGACGGCATGACCTGCAAGGTGCCGCCAGGCCACTACTTCATGATGGGCGACAACCGCGACGATTCCGAGGATTCGCGCTTCTGGGGCTTTGTTCCGGACGCGAACATCGTCGGCCGGGCCTTTTTCGTCTGGATGAACCTGGGCAACCTGGGTCGGATCGGACCGATCCACTGACCGCGTGAGCGCAAGAGGAGCTGCAAGACATGACGCCGAAGACCGCCTCAGCCGCGCAGCAGCGCGGCGTCACCTTGTTCGGTCTGCTGTTCTGGGCCATCGTCCTGGCGATGGTCGGTTATGTCTTGGTGCGCACGCTGCCGACGGTCAACGAGTACCTGACGATCCAGCGCGCGGTCGACAAGATCGCGGCCGAGCAGCCGGCGACGGTGGCCGAGGCGCGCCAGGCCTTCGAGCGCCAGAAGGAGATCGAGTACTCGATCGCCTCGATCTCGGGCAAGGACCTCGACGTGACGAAGGAGAACGACCGGGTCGTCATTTCCTTCGCCTACGACAAGGAGATCCCGCTCTGGGGCCCGGTGTACCTGCTGCTGAAGTACCAGGGGCGCTCCAAGTAGGCCGCATGGACAGCCGGGTCGAAGCCCTGCAGCAGCGCCTGGGCCACCGCTTTGCGAGCGCGGCGCTGCTCGAACGCGCGCTCACCCACCGCAGCTTCGGCGCCGGCCACAACGAGCGCCTCGAATTCCTCGGCGACGCGGTGCTCAACCTCGCCGTCTCGGCCCTGCTCTACGAGCGCTTCTCGGGCAGCGACGAAGGCGACCTCACCCGGGTGCGTGCCCACCTCGTGCGCGAAGACAGCCTGCACCGGGTGGCGCTCACGCTCGACCTGCCCGACGTCATCCGCATTTCCGAAGGCGAGATGCGTGGCGGCGGGTCGCAGCGGCCCTCGATCCTCGCCGACGCGGTCGAGGCGCTGATCGGCGGCGTCTTCCTCGACGGCGGATTCGACGCCGCGCAAGGCGTCGTGCAGCGCCTGTTCGGCGAGATCATCGCCGCGACCGAGGTCGACGCCTGGAGCAAGGACGCGAAGACCGAACTCCAGGAATGGCTGCAGGCGCGCAAGCTCGCCGTGCCGGCCTATCGCATCGTGGCCGCGCGCGGCGAGAAGCATGCCCAGACCTTCGAGGTCGAATGCGCCGTGGCCGCGCTCGGCCTCGCCCAGAGCGGCGAAGGGCGCTCGCGCCGCATCGCCGAGCAGGAAGCGGCGCGCCGCATGCTCGAGCAACTGAAAGCCAGCGACCGCCCCGGCGGTCCTCTGCGCTCCTGAAAGCCATCATGGACGAAGTCGAAACCGCCGCCTCCCGTCGTTGCGGCCTGGTCGCGATCGTCGGCCGCCCGAACGTCGGCAAGTCGACCCTGCTCAACGCCCTGGTCGGCCAGAAGATCAGCATCACCTCGAAGAAGGCGCAGACCACGCGCCACCGCATCACCGGCATCCGCACCCGGGGGCAGACGCAGTTCGTCTTCGTCGACACGCCGGGCTTCCAGACGAAGCACGGCAACGCGCTCAACCGCAACCTCAACCGCACCGTGCTCGCGTCGCTGGGCGATGTCGACGCGGTGCTGTTCCTGGTCGAGGCCGGGCGCTTCGGCGCCGCCGATGCCAAGGTGCTCGCGCTGCTGCCGCCAGACAAGCCCGCGGTGCTGGTCGCGAACAAGCTCGACCTCGTGCCGCGGCGCGACGAACTCCTGCCCTGGCTGCAGCAGATGCAGCAGCGCCACGACTTCGCCGAGTTCGTGCCGATGGCGGCGACCTCCAAGGCCGACGTCGAGCGCCTGTTCGCGATCGTCGAGCGTCACCTCCCCGAGCAGGAGTGGTTCTACGAGGAAGACGCGCTCACCGACCGCAGCGACCGCTTCCTCGCGGCCGAGATCGTGCGCGAGAAGCTGTTCCGCCTCACCGGCGAGGAACTGCCCTACGCCTCGACCGTGGTCATCGACCAGTTCGAGGAAGAGGGGGGGCTGCGCCGCATCGGCGCGACCATCGTCGTCGAACGCGAGGCCCACAAGGGCATGATCATCGGCGAAGGCGGCGAGCGCCTGAAGCGCATCGGCAGCGAAGCGCGCCAGGAGCTCGAGCGCCTGCTCGACGCCCGCGTCTTCCTCGAACTGTGGGTCAAAGTGCGTGGAGGTTGGGCCGACAACGAAGCCCATCTGCGCAGTTATGGCTACGACTAGGGCCCCGGCCGCGCCCCTGGCCGCCTACGTGCTGCACCGCTACGACTGGAGCGAGACGAGCCTGATCGTCGAGCTCTTCACGCGCGAACGCGGGCGCATCGTCGTCGCCGCCAAGGGCGCCAAGCGGCCGCATTCGCAGCTGCGCCCGGTGCTGCTGCCGTTCCAGCGCCTGGCGGTGCAGCTCGGCCGCACACCGGCGGACGAAGCGGCCGAAGTGCATCTGCTGCGCAGCGCCGAATGGGCGGGCGGGGCGCCCTCGGTCGCGGGCGCGGCGCTGTACTCGGGCTTCTACATGAACGAGCTGCTGCTCAAGCTGCTGGCGCGCCAGGACCCGCACGAGCGCCTCTTCGACGCCTATGGCGAGACCCTGGCCGCACTCGCCGACGAGGCGCCGGCCCTGCGCGCTTTCGAGCTCGTGCTGCTGCGCGAGACCGGCGTGCTGCCCGAGCTCGACGTCGAAACGCTGACGCTGCGCCCGGCCGAGGCCGAGCGCCGCTACGCGCTGCACCCGGAATCGGGGCTCGTGCCCGACGCCGAAGGCCTGCGCGGCAGCGTCTGGGCGGCGCTCGAGGCGGGGCTGCGGTCCGCGTCGCGGGCCGAGCTGCGCGCTGCCTGCACCCCGTTCGCGGGGGCCTTGCGCGGGCCGCTGCGCAAACTGCTTCACTATCATCTGGGTTCCGCCAAGCTGCGAACGCGTCAAGTGATGCTGGAACTGCAGAAGCTCGCCGAACCCGCCTGAGAGATGAACCCGCTCATCACCCCCGACTCGCACCGCAAGGCCGGCACCGCGCTGTCGGTCAACGTCAACAAGGTCGCGCTGCTGCGCAACACGCGCCACCTCGGCATCCCGAGCGTGACGAAGGCGGCGACGCTGTGCCTCGAAGCCGGGGCCGACGGCATCACGGTGCATCCGCGCCCCGACGAGCGCCACATCCGGGCCAGCGATGTGCACGAGCTCGCGGCGCTGCTCGCAGCCTGGCCGCAGGCCGAATACAACATCGAAGGCAACCCCTTCCACAACCTGATGGCCTTCGTGCGCGCGGTGCGGCCGAGCCAGTGCACCTTCGTGCCCGACAGCGAAGGCCAGTTCACGTCCGACCACGGCTGGGATCTCGAAGCCGATGCCGAACGCCTGCGCCCGGTCATCGCCGAGGCCCATTCGTTCGGCGTGCGCGTGAGCCTGTTCATGGACCCGCTTCCCGAGGCGATGCAGCGTGCGCGCGAGGTCGGCGCCGACCGCGTCGAGCTCTACACCGAGCCTTATGCCGACGCCCATGGCAGCTCGGACCAGGCAACGCAGACCGAGCGCTTCGCCGCGGCCGCGCGTGCGGCCCAGGCGGCCGGCCTCGAGGTCAACGCCGGCCACGACCTGAACCGCGACAACCTGGCCGATTTCCTGCGCGCCGTGCCCGAAGTGCTCGAGGTTTCGATCGGCCACGCCCTGATCGCCGACGCGCTCGAACTCGGGCTGACTGAGACCGTGCGCGCTTACCAGCGCTGCATCCGCGCCGCCGGCCGATGATCCACGGCGTCGGCACCGATCTGTGCGACGTGCGCCGCATCGAGGCGACGCTGGCGCGGCGCGGCGAGCGCTTTGCCGAACGCGTGCTCGGCCCCGACGAGCTGAAGGTCTATCACGCGCGCAGCGTGCGCG
This sequence comes from Burkholderiales bacterium, assembly GCA_028868875.1. Lineage (GTDB taxonomy): Bacteria > Pseudomonadota > Gammaproteobacteria > Burkholderiales > Burkholderiaceae_C > Rubrivivax. Next base: position 4,368 of record JAGWTS010000210.1, on the reverse strand, counting down.
CCGCCGGCCGCGGCCTGCGCTTCCTGGCGACGCGCTTCTCGGCCAAGGAAGCGTTCTCGAAAGCCATCGGCCTGGGCATCCGCTCGCCGATGAGCTGGCGCGCCTGCCAGATCCTGAACGAACCCGGCGGCAAGCCCTTCATCCGCCTTTCGGGCGAACTCGCCGACTGGTTCGCCGCCCGCGCCCTCGTCGCCCATGTCAGCGTGAGCGACGAGACCGATTACGCCAGCTCCATCGTCATCGTCGAATCGCCATGACCGTCCACGCCCCCGTCGTCCTCGATGTCACCGGCACGGCGCTCGACGCTGCCGACCGCCGGCGCCTGCGCCATCCGCTCGTCGGCGGGCTCATCCTGTTCGCGCGCAACTGGGTCGACCGGCGCGCGCTCACCACGCTCGTGGCCGAGGCCAAGTCGCTGCGCCCCGACCTGCTGGTCTGTGTCGACCACGAAGGCGGGCGCGTGCAGCGCTTTCGCAGCGACGGCTTCACCGCGATCGCGCCGATGGGCGCTCTGGGCGAGCTCTGGATGAAGGACGCGCTCGCCGCGACCGATGCCGCCACCGCGGCCGGCCACGTGCTGGCCTCGGAGCTGCGCGCCTGCGGCGTCGACCTCGCCTTCACGCCGGTGCTCGACCTCGACCACGGCACGAGCCAGGTGATCGGCGACCGCGCCTTCCATCGCGACCCGCGCGTCGTCGCAATCCTCGCCAAGAGCCTGATGCACGGCCTGCTGCGCGCCGGCATGGCGAACTGCGGCAAACACTTCCCGGGCCACGGCTTCGCCGCCGCCGACAGCCATGTCGCCTTGCCGGTCGACCGGCGCAGCCTGAAGGCCTTGCTCGCCGACGACGCCCGGCCTTACGAATGGCTCAGCACCAGCCTCATGGCGGTGATGCCGGGCCATGTCGTGTACCCGAAGGTCGATCGCTGGCCGGCCGGGTTCTCGAAGCGCTGGCTGCAGGAGATCCTGCGCGCGCGCCTGGGCTTCACGGGCGCGGTCTTCAGCGACGATCTCGACATGGCGGCGGCGCGCCGCATCGACGGCCGCGAGATCAGCCACGCCGAGGCCGCGATGCTTGCGCTGGGCGCCGGCTGCGATCTCGTGCTGCTGTGCAACCAGTCGCCGCGGCAGGGCGGTGCCGCGCTCGACGCGATGCTCGACGGCCTCGAGGAGGCGGCCGAGCACGGTCACTGGCAGCCCGACCCCGACAGCGAGGCGCGGCGCCTGGCCCTGTTGCCGCAGACGCCGCCGCTGGCCTGGGACGACCTGATGCACGACCCGGTCTACCAGCACGCGCTCGAGCGCCTGCCGTAGTCCGGGCGGCCGTCAGGCCGCGGGGGGCTCGAAGGGCAGGCGGATCTGCCCCAGGTCCTTGCGCGTCTCGACCAGGACCAGCGGACCTTCGTCGATGACGAGCGCCGGCCGGGACTCGCGCGGAACGTGGATCGGCGCCGGCATCGCGGCCATGGCCTCGCGCACGGCGCGCACGCGCTCGGCGTCGGAATGCACCCAATCGAGGCCGGCGGCCTGCGCCAATTGCTTCAACTCGTCGGTCGGCAGCGCATAAGGCCGGACCGCCGGCAGCGGCTGGGCGGCAGCCGGGGCAGGGGGCGCGGCAACGACCGGGACGGAGGTCCGGGTAGGGGCAGCGGTCGCGGCAACGGCGGGGGCCACCGGGGCCGAAACCGGGGCCGCGACCGGAGCCACAGGCTCGCTCGCAGCCGCCTCGGCAGCGAGCGCAGTCGCCGGCAGCACCACCGTGGACAACGCCGCGGCGGCATCGGCGTGCGCACCCTCGGTTTCGGCGCCCGGCGTCGCGCTGGCTTCGGCGCCAACCGCGGTATCGGCTCGGACTTGCGAGCTCTCGCCGCCCTCGGCGCCGGGTTCGCGCGCTTCACGGCGATAACGGTCGCGGCCGCGGCCACGGCGGCGACCGCCTTCGCGTTCACCGTCTTCGCGTGCGGCCTGGGGAGTGGCCTGCTCGTCGTTGGCGGCCGGCTCTGCGCCTTGCGCCGCCTCGGGGGCGGGGTTGGCCGAGTCGGTCTGCGGCGCGCCTTCAGCGCCATCGCGCGCCTCGTCGCGTCCACGGCCACCGCGCCGACGGCGGCGACGGGAATCGCGTTCGCCATCGGCAGCGCCGCCCGCCTCGGCGGCGGCTTGTGAATCGACGAAGCCTTCGGGCATCGCCGCCGCTTCGAGGTTCACCGGCTCGTCGCTGCGCGGGCCGCGTTCGCCGCGGGGCGGACGGCGGTTGTCGCCGCGGTCCGCACGTTCGCCTCGCTCCGGCCGCTCGCCGCGCTCAGGCGTTGCAGCGCCCGCCTCGCTGCCGCTGCGGCGTTCATCGCGCTCCACGCGCTCGCCGCGTTCCTGGCGTTCGCCACGTTCCGGGCGCTCGCTGCGCTCGGGACGGTCGCCGCGTTCGCCACCACGCTCGCCGCGCTCGCCTCGATCCGCGCGTTGCTCGCCACGCGGACCGCGGTCGTTGCGGCCGCCGCGTCCGCCGCGCTCACCGCGTTCGCCACGCCGACCCTCGCGCGGCTTGTCGCCGGCCGGGGCGACAGCCGGGGCGGGTGCCGCAACCGGAGCGGCCACAGGCGCCGGAGCCGGAGCCGGGGCGCCGAAGAGGCGCTTGACCCAGCCGAAGAAGCCGCCTTCGGCCGCAGCCGCAAACGGCGTCGCGACGACCGGTGCCGGAGCGGCCACCGGGGGCGCAACGGGCTTGGGCGGCGGCGGCGGCGGCGCGGGCGGCGCCGGCTGGTCCGGCAGCACGCCCTTGATGATCGGTTCCTGCTTGGGCTTGGCCTTCTCGCGCCGCGTGATGCCGACCTCGTCGTCGGGCTCGTCGATCATCGTGTAGCTGGCCTGCAGGCCTTCGAGGCGCGGGTCGTCGTGGCGCAGGCGCTCGAGCTTGTAGTTCGGCGTCTCGAGGTGCTTGTTCGGCACCAGCAGCACGGTGACGCGCTGTTTCAGCTCGATCTTCGTGATCTCGGTGCGCTTCTCATTGAGGAGGAAGCTCGTCACCTCGACCGGCACCTGGACGTGCACGGCGGCGGTGTTCTCCTTCATCGACTCTTCCTGCACCATGCGCAGGATCTGCAGCGCCGAGCTCTCGGTGTCGCGGATGTGGCCGGTGCCGTTGCAGCGCGGGCAGGTGATGTGGCTGCCTTCGGAAAGCGCCGGGCGCAGGCGCTGGCGGCTCAGTTCGAGCAGGCCGAACTTGGAGATCGAGCTGAACTGCACGCGCGCGCGGTCCTGGCGCAGCGCATCGCGCAGGCGCGTCTCGACCTCGCGGCGGTTCTTGCTCTCCTCCATGTCGATGAAGTCGACGACGATCAGGCCGCCCAGGTCACGCAGGCGCATCTGGCGCGCGATCTCGTCGGCTGCCTCGAGGTTGGTGCGGGTGGCGGTCTCCTCGATGTCGCCGCCGCGCGTGGCGCGCGCCGAGTTGACGTCCACCGAGACCAGCGCCTCGGTGTGGTCGATCACGATGGCGCCGCCGGAAGGCAGGGAGACTTCGCGCGAGAATGCGGTCTCGATCTGGTGTTCGATCTGGAAGCGCGAGAACAGCGGCACGTCGTCGGTATAAAGCTTGACGCGATTGACATTGCCCGGCATCACCGTGCCCATGAAGGCGCGGGCCTGATCGAAGACCTCGTCGGTGTCGATCAGGATTTCGCCAATGTCCGGCTGGAAGTAGTCGCGGATGGCGCGAATGACCAGCGAACCTTCGAGATAGATCAGGAAGGCGCCAGACTGCTGCTGGGCGGCACCTTCGATGGCGGTCCACAGTTGCAGCAGGTAGTTCAGGTCCCACTGCAGTTCCTCGGCCTGGCGACCGATGGCAGCGGTTCTGGCGATCAGGCTCATGCCGTTGGGTACTTCGAGCTGATCCATGACTTCACGCAGTTCGGCTCGTTCGTCGCCGTCGACGCGACGCGAAACGCCACCGCCACGCGGATTGTTCGGCATCAGAACCAGATAGCGGCCAGCCAGCGAAACGTAGGTGGTCAGGGCGGCGCCCTTGTTGCCGCGTTCGTCCTTGTCGACCTGGACGATCAGTTCCTGGCCTTCCTTGAGGGCCTCGCTGATCTTAGCCTTGCCAGCCTCGACTCCAGGCTGGAAATAGGCACGGGAAACTTCCTTGAACGGCAGGAAGCCGTGGCGATCGGCACCGTAATCGACGAAGCAGGCTTCGAGGGACGGCTCGATCCGGGTAATGACACCCTTGTAGATATTGCTTTTGCGTTGTTCCTTGGCGGCGGATTCAATGTCGAGATCAATCAGTTTCTGACCATCGACAATGGCGACACGGAGTTCTTCCGCCTGTGTCGCATTGAAGAGCATGCGTTTCATTGTTTTCGGGCTCC
>JAGWTS010000209.1 GCA_028868875.1 Burkholderiales bacterium | reverse complement strand
GCCTGGTCGCCGGCACCACCGGTTCGGGCAAGAGCGTGGGCATCAACGCGATGATCCTGAGCCTGCTCTACAAGGCCGAGGCGCGCGACGTGCGGCTGATCCTCATCGACCCCAAGATGCTCGAGATGAGCGTCTACGAGGGCATCCCGCACCTGCTCGCGCCCGTCGTCACCGACATGAAGCAGGCCGGCAACGCGCTCAACTGGTGCGTGGGCGAGATGGAGCGGCGCTACAAGCTGCTCTCCACCATGCGCGTGCGCAACCTCGCCGGCTACAACAAGAAGATCGAGGAGGCGGCGGAGAAGGGCGAGAAGATCCCCAACCCCTTCAGCCTCACGCCCGAGCAGCCCGAGCCGCTGGAGCGGCTGCCGCACATCGTGGTGGTGATCGACGAGCTCGCCGACCTGATGATGGTGGTGGGCAAGAAGATCGAGGAGCTGATCGCGCGCCTGGCGCAGAAGGCGCGCGCCGCCGGCATCCACCTGATCCTGGCGACGCAGCGCCCGAGCGTGGACGTCATCACCGGCCTCATCAAGGCCAACATCCCGACCCGCCTGTCGTTCCAGGTGAGCAGCAAGATCGACAGCCGCACCATCCTCGACCAGATGGGCGCCGAGGCCTTGCTCGGCCAGGGCGACATGCTCTACCTGCCGCCTGGCAGCGGCATGCCGGTGCGCGTGCACGGCGCCTTCGTCAGCGACGACGAAGTGCATCGCGTCGTCGAATACCTGAAAGCCCAGGGCGAGCCGAACTACATCGAAGGCATTCTCGAAGGCGGCGTTCTCGACGGCGACGCCGAGGGCGGTCCGGCGGGCGAGGGCGGTGGCGGCGGCGAGGCCGATCCGATGTACGACCAGGCGGTGGGCATCGTACTGGAAAACCGCAAGGCCTCGATCTCGCTCGTCCAGCGCCATCTGCGCATCGGCTACAACCGCGCCGCGCGCCTGCTGGAACAAATGGAAAAATCGGGGCTCGTATCGGCGATGGGCAACAACGGCAACCGGGAGATCATCGTCCCGAAGCGCGAATCGTGAACATCGGTTTGAAGAAGTTCCTGCTCGCCGCGGCCTGGCTCTTCGCTGCCAGCGCCGCCCATGCCGACGCGGTCGACACCTTGCGCGCCTTCGTGCGCGACGTGAAAAGCGGCCACGCCTTGTTCACCCAGACCGTGGTCTCGCCCGACGGCGCGCGCAAGAAGACCTCGAGCGGCAGCTTCGACTTCCTGCGGCCGAACCGCTTCCGCTTCGACTACCGCAAGCCTTACGAGCAGCTCATCGTCGCCGACGGCACGAAGGTCTGGATCTACGACCCCGACCTGAACCAGGTGAGCTCGCGCAAGCTCTCGGCCGCACTCGGCTCGACCCCTGCGGCCTTGCTCGCCGGCGGCTCGCTCGACAACGATTTCACCCTCAGCGCCTTGCCGCCCGAAGGCGGGCTCGACTGGGCGCTGGCCACGCCCAAGGCCCGGGACGGCGCCTTCCAGAGCATGAAGGTGGGCTTCAAGGGCAGCACGCTGGCGGCGGTCGAGATCGTCGACAGTTTCGGCCAGCATTCGCGCCTGGACTTCAGCGGCTTTACGCCGAACGTCGCCTTCGACGCCGATTCGTTCCGCTACACGCCACCGGCCGGCGCCGACGTCGTCGAGCAGTAAGGCCGATGGCGGCGCAGGACTCGCTGTTCGCGCAAAGCCCGGTCGCGGTGCCGCTGGCTGAGCGCCTGCGCCCGCGCACGATCGACGAAGTCATCGGCCAGACACACCTGCTCGGACCGGGGCGGCCTCTGCGCGTGGCGTTCGAAAGCGCACGTGTCCCTTCGATGCTCCTCTGGGGGCCGCCCGGCGTCGGCAAGACCACGCTCGCGCGCTTGGTCGCGGGGACGGTCGACGCCCATTTCATCGTGCTCTCGGCCGTGCTCGCCGGGGTCAAGGACATCCGCGAGGCGGTCGAGCAGGCCCAGCTCACGCGCCAGCAAGGCCGCGCCACCGTGGTGTTTGTCGACGAAGTGCACCGCTTCAACAAGGCGCAGCAGGATGCGTTCCTGCCGCATGTCGAATCGGGGCTCTTCACCTTCATCGGCGCGACCACCGAGAACCCGTCCTTCGAGGTCAATTCGGCGCTGCTCTCGCGCGCCACGGTGCACGTGCTCAAGGCCTTGAGCGACGCCGAACTCGGTCAGCTCATCGACCGCGCCCAGGCGGTGCTCGCGGCGCCACCGCTCACCGAAGGCGCACGCGCGCGCCTCGTCGCCCATGCCGACGGCGATGCGCGCCGCCTTCTCAACGCCTACGAGAACCTCGCCGCTGCCGCATCCGGGCACCGCGAACTCGACGAGGCCTTGCTCGAGACCACGCTGGGCGAACTGCTGCGCCGCTACGACAAGGCCGGCGATGTCTTCTACGACGCCATCTCGGCGCTGCACAAGTCGGTGCGCGGCTCCGACCCCGACGCCGCCCTGTACTGGCTGGCGCGCATGGTGGACGGTGGCGTCGACCCACGTTATGCGGCGCGCCGCATCGTGCGCATGGCCTGCGAAGACATCGGCCTGGCCGACCCGCGCGCCTTGCGCCTGGCGCTCGACGCGACCGAGGTCTACGAACGCCTGGGCTCGCCCGAAGGCGAACTGGCCCTGGCCGAGGCCGTGGTCTTCCTCGCCGTGGCGCCGAAGTCGAACGCGGTCTACGCAGCCTGGAACGAAGCGCGCGACTTCGTGCGCCGCGACGGCACCCGTCCGGTGCCCGACCGCTTGCGCAATGCGCCGACGAAATTGATGAAGAGCCTGGGCGCCGGAGCCGGATACCGCTATGCGCACGACGAGCCCGACGCTTACGCGGCAGGCGAGCGTTACCTGCCCGAGGGGGTGGGGGAACCGCGCTTCTACCGACCGGTCGAGCGCGGCCTCGAGCAGCGCATCGCGCAGCGCCTGGCCGAGTTGCGGGCGCTCGACGAGGCGGCCCGCAAGGCGCGCTGAACGGCACCGCATCACTTCGACTGCCGTCTCGGCCAGGGGGAAAGCCCGCACCGAAAGCGCTTGCGGTGGCCCCTACAATTTCTCCTCACGGCCGGCTTCTTGCTAGCGGCCAGACGGTGTCTTACCAGGATGCCTCGAACAGGAGACGAAGTTCATGCAGACATTTTTCCAACAGATCATCAACGGTCTGGTGCTGGGCAGCATGTATGCGCTGGTGGCACTGGGCTACACGATGGTCTACGGCATCATCAACCTCATCAACTTCGCCCACGGCGAGGTGCTGATGGTGGGCGCGCTGACGAGCTGGACCGTGGTCAGCCTGCTCGCCAATTCGGGCCTGCCGGGCTGGCTGATGATGGGGATCTCGCTCATCGCCGCCATCATCGTGTGCGCGGTGCTGAACTTCACGATCGAGAAGCTCGCCTACCGGCCGCTGCGCAACGCCCCGCGCCTGGCCCCGCTCATCACCGCCATGGGCATGAGCCTGCTGCTGCAGACCCTGGCGATGATCATCTGGAAGCCCAACCCCAAGCCCTATCCGCTGCTCCTGCCCACGACCCCGATCGACCTGGGCGGGCCCGTCATCAGCGTCACCCAATGCCTGATCCTGGGGCTGACCGTGGTCATCCTGGCCGCGCTGTCCTACCTCGTCAACCGCACCAAGCTCGGTCGCGCGATGCGCGCCACGGCCGAGAACCCGCGCGTGGCCGCCTTGATGGGCGTGCGCCCGGACATGGTGATCTCGGCCACCTTCGTCATCGGCGCGGCGCTGGCCGCCGTCGCCGGCGTCATGTGGGCCGCCAACTACGGCACCGTGCAGCACACCATGGGCTTCATGCCGGGGCTGAAGGCCTTCACCGCGGCCGTGCTCGGGGGCATCGGCAACCTGCCCGGGGCCGTCGTCGGCTCGATCCTGCTCGGCCTCGTCGAATCGCTGGGCGCGGGCTACCTGGGCCAGCTCACCGGGAATGTCTTCGGCAGCCAGTACGTGGACATCTTCGCCTTCCTCGTGCTCATCCTCGTGCTCACGCTGCGCCCTGCCGGCCTGCTCGGCGAACGCGTCGCTGACCGGGCGTAATGGCTCCCCCCCGTAGCGCCTTCGGCGCTCCCCCAAGGGCCACTAGGGGCCCCTTCGTGGCCCAGGGGGGCGCCGCCAGCGGCCCGGCAAAGCCGGATCCGCGGCGGCCGCTTGCGCTCCCGAGTCTTGCGTCACGGCTCGCGCGCTGCGCCATCAACACTTGAAGGAACAGACATCTTGAAGAACAAACTCGTCCTCTTCCTCATCGCCGCGGCCTTCCTGATCGCCTTGCCGCTGTTCGCCGACCAGTTCGGCGCCGGCTGGGTGCGCATCATGGCGCTGTCGCTGCTGTACGTGCTGCTGGCCCTGGGCCTGAACCTCGTCGTCGGCTACGCCGGGCTGCTCGACCTGGGCTACGTCGCCTTCTACGCCGTGGGCGCGTACATGTACGCCCTGCTCGCGAGCCCGCAGCTCACCGAGAACTTCCCCTGGATCGCGGCCATGTTCCCGCACGGCCTGCACACCCCCGTGTGGGCCATCGTGCCGCTGGCGGCGCTGCTGGCCGCGGGCTTCGGCGTGCTCCTGGGCACCCCCGTGTTGAAGCTCAGGGGCGACTACCTCGCGATCGTGACGCTCGGCTTCGGGGAAATCATCCGCGTGTTCCTGAACAACCTGGAGCAGCCGCTCAACATCACGAACGGACCGCGCGGCCTGGACCGCATCGATTCGATGAACCTGTTCGGCCTGGACTTCGGCAAGTCGCATCACCTGGGCAACCTCACGATTCCCTCGGTGACGATGTACTACTACCTCTTCCTCGTCCTCGTCGTCTTCAGCGTCGTCATCTGCTACCGCCTCGAGCGCAGCCGCATCGGCCGCGCCTGGATGGCGATCCGCGAAGACGAGATCGCCGCCAAGGCCATGGGCATCAACACCCGCAACATGAAGCTGCTGGCCTTCGGCATGGGAGCCACCTTCGGCGGGGTCTCGGGCTCGATGTTCGCGGCCTTCCAGGGCTTCGTCTCGCCCGAGTCGTTCTCGCTCGCCGAGAGCGTGATGATCGTGGCCATGATCGTGCTCGGCGGCCTGGGCCACATCCCCGGGGTGATCCTGGGCGCGGTCATGCTCTCGGCCCTGCCCGAGGTGCTGCGCTACGCCGCAGGACCGCTGCAGCAGATGACGGGCGGGCGGCTCGATGCCTCGATCCTGCGCCAGTTGCTGATCGCGCTGGCGATGATCTCGATCATGCTCATCCGCCCCAGAGGGCTGTGGCCTTCGCCCGAGCACGGCAAGGCCGCGCCAGCGGCCACGCGCTGAAGGAGACGCAACATGGCAAACACCGTATTGAAGGTGCAAGGCGTCTCCAAGCGTTTCGGGGGGCTGCAGGCCTTGTCCGAGGTCGGGATCCAGATCGACGCGGGCCAGGTCTACGGCCTCATCGGCCCGAACGGCGCGGGCAAGACCACGTTCTTCAACGTCATCACGGGGCTGTACATCCCGGACTCGGGGACCTTCGAGTTGGGCGGGGCGCCGTACAAGCCCAGCGCGGTGCACGAGGTGGCCAAGGCGGGCATCGCGCGCACGTTCCAGAACATCCGGCTCTTCGCCGAGATGACGGCGCTGGAGAACGTGATGGTCGGGCGCCACGTGCGCACCCGCTCGGGGCTCGGGGGCGCGGTGTTCCGCACCGCCGGGTTCAAGAAGGAGGAGCGCGAGATCGCAGCGCGGGCGCAGGAGTTGCTCGACTACGTGGGCATCGGCAAGTACAGCGAATACAAGGCGCGCACGCTGAGCTACGGCGACCAGCGGCGGCTGGAGATCGCAAGAGCCCTGGCGACGGATCCCAAGCTCATCGCCCTGGACGAGCCGGCCGCGGGCATGAACGCGACCGAGAAGGTGGTGCTGCGCGAGCTCATCGACCGCATCCGCAAGGACGGGCGCACGATCCTGCTCATCGAGCACGACGTGAAGCTCGTGATGGGGCTGTGCGACCGCGTCACCGTGCTCGACTACGGCAAGCAAATCGCCGAGGGCACGCCCGCGGAGGTGCAGAAGAACGAGAAGGTGATCGAGGCTTATCTCGGCGCCGGGCAGCATTGAGCGCGAGCGGAGGACAGAGAACATGGCAAGCAAGACATTGCTCGAAGTCAAGGGCCTGAAGGTGGCCTACGGTGGCATCCAGGCCGTGAAGGGCGTGGACTTCGAGGTGCGCGAAGGCGAGCTCGTGAGCCTGATCGGCGCCAACGGCGCCGGCAAGACCACGACCTTGAAGGCGGTGACGGCGCTGCAGCCGACCGCCGCCGGCGAGGTGAGCTTCCTGGACCGGCCGATCAAGGGCCGCGGCCCCTGGGACCTGGCGCGCGAAGGCCTGGTGATGATCCCCGAGGGTCGCGGCACCTTCACCCGCATGACCATCGTCGAGAACCTGCAGATGGGCGCCTTCAACCGCAACGACGACGAAATCGACGCCGACGTCGAAATGGTGTTCGGCATCTTCCCGCGCCTGAAGGAACGCGCGGGCCAGCTCGCCGGCACGATGAGCGGCGGCGAGCAGCAGATGCTGGCGATGGGCCGCGCCTTGATGGCGAGACCGAAGGTGCTGCTGCTCGACGAACCGAGCATGGGGCTGTCGCCGATCATGGTCGACAAGATCTTCGAGGTCGTCGCCGACATCCACCGCCGCGGCACGACGATGCTGCTGGTCGAGCAGAACGCGAGCCGGGCTCTGGCGCTGGCCGACCGCGGCTACGTCATGGAGTCGGGCGAGGTCACGATGACCGGCGAAGGCCGAAAACTGCTGGAAGACCCGAAAGTACGCGCCGCCTACCTCGGCGAGTGAGTACCATTCGGTTCCCTCGGACCAGCGGGCGGGGTACGGCCAGCCGGCCGCGCCGCAGCCGGTGACCAGCGCCGGGCAACCCGCAGTCCCTCACCCCTTTGGAGAAGACAGGATGAAACTCAGCCTCGAGCAGACCGCATTCGCCGCACTCGCCTTCACCGCCGCGGGCGCGATGGCGCAGGACCTGGTCGTCAAGATCGGCACCGTCGGCCCCACGAGCGGCGCCATCGCCCACCTCGGCAAGGACAACGAGAACGGCGCCCGCCTCGCGATCGAGGACCTGAACGCCAAGCACGTGAAGATCGGCGGCAAGACCGTCAAGTGGGTGCTGCTCGCCGAAGACGATGCCGGCGACCCGAAGCAGGGCACGGCAGCGGCGCAGAAGCTGGTCGACGAAAAGGTCAACGGCGTCGTCGGCCACCTGAATTCGGGCACGACGATCCCGGCCTCGAAGATCTACTTCGACGCCGGCATTCCGCAGATCAGCCCCTCGGCGACAAACCCGAAGTACACGCGCCAGGGCTACAAGACCGCCTTCCGCGTGGTCGCCGACGACACCCAGCTCGGCGGCACCCTGGGCCGCTACGCCGCCACCGAGCTGCATGCCAAGCGCATCGCGGTCATCGACGACCGCACCGCCTACGGCCAGGGCGTGGCCGACGAGTTCGAGAAAGGCGCCAAGGCGGCCGGCGCGACCATCGTCGGGCGCGAGTTCACGAACGACAAGGCGACCGACTTCACCGCCATCCTGACCAGCCTGAAGGCCAAGAAGCCCGAAGTGATCTTCTTCGGCGGCATGGACGCGGTGGCGGGTCCGATGCTGCGCCAGATGAAGGGGCTGGGCCTCAACGCCAAGTTCGTCGGCGGCGACGGCATCTGCTCGAACGAGCTGCCCAAGCTGGCCGCGGGCACGATCGCCGACAACCAGGTCTATTGCGCCGAGGCCGGCGGCATCGACCCGAAGGACACCGCCGCGGTCAAGGAGATGGCCGACTTCCGCGCCCGCTTCCAGCAGAAGTTCGGCGTTCCGGTCCAGATCTATGCGCCCTACGTCTACGACGCCGTCAACCTGCTCGCGAACGCGATGGAAAAGGCGGGCTCGGCCGAGCCCGCCAAGTACCTGCCGGTGCTGGCCGCCACCAGCGGCTACCACGGCGTGACGGGGACGATCTCGTTCGACGAGAAGGGCGACATCAAGAACGGCGCCCTGACGCTCAACACCTACCGCGGCGGCAAGAAGGTGATGCTGGACGTGATCCGCTAGCGGCCCCGCCCTTGCCCCACCTCAACCGGAGAAGACAGGATGAAAACCAGCCTCAAGTTCACCGCCCTCGCCGCGCTGCTCTTCGCAGCAGCCGGCGCCATGGCCCAGGACATGGTCGTCAAGATCGGCTCGGTCGGGCCGACCAGCGGCCCCATCGCCCACCTGGGCAAGGACAACGAGAACGGCGTGCGCCTCGCGATCGAAGACCTGAACGCCCGGCACGTGAAGATTGGCGGTAAGACCGTCAAATGGGAGATGGTGGCCCAGGACGACGCCGGGGATCCGAAGCAGGGCACGGCAGTGGCGCAGCTGCTCGTGGACCAGAAGGTCAACGGCGTCATCGGCCACCTGAACTCGGGCACGACGATTCCCGCCTCCAAGGTCTATTTCGATGCCGGCATTCCGCAGATCAGCGCCTCGGCGACGAACCCGAAGTTCACGCGCCAGGGCTACAACACCGCGTTCCGCATCGTCGCCGACGACACCCAGCTCGGCGGCACGCTCGGCCGCTATGCCGTCAACGAGTTGAAGGGCAAGAACATCGCGGTCATCGACGACCGCACCGCCTACGGCCAGGGCGTGGCCGACGAGTTCGAGAAAGGTGCCAAGGGGGCCGGCGCCACCATCGTCGGGCGCGAGTACACCAGCGACAAGGCGACCGACTTCACCCCCATCCTGACCAACATCAAGGGCAAGAAGCCCGACATCATCTTCTTCGGCGGCATGGACGCGGTCGCCGGGCCGATGCTGCGCCAGATGAAGCAGCTGGGCATCAACGCCAAATACATGGGTGGCGACGGCATCTGCACGGTCGAGCTGCCCAAGCTCACCGCCGGCACGATCGGCGATGACCAGGTCTACTGCGCCGAGGCCAGCGGCATCGACCCCAAGGACAAGGCGGCGGTCAAGGAGATGGACGACTTCCGGGCGCGCTTCAAGAAGCGCTTCGGAACCGAGGTCCAGATCTACTCGCCCTACACCTACGACGCCACGATGCTCATGGCCGCGGCGATGGAAAAGGCCGACTCGGCCGTGCCCGCCAAGTACCTTCCCGTGCTCGCGGCCACGCGCGACTACCACGGCGTGACCGGCACGATCACCTTCGACAAGAAGGGCGACATCGAGCATGGCGCCTTGACGCTCTACACCTACCGGGGCGGGAAGAAAACCATGCTCGATGTGATCCGTTGACCCCCCCGGAGCGCCTTCGGCGCCTCCCCCCAAGGGGGGGCACCGCCAGCGGACCGGCTGCAGCCGGATCCGCGGCGGTCGCTTGAGGGGCCGCGGCGCTGCGCGCGCGGAGGCACGCCACCGGAGCGTGTTGAACGACTTTCCAAGTGAGGGCCGCCGCCGAGGCGGCTTTTCTATTCGCGGCCCCAGGCGAGGTGCCAGTGGGCGCGAGGGCGCGTCGCGGCGATGACGCGGGCGTTGGCTTCGTCGCTGCGGTCGACCCATTCGGTCGCGGCTTCGAGGCTGCGGCCGAATTGGCAGTGGCGGCCGATCAGGCGCTCGCGGCGGAAGGCGTCGTCGATGTCGAGGTACCAGACCTCGTCGAGCAGGCCGGCGACCGGGGACCAGGCGCCCTGGTCGAGCAGCAGGTAGTTGCCTTCGGCGATGAGCAGCCGGGTTTCGGCTTCGATGGCGATGGCGCCGGCGATGGGTTCCTCGATCTCGCGCCGGAACTCGGGGGCGTAGACCGTTTCGCCCGCCTGCTGGCGGCGCAGGCGGCGCAGCAGTTCGACGTAACCCGCGGCGTCGAAGGTGTCGGGCGCGCCCTTGCGCTCGGCGCGGCCCAGGCGGCGCAGCTGCACGTTGGCGAGGTGGAAGCCGTCCATCGGCACGATTTGCGCGATCGCCTCGAACTCGCGCCGCAGCGCCTCGGCCAGGGTCGACTTGCCGGCGCCGGGGGCGCCGACGAGGCCGAGCATCACGCGCTGGCCGCGCCCGAGCAAGGCGCGCAGTCGGTCGATGGCGTCGGACGGGGCCTTCGGGGCGGAGGTCGGGTTCGTCATGGGGTTGCGCCGGTTTCGGGTCCGGCGCGAGCATACCCAAGCCGCGGCGCCTGGCGGATCTTCAGCCCTGCCTGCCCGCCGCGTAAACGGCGGCCTGGACGCGCGAATTCAGCCCGAGCTTGCGCAGGATGTGCTGGACGTGGATCTTCACCGTCGTCTCGGCGATGTCGAGCGCGCGCGCGATCTCCTTGTTGCTGGC
>JAGWTS010000208.1 GCA_028868875.1 Burkholderiales bacterium | reverse complement strand
GGGCTGATCATGAACTCGATCGCATTGGCGATGTCTCTGGGCTCGCCGATCCTTGCCAATGGAATAAGAGCTTCCCGCGCCTGTTTGATGTCTGGATCAGCGTACATCTTTTCGGTCATTGGAGTGTGGGTCATGCCCGGAGAAACGACGTTGACCCGGATGCCGTCGGCCGCCCACTCCAGGGCCAGCGTCTGCGCAAGCATGGTCAGCGCCGCCTTGGTCGGGCTGTACGCCCCCGACCCTTCGTGTGGCAGTTGCCCGGACATCGAGGACGTGAAGCAGGCTGTGCCGCGACTTTCCTTCAGATGCCGATGGCAACTCTTGGCGAGCAACCAGGGGCCGCGAAGGTTGACCTCGAACATCCGGGTCCATTCCTCGAGCGAAACGTCACAGAGCTTTGCCGGACTCGCGATGCCGGCGTTGGAAACGAGCGCGTCGAGGCCGCCGAACGCCGCAACGGCCGCCTCCACCAGTTTCGCGGGCACGTTGGCGTCGGCCAGGTCTCCGTGCAGCGAGATGGCCTCTCCACCCATCTCGCGCACGGCGCGGGCGACCTGCTCCTGCGAATCAGTCGCCTCCTGGCCGCAGACGGCGATCCTCGGGCGTTCGCCCCTTGCGAGTGCGGCCTCCGTGATGCGCAGGCAGACCGCCGCGCCGATTCCGCGGCTTGCGCCGCTCACCAAGACTCTCATCAATTTCTCCTTGTCAACGGGCTTGCCCGCTTTCGGCATCAAAGCTGCGGCAAGCGCGCCTCGCGCCAGCGCGCACCCATGGTTTCGTCGTCGTAAGCCACCACGCTCTGGTGCTGCTCGCCCAGCAGCCGACTGCCCAGCGCGACGCGGTCACCCGCCTTCAGGAACAGCGGCGGCTTGTGCCCCAGGCCCACGCCCGGCGGCGTTCCGGTGGCGATGACGTCGCCGGCTTGCAAGGCCATGAAGCGGCTCAGATAGGACACGACGTGCGCGACCCCGAAGATCTGCGTGCGCGTGTTGCCGTTCTGGCGCCGCACGCCGTTGACCTCCAGCCACAGGTCCAAGTCCTGCGGGTCGGGCACTTCGTCGGCGGTCACCAGCCAGGGGCCCAGGGGGGCGTAGCCGTAGTAACTCTTGCCCTTGGTCCACTGGCCTTCGTATTCGATCTGCCAGGCGCGCTCCGACACGTCGTTGCACAGGCAATAGCCCGCGACGTGGCGCAGGGCGTCCTCCTCGCGCACGTGCCAGGCCGGCGTGCCGATCACGACGGCCAGTTCCACCTCCCAGTCCAGCTTGGCCGAGCCGGGCGCGAGGATCAACGCGTCGTCGGGGCCCGCCGCGGCGCTGGTGTGCTTGTTGAACACGACGGGCTGCGAAGGAATGGGCGTGTTGGTTTCTGCGGCATGGTCGGAGTAGTTCAGGCCGATGCACAGCAGGTTGGGGATGTTGCCCACGCAGGCGCCCAGGCGCACCCCGGCGGGTACCGCCGGCAAGGTCGCGGGGTCGATCTCGCGCAGGCGCGCCAGCGCCGAGGGCGAGAGCGTGCGGGCATCGATGTCCGGCACCACCGCCGAGAGGTCGCGCACGACCCCGTGGGCGTCGATCAGGCCGGGTTTCTCGCTGCCGCGGGCACCGAAACGTACGAGTCGCATGGCGGGTGTTCCTTCCAGGTTCAGTGCACGCGCTCGAGCCGCTCGCCCGAGTCCGTGCGGAAAAGATGCAGGTGCGCGCTGTCCACGCCCAGGCGGACATCGTCGCCGGGGCGCACGCCGACGCGTTCGCGCAGCACGCAGGTCAGCCGCGCGCCGCCGGCATCGGCGATGACATGGGTCTCGGAACCGGTGGTCTCCACCACCTGCACGCGCGCCTGCACGCCAGCGGGGTCGATGCGCAGATGCTCGGGCCGCACGCCCATGGTGAGGGCCTGGCCGCCGGTGGCCGGCACGCCCGGCACGGCCCATTGGTTGCCGGCGTCGTCCGCGACGCCCTGGCCATTGGCCTTGACCGTCAGCAGGTTCATCGCCGGCGAGCCGATGAAACTGGCGACGAAGACATTGCGCGGCCGGTCGTACAACTCCAGCGGCGTGCCTACCTGTTCGACCACGCCGTCGTGCATCGCGACGATCTTGTCGGCCATCGTCATGGCCTCGATCTGGTCGTGCGTGACGTAGACGGTGGTGGCCTTCAGGCGCTGGTGCAGCTCGCGGATCTCGGTGCGCATGGCCACGCGCAGCTTGGCGTCCAGGTTCGACAGCGGCTCGTCGAACAGGAAGACCTGAGGGTCGCGCACGATGGCACGGCCCATGGCGACCCGTTGACGCTGGCCGCCGGAGAGCTGCTTGGGCAGCCGCTTCAGAAGCGGCTCCAGCCCCAGGATCTTGGCGGCTCGCGCGACGCGATCATCGATCTCCTGCTGCGGCGCCTTGCGCAGGTTGAGCGAAAACGCGAGGTTCTCAGCCACCGTCAGGTGCGGGTACAGCGCGTAGTTCTGGAACACCATGGCGATGTCGCGCTCCTTGGGGCGCAGCCCGTTCACGCGCCGCCCGCCGATGCGGATCTCGCCGGCATCGATGGTCTCCAGCCCCGCGATCATGCGCAGCAGCGTGGACTTGCCGCAGCCCGAGGGGCCGACCAGGACGACGAATTCGCCGTCGCGGATGTCGATGCTCACGCCGCGGATGACCCGCGTCGCGCCGAAGGACTTGGCTGCGTCCTGAATCTCAACGGTTGCCATGTTGGGCTTTCTCGTTCAAAGGGGATGTCGGTTGCCGCGCGAAGCCGGCGCTCATCCCGCTTGCCAGGCGGTCTTCAGCCGCGTGTATTCGTGCAGGTAGCGGCCGACAAGCGCTTCGCGCAGGTCGGCGGACTCCCGCAGCAGCGCCAGTGCCGGGCCGAAGGCCTCGGCGTCGCAGGCCTCGATCAACAGCACCCAGCGCGCCGGCTGGAGCAGGTCCTTGCGATCCTTGCTTTCGGCGGTGGACTGACCCGACACGCCGGCGTCGGCGCCCAGCAGGTGCGCGCCGGTGACGCGCGGCAGCCGGGCAGCGGCTTCCAGCGCCGAGGCGATGCGCGGCACCAGCTCGTGCACGGCGTCGTCGGCGATGTTGAAGCGCAGGCTCAGCAGCGCGCCGCCCGAGCCGACGCCGTGGCTGGCCACCACGCGAGTGAGCGAGCGCGTGGTCGATTGGAAGTGGGCCGTGGCGGCGCGCGTCCAATCCGTGGGCGCATTCAGGCGTGCCAGGTAGTCGCTGCCCTGCATGACCTGGAAGCTCGAGGTTTCGTACAGGGTGAAGAACTCCGGCTGCGTGACCGCATCGGCAGCGCGATAGCGGCGCCCGCGCACGAAGCCGGGAATGCCGACGCGCTCGGGCATGTGCTCGTGCAGATGCCAGGCGTAGAACTCGGCCCGCCCGGCCTCCGCGATGTCGTTCCAGATGGCGACCGCCCCTTCACCTGCCAGCATGTCTGAACTCCTCGGATGTCGTGGGTGTGGTCTCGCGCAGCTCGAGCGCGACTTCACCGACCCCTTCGAAAACACAGCGCAGCCGCTCGCCCGGCCGCGCACGATGAACCCCGGTGTGCGATCCGGCCAGCACGAAGGCCCCCACGGCCAGCGGCTCGCCGCGCTGCGCCAGATGGTTGGCGAGCAAGGCGACCGCGTTCAGCGGGTCTTCGAAAGGATTGCCGCCCCGCTGGTCGACCACCGTCACGTCGTCGGCCCACAGCGTCACGCGCATCTGGGCGAAGTCCAGCGCGCGCCAGTCGGTGCACGGGGCGCCGAGCACCACCGCGCCCTGGCCCATGCAGTCCGCCACGATGTGTTCGCGCGGCGAGGCGAACTTCCGCGGCAGCCTGCTGCACAGCAGCTCGAAGGCCGGCATCACCGCGCCCACGGCCGCCATCACGTCGTCGCGCGTGCATGGCCCGGTCGGCAAAGGGTGGTCGATGCGCAAGGCCAGTTCGCATTCGACGCCATCGCGCAGCAGCGCGGGGTCCGCCAGGACGCTGTCCGAGGCAAGGCATGCGATGTCGAACAGGGGCGCCGAGATCACCTCGGCGGCCGGCGGCGCCGCGAGTTTCCAGCCGACGACCTTGGCGCCGAGTTCGACGCGCACCCGTTCCTGCAGGAGATAGGCCTCGACGAACTCGTGCAGAGGCTCGAGGGCGTGATCCGCCACGACCCCATGGCTGCGGCGCGCCGCCGCGAGCGCATGGGTCATCTTCTGGTCGCTGATATCGCCTTCAGCCATTGGACGCCTTCAGCGGCGCCAGCCCCATCATCGCCTCCATCACCTTGCGGCTGGGCCACAGGTCGGCGATCTCCGCCGCGGTGGCCTGCACGTCGGGTGCGATCTCGGCCAGGCGCTCCGGCGCCAGTCGCACCGCCGGACCGGCGACGCTGACGGTGCCGATCGCGCGCCGGCTTTGCGGGTCCACGATGGCGCAGGCCACCGCGCAGGTGCCGGGCTCGCCTTCCTCGATGGAGCTGCCCCAGCCGCGCTGGCGCGTCAGCGCGAGTTCGGCACGCAAGCTGGCTTCGTCGCGCACGAGGGGCCGGCCGAACCGGGCCGGCACGACGAAGCCGCGCGCCTTGACCAAGGCCACGGCCTGCGCCTCGTCCAGGGTCGCGAGCCAGGCCTTGCCGTTGGCCGTGGCATGCAGCACCACCGCCTGGCCCATGTCGGGGTCGTAGCGCAGGCCGGAGAGGGCGCCCTGGGCCTTGGCGATCCAGATCAGCGCATCGTCTTCCACCAAGGTGAGGCGGACCAGTTCGCCGGTGCGCGCGGCCAGGCGGTCCAGCGAAGGCTGGCAGATGTCCGTGATGCCCGAGGCCGCGAGGAAACGGAAGCCGATGGCGGCCAGCTTGACCGTCATGCGGTAGCGCTGGCTGTACTCGTCCTGCACCGCCATCCCCCGCCTCACCAGGATGGCCAGCATCCGGTGCACGGCGCTCTTGGGCAGGTCCAGCCGCCGCGAGACTTCGCTGATCGGCAGGCCTTGGGGGTGATCGGCCAGCAGTGTGAGGATGTCCAGCACGCGCTCGATCATGTCGCCAGTGGCCACGAGAACCTCCAATCAATTAGAACGTCGTTCCACTCTAGCATGGTGTTCGATCCATAAATTCCGGGATTCCCCTAGTTATTGACCGAATCACGCCGCATACACTGGAACATCGTTCCGCATTAGACCCTCTCCATGAATGCCACCCCCATGCCGCAGATCGCACCTGCGGTGCAGAGCGACCCCCGGCCGCCGGGCTTCTGGGCGCGCTTCGTCTGGTTCGCGCCGGCAGTCGTCGTCCTGCTGGCCGTCACCCTCTACCCCACGGCCGTGGTCCTGTGGCTGAGCGTCCACCGCACGCACCTGTATGACGTGGTGCAGGGCGTGGGCCTGGCGAACTACGTCTCGGTGATCGCTTCGCCGGACTTCCTCGCACTCAGCCGCAATTCGCTGCTGTACGTCTTCGGCGCCCTGGCCGTGGTGCTGCCCATGGGCCTGGCCAGCGCGCTGGCGCTGCAGAACATCGCGCGCGGCGCCATGCTCGCGCGCACCTTGCTGCTGCTGCCCTGGACGCTGTCGATGGGCGTGGTGGGCTGCTTCTGGCTGTGGTTGCTCAACCCCTCGTACGGGCCGATGAGCTATCTGATGCGGTCCTTGGGGCTTGAGCCCGGCCTGATGTTGGGCGATCCCTCGCTGGCGCTCATCCTCGTCATCCTCGTCACCGCGTGGTGGTCCTTCCCCTACGTGATGGTGATGATGAGCGCCGCGCTGCAAAGCGTCCCGGCCGAGTTGTACGAGGCGATCGAGATGGACGGCGGCGGCCTGCGCGAGCGGCTGCGCCATGCCGTGTGGCCGCACATCGCGCCGACGCTGGGCAGCACCGCGCTGGCGCTCGCCATCCTCTATCTCACCCTGATCACGCTGATCCTGGTGCTCACGGGCGGCGGGCCGCTGGGCGAGACCGCCACCTGGAGCTTCGAGGTGTTCACGAGCGCCTTCCAGTCGGTGGACCTGTCGCCCTCGTCGGTCATCTCCGTCGTGGTGCTGCTGGTCAACCTGCTGCTGGGTTATCTCTACACCCGGTTCACCGGCCGCGTCACGGGCTGAAGGCCATGCACATCCATCGATCCGAAAAACTCCTGTCCTGGGCCGTGCTCACCGCCCTGGTGCTGGTCGTGCTGATTCCGCTGTCCTGGGCGGTGTTCACCTCGTTCAAGAGCGAGACCAGCGTCCTGGCCTACCCGCCGAGCTTCCTCCCCACCGAGCCCAGCCTCTCGGCCTACAAGGCGGTCTTCCGCAACGAAACCTTCGCTTCCGACCTGTTCAACTCGGTGCTGTACGCGCTCGGCGCCGTGGCGCTGGCGGTGTTGCTGGCCGCGCCTGCCGGCTACGCCGCGTCGCGCTTCGAGTTCCGCGGCAAGCGTGCCGTGATGCTGCTGATCCTGTCCACTTCGATGATCCCCGGCGTCGCACTGCTGGTGCCCACGTACTTCCTGCTGGATGCGCTGGGCCTGCTGAACAATGCCGCGGTCATCATCGTGCTGCAGGCCGCGCGCCTGGTGCCGCAAACGGTGTGGTTCATGCAGAACTTCGTCGACGCCGTGCCGCGCGAACTGGACGAGGCCACGCAGGTGGACGGCGCCAGCAACTGGCAGACCTTCACCCGCGTCATCCTGCCGCTGGTGCGCCCCGGCATCGCCGCCAGCGCCGTCATCGGCGTCATCACCACCTGGAACGACTACATCAGCGTGGCCGCGTTCGCGCCCGGGCTGTCGCACCGCACGCTGCAGGTCGCCCTCATCAACCAGGTGTTCGACAGCATCGGCATCACCTGGTCCTACGTCATGGCCTTCGCCGTGGTGTGCTCCGTTCCCATCGTCGCCATCTTCCTGCTCGCGCAGCGATGGTTCATCAACGGGCTGACCGCCGGCGCCGTCAAGGGCTAGCCGCAGCCGCTCACCTACCCGAGACAGGAGACAAGCATGAACGATCAGAAACCCGTGCGCGGCACGACGCGGCGCAGCTTCGTGGCCGGTGCGGCCGCCGTGCTGGGTGTGCCCGCGGGACGGGCCTTCGCCCAGGCCACCGAGACCGTGTCCTACGACACCTTCCTCGACCCGGCCAGCACCAAGGATCCGCGCTCGGCCGCGCAGACGCAGATGATCGCGGCCTTCGAGGTCAGCCATCCGCGCGTCAAAGTGCGCGTGGTCGTGGACCCCACCGGGCAGAACGGCATCCGCGCCGCGCGGGCCAAGTCGGACAGCCCCGACGTGATCCGCGTCAACACCTTCCAGATGCCCGAGTTCGTGTCCACCGGCTCCGTGCTGGCGCTCGACGAGTTGATCGCGCGCGACAAGGTGGACACCACGGACTGGCTGATCGGGATGGACCAGACGCGCGTCAATGGCAAGGTCTGGGGCCTGCAGCAGGACTATCGGATTCCGATCTACGTCTACCGCAAGAGCAAGTTCGCCGAGGCGAAGATTGCCACGCCGCCGCGCACCTACGAGGAAGTGGGCGGACTCGGCCGGCTGCTGACCAAGGGGAACCAGATGGCCTACGGCATCCCTCTGGGTCTGAGCGGCGGGATCGGCGGCGCCCAGGCCTTCATGGAGTTCATCCTGAGCTCCATCGTGGCGGGCAACACCGACCCGTTCTTCATGCCCAACGGCCGCGAGATCGGCTTCAGCGACAAGCGGCTGTTGCTGACCGCCAGCATCGTCAAGGACCTGTTCGCCAAGAAGGCCGCGACGCCGGTCTGCCTGCAGTTTGCCTACAACGAGCTGCAGGACGGGCTGCGCGCCGGCACCGTCGCTTCCGGCACCTTCGCGCTGTACCGCTACTCCGGCTTGAAGCTGGCCGTGGCGAACGACCTGGCCTGGGCACCGGCGCCTTCGGTGGCACCCGACGACAAGCACACGGTCTACGGCTTCCAACTGTGCATCAACAGCCATTCGCCACGCCAGGGCGCCGCATGGGAGCTGGTCAAGTTCATGATCAGCCCGGCGGCGCAGGCGCTGGCCGCGCACGGCGGGGAAGTGGTGGCGCGCGCCAGCGCTTACAAGGACGCGTACTTCAAGACCGCGCAAGCCGAGGACCAGCTGGGCTGGAAGTCGCTGGTGGAAGCGCGCGGCCGCATGGTGAACTACTCGATCATCCAGTCGACCTTCAACCAGATCTGCGGCGAGGCCTTCCAGCGCATGATCCTGAAGGACCTGGCGCCGGCGGCCGTGGTGCAAGAGGTGCGCACCCGCTACGCCGACGCGCTGGCCAAGTCCTGACGCCGCGGGACTTCGAGGACACGTTGCCCCCACGCCGACATCGCGCCGCCATGCACCCTGCACCGCAGATCACGGGAACCACGCGCCTGTATGGGTCGGTGGGCGACCCGCTGAGGTCGGCCAAGTCGCCGGAACTGTTGAACCGGCACTTCGCCGAGCGGCGCATCGACGCGGCTTGCGTTCCGTTTGTCGTGAAGGCGGAGGACCTGTCCGCATTCTCTGCCGGCGCGCGAGCGATGCGAAACCTCTCGGGCCTGCTGGTCACGATGCCTCACAAGCAGAAGATGCTGGCCCTCGTCGACGAACTGCATCCGACGGCTCGTGAGGTCGGCGCGCTGAACGTCGTCCGTTGCGGTGACGACGGACGCTGGGTCGGCGCCATGTTCGACGGCCTCGGCTGCGTGCTCGGAATGCAATGGGAAGGCCACCACCCGGCGAACAAGACCTTTCTGCTGGTCGGCGCGGGGGGCGCAGGCCGTGCCATCGCCTTCGCGGTCGCTGCCGCGGGTGCCCGGACCTTGACGATCTTCGACGTCGACGAGCGTCGCGCCGACGAACTCGCCAGGTCCGTCGCGGCCGCGACCGGCTGTGCGACAAGCTTTGGCGCACCCGATCCACGCGGATGCGAGATCGTGATCAATGCCACAGCGCTGGGCATGAAAGCCATGGACGCCCTGCCCGTCGACCCCGATCGACTCGAGCCCGGCAGCGTCGTCGTCGACATCGTCATCGCGCCGGACCCGACGCCGCTGTGCCGTGCCGCCCGTGAGCGCGGTTGTCGTACCCAGGACGGCCGGCCGATGCACGAGGGGCAGGCGGTGCATGCCCTGCGCTTTCTCGGATTCGACTATCTCCCCGCGGGGAGGTCGGCACCAGACATGGAAGGACCTGGATGAAGATTGCGTTGCTCGAGGCCAGCCATTGGCATGTGCCCCTGTATCTCGACCCGCTCGAGGCGAGCGGAATCGAGGTGGTCGCGGTCTCCGACGCGGAGCACGTGAAGGGGCAGGCCATTGCAGCGCGGTTCGGCAGCCGGCTGTATGCGTCGAGCCATGAACTGCTCGATCGCGAAGAGG
The DNA here is from genome assembly GCA_028868875.1 of Burkholderiales bacterium. Lineage (GTDB taxonomy): Bacteria > Pseudomonadota > Gammaproteobacteria > Burkholderiales > Burkholderiaceae_C > Rubrivivax. Next base: position 986 of record JAGWTS010000208.1, on the reverse strand, counting down.
TCGATTTCGCGTTCGTGTTCGGTCGGCATTCCGAAATGCCGGCGCTCGCCGAAGCCGTGATCGCACGAAAGATTCCCTTCGCGCTGGAAAAGCCTTGCGGGATCAGCATGGCGCAGGTCACCGGGCTGCGCAAACTGGCCGAGCAAGCCAAGGTCTATTGCGCGGTACCGTTCATCTTTCGCTCGAGCGACCTGCTCGCCGCCCTCGAAGGCGCCGAGGGCCGCATCCCCTCGGACTTCAACACCATGTCGGTCCGGTTCATCGTCGGCGCGCCCGAGCGCTATGAAGCTGCAGGCGCAGGCTGGGCGCTCGATCCGCAGTTTTCCGGCGGGGGATCGACGATCAACGTCGCCACCCATTTCATCGACCTCTTCAGGCTGCTGACCGGCAAGAGAATCGCTCGCGTCTCGGCCATCATGAACGCGCGAACCCACCGGCGCGCCGTCGAGGACTATTCGCTGCTGACCATGCAGACCGAAGACGGCGTGACCGGGGTCGTCGAGACCGGATACGGCTATCCCAGCACGCCCGACGAGCAGCGGGAGTTCTCGTTCACCTTTTCATCGAACCGCATGTACGCGAAATCGGGCCCCGACCGGATCGAGATCCGGCATCGGAACGATCCGGCGGCCGGCACCCGAAGCCTTCGCCTGCGGCTGGAAACCGACGTCTACTACCCCTTGTTCGTCAAGCGGGTGCTGGCGGAATGCCGCAGCGGTGCCAGTCCGGTCGCGTCCTTGCGCGATGCCGAGGCCATGATGCAGGTCATGGACGCGGCCTACGCGTCGGCCCGACAAGGAGGCGCGCCGCAGACCCTTGGACCGATAGCCTGAAAGCCCTTCATGAGCCCACCCCCGCGATACCCGGGTCCGTTGCCGCTAGCCGAAGCGAAATCCAGGCTGGTTCTCACTCCCTTGGAAGACAGCCGTTTTCACCGCGAGGGCCCGCGCGCCAACGTCGAGTACCGGGATCTCGGCCTGGCGCAG
>JAGWTS010000547.1 GCA_028868875.1 Burkholderiales bacterium | reverse complement strand
ACGCGCCGGGCCCTGGTGCACGGCGACCTGAGCCCGAAGAACATCCTCGTCGGCGCCAACGGCCCGGTGCTGCTCGACGCCGAATGCGCCTGGTACGGCGATCCGGCCTTCGACCTCGCCTTCTGCCTCAACCACCTGCTGCTCAAGGCCGCCCACCTGCCGGCTTCGCGTGCCGGGCTGATGGCCGCGGCCGAGGCCCTGGCCGCGGCCTATTTCGACACGGTTCGCTTCGAGCCCCGGGCCTTGCTCGAAGCGCACGTCGCGAGCCTGCTGCCGGGCCTGCTGCTGGCACGCGTCGACGGCAAGTCGCCGCTCGAATACCTGGGCCCCGAGACCGCCGCTCGCGTGCGCGCAGCGGCGACCCGGCTCCTGCGCGCGCCGCCGCAAGACCTGGCGGCGCTTCAGCATGGCTGGGCCGGGGAGTTTCCGTCATGAGGCCGCAGGCTTGGCCACCGTCTCGTCCAGCATCGACAGCCGCGGCCGCAGGCCGCAAGGGGCATCCATGAGCCGCATCATCGACGTCCACGGCCGCCGCATCTGGGACTCGCGCGGCCGGCCGACGGTCGAGGTCGTGGTCCGCAGCGAAGACGGCTTCTCGGGCACCGGCATCGCCCCGGCGGGCGCCTCGCGCGGCAGCCGCGAAGCGGTCGAGCTGCGCGACGGCGGTGCCGCCTTCGGCGGCCTCGACGTGCAAAAGGCCTTGCACGGCATCGCCGCCGAGATCGCCCCGGCCTTGCGCGGGCGCGACGTCGCCGACCAGGCCGGCATCGATGCCGCGCTGGTGGCGCTGGACGGCACGCCGCTCAAGCAGCGCCTGGGCGGCAACGCGCTCACCGCGACCTCGCTGGCCGTGCTCCACTCCGCTGCCGCCGCGGCGCGCCTGCCCTTGTGGCGCTACCTGGCACAAGACCGGCCGGTGCAACTGCCCTTGCCGCAGATCCAGATCTTCGGCGGCGGCGCCCATGCCGGGCGCCGCGTCGACGTCCAGGACTTCATGGTCGTGGCCCTGGCCGCGCGCTCGTTCGAGCAGGCGCTGGCGATGACGGCCGAGGTCTACCGCGCCGCCGGCGAGATCATGCGCGGGCGCGGCGTCTCGGCCGGCGTCGCCGACGAAGGCGGCTGGTGGCCGGTGTTCGCGCGCAACGAGGAAGCGCTGGACGTGCTGGTGCAGGCGATCGAGGCCGCCGGCTTCGCCCCGGGGACGGACGTCGGCATCGCGCTCGACATGGCGGCTTCCGAATTCGGCCGCGCCGGGCGCTACCGCCTCGCGCTCGAAGGGCGCGAGCTCGATTCCGACGCCTGGTGCGAGATGCTGCTCGGCTGGCTCGAGAAATACCCGATCGTCTCGGTCGAAGACCCGCTGGCCGAGGACGACGAGACCGGCATGCAGCGCTTCACCCGGGCCGCCGGCGCGCGCGTGCAGATCGTCGGCGACGACTACCTCGTCACACGCGCCGGCCTCGTCGAGCGCGCGGCGGCAGCCGGCGCCTGCAATGCCGTGCTCATCAAGCCCAACCAGGCCGGCACCGTCACCGAAGCCCGGGCCGCGCTCGATGCCGCACGCCGCGCCGGTTATGCCGCCATCGTTTCGGCGCGCTCGGGCGAGACCGAGGACGTGGCCATCGTCCACCTCGCCTGCGGCTGGAACGCGGGCCAGCTCAAGGTCGGCTCCTTCGCGCGCTCCGAGCGCATGGCCAAGTGGAACGAAGGCATCCGCATAGAGACCGGCGAGCCGCGCCCGGCGGGCTTTGCCGGCGCCGGCGTGCTCGGCCGCAATCCGCGCTGACAATCGAATCCGCCCCCACCCGAGGACCCACCTCATGAACATCTCGCAACCCCTGTGCGTCGCCCCCACTGGCGACACCACGGGCGAAGGCGCGGTCTGGTGCGCCGAAGAAGCCGCGGTCTACTGGACCGACATCAACCGCTTCCTGATCCACCGCTACGACGAAGCCGGCCGCAGCGTGCGCAGCTGGCATTTCGACGAGCCGGTGGTGGCGCTGGCGCT
>JAGWTS010000207.1 GCA_028868875.1 Burkholderiales bacterium | reverse complement strand
CGGGCGCGGTGCGGTCGTGCGGTGCAAGTGCGCGAGCTGCGCGTCCTGATCGACCTTGGCGTGGCGTTCGCTCGCGAACCAGTGCGTCAGCTCCTCGGGCGTCGGCATCGCCGGCGCGCAGGCGTGGCGCGAGACGACGAGGGCGCCGCAGGCATTGGCCAGGCGCGCCGCCTCGACGAAGCCCTCGCCCTTCAGGAAGCCGGTCATCAGCCCGGCGGCGAAGGCGTCGCCGGCGCCGAGCACGTTGAGCACCTCGACGCGCTCGCCCCGCACCGTGAGGGCGTCCTCGATGCGATCGGGCACCGGCCCCGGGATGAAGGCGCAACCGCGCGCGCCGAGCTTGACGACGAGTGCTGCCGGCGTCACTTCGCGCACCTTCTTCAGCGTGCCGATGAGGTCGTGGGCGACGCCGCCGGCGACGAAGAACTCTTCCTCGGTGCCGATCAGCAGTTCGAAGTGCGGCAGCATCTCCTGCAGCTGCGCGCTCACCTGCTCGCTCGCGACGAAGCGGTTCTCGCCCGCGCCGCGCCCGGTCAGGCCCCACAACACCGGTCGGTAGTCGATGTCGAGCACGCGCAGCGCGCCGTGCCGGCCGGCGAGCTCGAGCGCCCGGCGCGAGGCCGCTCGCACGGTCGGCGTCGAGAGGTGGGTGCCGGTGATGAGCAGCGAGCGGCATTGGGCGATGAAGCCCTCGTCGATCAGCGCCGCGTCGATCGCCATGTCGGCGCAGTTCTCGCGATAGAACAGCAGCGGGAAGGTGTCGCGGTCCTTCAGCCCGAGAATCGCGAGCGCGGTCAGCCGCTGGCGGTCGACTTGCACCGCCTGCGTGTCGCAGCCTTCGCGCTCCAGGGTCTGCAGCAGGAAGCGGCCCATCTGCTCGTCGCCGACGCGCGAGATCATGGCGCTGCGCAGCCCGAGCCGGGCCACGCCGAACGCGATGTTGGCCGAGCTGCCGCCCAGGTACTTGGCGAAGCTGATCGTGTCTTCCAGCGGCCCGCCGACCTGCTGCGAATACAGGTCGACCGCGAGCCGGCCGAGGCAGGCGATGTCGAAGCGGCGAGCGCTGGGGAACGGCAATGTGCTCATCGGAAATTCGGCCCCGCAGGGCGGCTCGGTTGATGCGGCGGGTGCGCGCGCAGGGCGCCGCACGCTGGACTTCGCGGCGCGCAGCCGGTCGATCGCTGCGAAGTCTAGTCAGTGCGAAATGAACTTCGGTAGGTGTATTTACTTAGAAATTCATTTTCAATTTTAATCCGGGATCGCTATAGTCGTGACCTGTCGAACGGTGACGTGATCGGACCCGGCAGGGTGCCCCACCGCGAGCCGCAGCGACCGACGACCCCAACAACCCCCGCAGGAGACACCCGATGAAGAAATCCGCCCTGATTCCGCTGCTCGCCGCCGGCGCCATGGCCTTGCCGATGGCCTCCCAGGCCCAGACGATCGGCGTGGCCATGGCCCAGCTCGACACCTTCCTCACGATCCTCAAGGACGGCACCCTGGCCGCAGGCAAGAAGGCCGGCGCCACGATGCAGGTGGAAGACGCCCAGAACGACGTCGGCAAGCAGCTGAGCCAGATCCAGAACCTGATCGCGCAAAAGGTCGACGCCATCATCGTCAACCCGGTCGACACCGACGCCACGCCCAAGATGACCCAGATGGTCACCGCGGCCCACATCCCGCTCGTCTACGTCAACCGCAAGCCGGTCGATTTCGAGAAACTGCCTCCGGGCGTGGCCTTCGTCGCTTCCGACGAGAAGGTCTCCGGAACGCTCGAGACCCAGGAGGTCTGCCGCCTGCTCAAGGGCAAGGGCAACCTCCTCGTGCTGATGGGCGAGCTCTCCAACGAAGCCGCACGCACCCGCACCAAGGACATCGAGGACGTCATCGCGACCAAGGAATGCAGCGGCATGAAGATCGTCGACAAGCGCGAAGGCAAGTGGGACCGCACCAAGGCCCAGGACATCATGACCAACTGGCTCTCGACCGGCACCGCCTTCGACGCCGTCATCGCCAACAACGACGAAATGGCGATCGGCGCCATCAATGCGCTCAAGGCCGCCAAGAAGTGGACCCCGGCCACGATCGTCGCCGGCATCGATGCCACCCCGGACGCACTGGCTTCGATGAAGGCGGGCGACCTCAAGGTCACGGTCTTCCAGAACGCAGCAGGCCAAGGCTCGGGCGCGGTCGACGCGGCGCTGCGCCTGATCAAGAAGCAGCCGGTGCAGCGCTTCGAGAACGTGCCTTTCGAACTCGTGACGCCGGCCAACCTGTCCAAGTACTCGGGAAAGAACTGATTTCACGCTCCCCCTCGAAGCGCCTTCGGCGCGCCTGGCCGCTTGCAGGCGGCCGGGCCTGCGGCAGACACAAGGCCGCTGCCGCGACCTTGTGTCTGGCCGCAGCCCGCTTCGGGGGGGCACCGCCGCCGGCCCGGCGAAGCCGGTTCCGCGGCGGCGCGCTCGATGAGCCGCCCACTCAGGGAATTTCGCGCATGACACCGACCGACCCAGCCGTTCCCTTGCTCGAGATCGAGGGCATCCGCAAGGCCTTTCCCGGCGTGGTGGCGCTGGACAACGTGCGCTTTCGCCTCGACGCCGGGCGCGTCCACGCCTTGATGGGCGAGAACGGCGCCGGCAAGTCGACGCTGATGAAGATCATCGCCGGCATCTACACGCCCGACCAGGGCGAGGTGCGGGTCAAGGGCCGTGCGGTCACGCTCGCCGGCCCGCTCGACGCGCTGAATCAGGGCATCGCCATGATTCACCAGGAACTCAACCTGATGCCGTTCATGACGGTGGCCGAGAACATCTGGATCCGGCGCGAGCCGCTGAACCGCTTCGGCCTCGTCGACCACGCCGAGCTGCGCCGCCGCACCCAGGCCTTGTTCGACCGCCTCGTCATCGACATCGACCCCGAGACCGAGGTGCGCTCGCTCTCGATCGCGAGCCGCCAGATGGTCGAGATCGCGAAGGCGGTCTCGTTCGACTCCGAGGTGCTCATCATGGACGAGCCGACCTCGGCGCTGACCGAGAAGGAGGTCGAGCACCTCTTCCGCATCATTCGCCAGCTCAAGGCCCAGGGCAAGGGCATCGTCTACATCACCCACAAGATGAACGAGCTGTTCGAGATTGCCGACGAGGTCTCGGTGTTCCGCGACGGCAGGTACATCGACACCCGGCTCGCGAGCGAGGTCACGCGCGACGACATCATCCGCATGATGGTCGGGCGCGAGATCACGCAGATGTTCCCGAAGGAAGAATCCAAGATCGGCGAGGTCGTTCTCTCGGTGAAGGACCTCGGCGTCGCGGGCATCTTCGGCGGCGTGAGCTTCGATCTGCGCGCCGGCGAGATCCTCGGCCTCGCGGGCCTGGTGGGATCCGGCCGCTCGAACGTGGCCGAGGCCTTGTTCGGCGTCGTGCCGGCAACGACCGGAACCATCGCCATCGACGGCAAGCTCGTGAAGATCGATTCGCCCGCGGCGGCGATGAAGCAGGGCATGGCCTTCCTCACCGAGGACCGCAAGGAAAGCGGCTGCTTCCTGATCCTGGACGTGCTCTCGAACATGGAGTCGGCGGTGCTGAGCCAGCGCTACGTGAAGTTCGGCTTCGTCGCCCAGGGCGAACTCGCGCGTGACTGCGAGGAGATGGGGCAGAAGCTGCGCATCAAGACACCGGGGCTGAACGAGGTGATCCAGAACCTCTCGGGCGGCAACCAGCAGAAGGTGCTGATCAGCCGCTGGCTGCTGACGCGCCCGCGCATCCTGATTCTCGACGAGCCCACGCGCGGCATCGACGTCGGCGCCAAGGCCGAGATCCACCGCCTGGTGTCGCAACTCGCCGGCCAGGGCCTCGCGGTGTTGATGATCTCTTCGGAGATGCCCGAGGTCCTGGGCATGAGCGACCGCATCATGGTGCTGCACGAAGGCCGCATGACCGGCATCGTCGAGCGCAAGGACGCGAACCAGGTGCGCATCATGGAGCTGGCCTCCTCCTGAGCCGCAACGAACCAAGAAGGACGGAAACCCGATGAGCCTCTTCCAGTCGAGCGTGGGCGCGCAGTCCATGACCTACAAGCCGCGGCCGCGCAAATGGCCGCCCGAGGCCGGCATCTTTCTCGTGCTGATCGGCATCAGCCTGTTCTTCGAGGCCCTGGGCTGGTATCTCAACGACCAGAGCTTCCTGTTCAACCTCGAGCGCCTGCAGATCATCATCCTGCAGGTCTCGGTGATCGGCATCATCGCCGTCGGCGTCAACCTCGTCATCATCACCAGCGGCATCGACCTGTCCTCGGGATCGGTGGTGGCGGCGGCGGCCGTGGTCTCGGCCAGCCTGGCCCAGGTCTCGGACTTCCCGCGCGCCGTGTTCCCGCACCTCACCGACCTGCCGATCATCTGGCCCATCCTCGCCGGGTGCGTCATCGGCCTGCTCGTCGGCCTCCTCAACGGCGCGCTCATCGCCTTCACCCAGATCCCGCCCTTCATCGCCACGCTGGGCACGATGGTGGCCGCGCGCGGCTTCGCCAAGTGGTTCACCGGCGGCATGCCGGTGAGCATGCTCACCGACAGCTTCGCCTGGATCGGCGGCGGCGCCAACCCGGTGTACATCTTCCTCATCGTCGCGGCGATCTTCCACGTCGTGCTGCGCTACACCCGCTTCGGCAAGTTCACCTATGCCATCGGCGCGAACCGCCAGGCGGCACTGGTCTCCGGCATCGACGTCAACCGCCACCTGATCTGGGTCTACACGATCGCCGGCACGCTCAGCGGCGTGGCCGGCACGGTGACGGCGGCACGCGCCATCTCGGGCCAGTCGGGCATGGGCGTGATGTACGAGCTCGACGCCATCGCCGCGGTCGTCATCGGCGGCACCTCGCTCTCGGGCGGCGTCGGCCGCATGACGGGCACGGTGATCGGCGTGCTCATCCTGGGCGTGATGACCTCGGGCTTCACCTTCATCCGCATCGACGCCTACTACCAGGAGATGGTCAAGGGCGCGATCATCGTCGCCGCGGTCGTCGCCGACCAGTACCGCCAGCGCAAGCGCCGCAGCTGAGTCGGTGCAGGCTCCGGCCGCTGAAGCAAGACCTCCCAGGAGAAAACCTGCCGTGAACGATTCCGCAACCCGCAGCCCCGGCGACTACAGGCTCGTAGGCGGCGCCGGCGAGCACGCCCGCGCCGCCGGCCTCGTCAATGCGCGCTGGTACCAGTGCGCGGTGCCGCGCGCGACGATGAAGGAGTTGATGCGGCGCGAAGACGGCCGCGCCATCCGCGACACCCTGCTCTGGTACGCGCTCATCCTCGGCAGCGGCGGCCTCGCCTTTCTCTCCTGGGGCACGGCCTGGGCCCTGCCGGCCTTCCTCCTCTACGGCACGCTGTATTGCAGCCCGGCCGACTCGCGCTGGCACGAGGCCGGCCACGGCACGGCCTTCAAGACGCGCTGGATGAACGACTGGCTTTACCGCGTGGCCTCGTTCCAGCTGTTGCGCCGCCCCACGGTCTGGCGCTGGAGCCATGCGCGCCACCACACCGACACCTTGATCGTCGGCCGCGACCCCGAGATCGCGGCGCCGGTGCCGACGAACTGGCTCGCGCTGGGCCTGAACCTCTGCGCCGTCTGGCACGCGAAGGGCGAGTTGCCGAAGCTGCTGAACAATGCCTGCGGCCGCCTCGGCGAGGATGAGAAGAGCTTCATCCCCGAGACGGAATGGCCCCGGGTGATCCGCGAGGCGCGCGTCATCGTCGCCGTCCATGCCGCGGCCATCGTCGCCGCCATCGCGAGCGCGAGCTGGCTGCCGGTGCTGTTCGTCGGCCTGCCCAGCCTGTACGGGGCCTGGCTTTATCTCTATTTCGGCCTGACCCAGCATGCCGGCCTGCCCGAGAACGTGCTCGACCACCGCCGGAACTGCCGCACCGTCTACATGAACCCGGTGTTCCGCTTCCTCTACTGGAACATGAACTACCACGTCGAGCACCACATGTTCCCGATGGTGCCCTTCCACGCCTTGCCGCGCCTGCACGAGGTGGTGAAGGACGACACGCCGCCGCCTTATGCGAGCACCCTCGCCGCCTATGCCGAGATCCTGCCGGCGCTCGTACGCCAGACGCGCGACCCGAACTACCACGTGGTGCGGCCGCTGCCGCAGCACGCCTGAAACGGAGACGAGAACGATGAGTGCCTGGATCGACGCCGGTGCGTTCGAAGACATCGACGACGAAGACGTGGTGCGCTTCGACCACGAAGGCCGGACCTTCGCGGTCTATCGATTCGACGACACCGTCTACGCCAGCGACGGCCTGTGCACGCACGAGCAGGTGCATTTGTGCGACGGACTGGTGATGGAGCACGTCATCGAATGCCCCAAGCACAACGGCCGCTTCGACATCCGCGACGGCAGGGCGCTCGGCGCGCCGGTGTGCGTGAACCTGAAGACCTATCCGGCCAGGGTCGAAGGCGGGCGCATCCTGATCCAGATCTGAACGGAGCCGCCGGCGCGGCGCTTCACAGCAAGGACTTGAGCCTGACCCCGAGGTCGGCCAGCCGCGCCGGCTCGGGGCGGGCCGCGCGCTCGACCAGCATGCGCGCGAGCTTGAGTTCCTTGGCCGCGCCGCCCGCCGCGCCGAATCCGCTCATGCCGACGACCACGCCTCGGTCGTCGAGATGGAAGTGGATCTCGGCCTCGTCGCCGATCTTGCGCACGACGGAGGCGGTGCCGAGCGCAGGCTCGCCCGCCACCTGCAACTGGCGGTCGTACTGGTCGGACCAGAACCAGGGTGTGGCGTCGTAGGGCCTGGCCGCTCCGAGCATGTTCAGCGCCGCGCAGCGCGCCTGGGTCTCGGCGTTGTGCCAGGTCTCCTGGCGCATCGGCAGGCCGGACGCGCGGCTCGGGAACTCCGCTGCATCGCCCGCCGCGAAGATGCCGGGCACGCTCGTTTCGAGCCGCGCATCGACGATCACGCCGCGCCTCACCGCCAGGCCCGCCTTGCGCGCCAGCTCGGTGTCGGGATCGATGCCGATGCCGACGATCACGGTGTCGGCGACGAGTTCGTCGGCGCCATCGAGGCGAAGGCCGAGGCGGCCGTCTGCCCGCGATTCGATCGCGCGAAGCGTCGCTCCCAGGTGCATTTCGACGCCACGGGTCCGATGCAGCGCGATCATCTGCGCCCCCACCGGCGCCGGCACCGCGCGCCCGAGCAATCCGCGCGCGCTCTCGAGCACGCTGACGCGGCAGCCGCGCATTCGCGCCGACGCCGCGACCTCGAGACCGATGAAGCCGCCGCCGACGATCGCGATGTGCGCCCCGGGCCGCAGCCGGGCGGCGATCGCCGCGGCATCGTCCAGCGTGCGCAGGCCGAAGACGCCCTCGGCATCGGCGCCGGGAATGCCAAGGCGGCGCAGGCGCCCGCCGGGGGCCAGCAGGAGTCGGTCATAGGCGAAGCGCCGACCGTCCTCGAGCACCGCCGCGCGCGCCCCGAGGTCCAGCGCCGCGACCCGCGCCACGACGTGCTCGATGCGGTCCTGCGTCCAGGCCGCATCGGGTCGCAGCGCGCAGGACCCGGCATCGCGCTCGCCCGTGAGAAGCGACTTCGACAGGGCAGGGCGCTCGTAGGGCCGATGGGCCTCGGCGCCGATCATCACGATCGGGCCCGGCCAGCCGGCTTCGCGCAAGGCCTGGGCCGCGCGGCCTCCGGCGTGGCCGGCGCCGACGATGAGCATCGCGCGATCTGGATTCATGGCAGGCGGCCCGGCGGGCGGAACTTGGCCGCGAATCGGCGCAGTCTAGCCATTCTAGAAGCCGGCCCCTGTTTGTGCAAATGAAATTCTAATAGCGAATTGAAGCGAACAAGAAATTTCAAATACCGGGGAGGGAGCGCATAGAATCCGACCCTCTCCGCACCGTGGAAAGATGCCGTGGCGCCTGTTGCTCCGAAGACGACCGTCGAATCGCTGCTCAAGCGCATTTCGGAAGAACACGATGGCTTGAGCCGGCAATTGAAGGTCATCGCGCGCTACATCGAACAGCACCGCGACCACCTCGGCCTCGAAGGCATCCGCGACGTCGCCGACCATTGCGAAGTCCAGCCCTCGGCGGTGGTGCGTTTCGCCAAGCATTTCGGGTTCTCGGGATTCACCGAGATGCAGCGCATCTTCCGCGACGGCCTTGCGCACCAGATCTCGCCCAGCCGCAGCTACAAGACGCGCATCCGCGAGGTCATCGAATCGGGCGCGGGCAGCTTGTCGGCGGTGGAGATCGCGCAGGAACTGCTCGGCGGCAGCATCGCCGCCATGCAGGAGCTGCGCGACGGCCTGCACGGCCCGAGCTTCAAGAAGGCGGTGGACCTGCTCGCCGAGGCCGAGGCGATCTGGATTGCCGGCTCGCGCCGCTCGTTCCCGATCGCGGCCTACCTGGACTACGCGCTGCAGCACACCGACAAGCGCATCGGCCTCGTCACCGCGCTCGGCAGCATGCACGAGGGCCAGATGCGCTCGGTGCGCAAGAGCGACGTCATGATCGCGATCTCGTTCGCGCCCTACGCCGAAGAGACGCTCGCGGTGATCCAGGCCGCGCTGCAGCGGGGCGCGCGCCTGATCGCGATCACCGACAGCCGCATGAGCCCGCTCGCACGCGACGCCCATGTGGCCTTGATCGTCCAGGACAACACGACCTTCGGCTTCCGCTCGCTCACCAACACGATGGGCCTGGCGCAAGGCTTGTTCATGGCGCTGGCCTACCGCCTCGAGCTGCCGTACCGCTCGACCACCGCGTCGAACGAGGAAGCCGGGCGCTGAGCGCCTCGCTCAGGCCGCCGCGACGGCCTGGCGCAGGTGTTCCATGCTCGAGCGCAGCCGCGCCTCGATGTCGGGCGCGCAGGCGATCTCCTCGGCGAAGGGCTCGAACGACGCATAGCCGGCATAGCCGGCGTCCAGCAGGCGCCGCAGCTGGGCCGCATTGCCCAGGCGGTCGCCGGGGCCGACCAGCACGCGGTGGCCGTCGCGCATCTGCGTGGCGGCAAGCGCCGGGTCTTCGACTCCCGAGAGGTGGACCAGGCCGGTCCACTCCGGAAAGAACAGGCCTTCTCCCGCCAGACGGTGGTGGAAGGTGTCGTGCACGAGGCGCAACGTGGCGCCCGCGCCGATTTCCTCGAATGCCCGCACCGCCTGCGATTTGCGCCGCAGCGCGCATTCCTCGAAGCCCAGCGGCTCGACCAGGCCGACGAGTCCGGCAGCGCCGAGCAGGGGCTCGAGCTGGCGCAGCGCATGCACGAGGTCGGCATGGCGTTGCCCGGCGCTGCGTGTGTCCTGGCGGCTGTTGGTCGGGCACAGCACCAGGGCCTGGGCCCCCGACTCGAGCGCGTAGCGGATCAGCGCCTCGGCCTCGGCGCGGCGCTCGGCGTCGAAGCGATCGAAGCGCTGCAAGGCATTGATCGAGCGCACGACGAGCCCGTTCGCGCCTGCGGCCGCGGCGATCGTCGCGGCCGGCGTGCCGTCGACGCATTCGACACCCGGCAGGTCGTTGCGGATCTCGACCGCATCGACGCCGAGGCGGCGCACCAGGGCCGCGAAATCGGCGAAGCCCAGGCGCGGGGCGCTGATGCGGTTGATGGCAAAGCGGATCGTCGGGGTCAAGGGCAACTCCATGGCAGCAACAGCCCGCACAGCGCGGGGCCCGGCGATCATCTTGTGGGCAGGCTCAAAATTGAAATAGTGTTTTCACCTACTTCTGGTAAATAGAAAACTCTTTTCATTTATCGGGCACGCCTCTATAGTCGCTGGCATCCGCCGGGCCTTGCCTGGCGATCGCCTGTCTGGAGCCCACAGTTGAAGAACGTCGCCCTCTTTGGTGCCGGCCGCATCGGCCGCATCCACACCGCCAACCTGGCCGCGCTGCCCGGCGTGAAGCTCAAGTACGTGAGCGACCCGATGGTCGAATCCGCGCGCGAGCTGGCGCAGCGCCACGGCGCCCAGGTGGCCGGCATCGACGAAGTGTTCGCAGACTCGAGCGTCGACGCGGTCGCGATCTGCTCGTCGACCCAGACCCACAGCGAGCTGATCCTGCGCGCCGCGAAAGCCGGCAAGCACATCTTCTGCGAGAAGCCGGTCGATCTCTCGGTGCCGCGCGCGCTGGAATGCGCGCGCGCGGTCGAGGCCGCCGGCGTCGCCTGCATGATCGGCTTCCAGCGCCGCTTCGACCCCACCTTCAACGAGGCCGCCACGCGCCTGGCGCGCGGCGAGATCGGCAATCCCGAGATGCTGGTCATCACCAGCCGCGACCCGGGAGCGCCGCCGGCTGACTACATCAAGAGCTCCGGTGGCATCTTCCGCGACATGCTGATCCACGACTTCGATGTCTTCCGCTGGA
>JAGWTS010000206.1 GCA_028868875.1 Burkholderiales bacterium | reverse complement strand
GTGCACTACCGCGCGCTGTTCGATGAATTGCTCGAAGACAAGGCGGCCGTCTCGCGGCCGATCATCCCAACCAGTCAGGTGGAGGTTCATTCATGATTGCGAGCACAGAAACGCTCTCGACAGCCGACTTGGTGGCTCCCGCGCAAGCGCCGAAGTCGCAGAGCGCTCTCGACCCGAGCATCGCCGTTCCAGTCGACAGCGGATCAGCAGCCAGCGCTCAATCCGAGGATGAGACGCTCGCGCCTCTGTTCCGCCTGCAAGAGGGACAAGATTTTCGCACCACCTGGGATGCGGTCCAGATCGGCTTTGTTGACGACCCGAAGCAAGCCGTGCGCAAGGCCGACGAACTGGTTGCCCAGGTCATGCAGACCTTGGCGAAGTCCTTTTCGGATGCACGAATTCGGCTCGAGGGACTAGTCGATCAGGCGGATCACGCGTCCACGGAAGACTTGCGCATCGCCTTGCGTGGCTACCGCTCGTTCTTTCAACGCCTGTTGTCACTCTAGCCCAGACGCCACCGCTGGTCCTGATTGGCGATGAACCTCAGCAACCCTGATCGTCGATTCCCGAATCGGGCCGGTGGCCCCTGCCGCTTTGACGAGCCGCGCGAGGATCGATCTCAGGTCGTCCCTGCGATTGAAGCGGTACTGCACTTCTCCCAGGTAGCGCACCGCGTGCTTGGCGAACTTGATCGCCTGGTAGGCGCCGGACATGGCGGTCTTCCGGTTGCCGAACAGGATATCGACGGCAGTGAACGGATCCAGCGCAACGCAAGCCTTGCCGCCTCCGGTGACCGTCCGGTCGTGGACGGCACCCATTTCGGCGGCGATCTCGACGCGCCCGGTGAGCAGCCGACCCTCCTCGCGAAGCCGCATGACCTCCAGCAGCCCGAGCCCGACGAGCCAGGCGGTTCGAGAGCACGCGCCCAGGTGGCGCTCGAGTTCGAGCGCGGAGACGTTGCTCTTGGCCTGCGTCAGCAAGTGCATGGCGAGAAGACAGCGAGACAACGACAACTTCGAGGCCTAGAAGATCGCGCCGCTGATCAGGCTGGTCTGGTGCAGACAGTCGGGGCACTGCCAAAGCGGCCGCCCATCGCGGCCAAACGTGCTGCGGGCGCGCCCGCCACAAGCATCGCAGCGGATTCAGTCCGACCAGCGGCTGGCGCCCAGGGTCTGCGCGCACCGGTCATCGGTACCGTAGCGCTCGATGAACTCAGCCATCGAGAGCCCGCGTTGAAGTTGCACGCGGTGAATCGGCAACGGGTACCTCCGTCATTGGCATACCCACCCTCGAGCCTCGATGGCTCACAGAGTGATCCTGCTGAACATCGTCGCTAATCAGGAATAGACATGTCTAATCTTCGCCACCCACTGCTGGTTCTTGTCGCGGTCATATCGGTTGCGGTCGCCAGTTGGGCCCGGGCGGAACCGCCTTCGCGGGCGGCGCGCCTGGCCTATGTCGGTGGAACGGTGAGTTTCTCACCCGCCGGTGAGCCCGATTGGGTGGAGGCCGTGATGAACCGGCCTCTGACCACCGGAGACAGGCTGTGGTCGGCGGCTCGGTCACGCGCTGAGTTGCAGCTCGGCGGCGCGTCGATCCGCCTTGGGGCGGCCACCAGCGTGACGCTGCTCAATCTCGACGACCACATCGCGCAATTGCAGCTCTCGCAAGGCACCTTGATCGTACGGGTGCGCCACATCGAGGCCGACCAAGCCTTCGAAGTCGATACGCCCAATCTCGCGCTGACCTTGCATCGTCCCGGCGAGTACCGCATCGAGGTGGACCCGAATGCCGACGCAACGGCTGTCACTGTCCAGCGCGGACAGGCCGAGGTCTACGGTGACGACGCAGCGTATGCCGTCAACCCGCAGCAAGGCTATCGCTTCTATGGCACCGGCCTCTCGGATTACGCGCCCCTGGGCCCGCCGCGTGAGGACGATCTGGACCGTTGGGCACGAGACCGCGATCGGCGCGACGACAATTCGGCGTCCGCGCGCTTCGTTTCGCCCGATGTGGTCGGCTACGAAGACCTCGATGCGAACGGTACTTGGCGCTTCGACCCGAACTATGGCAACGTCTGGACGCCGACGCGCGTGGCGGCCGGCTGGACCCCTTACCGAGATGGTCACTGGGTTTGGATGGATCCATGGGGTTGGACCTGGGTAGACGAGGCGCCATGGGGCTTCGCCGTTTCACACTATGGCCGCTGGGCCAACATCGGGGACTCTTGGGCCTGGGTTCCGGGGCCGCCGCGTGAGGCAGCGGTGTATGCGCCGGCACTCGTGGCATTTGTCGGGGGTGCAGATTTTCGGGTCTCTGCCGCTATCGGCAGCATCGCCGCCGCCGCTGTAGGTTGGTTTCCGCTCGCCCCGCGCGAGGTCTATCAGCCGTCATACCCGGTGAGTCGCCGCTATTTCGACAACATCAATCGCAGCAACGCAGTGATTGCCCCGACGATACTGACCAACGTTTACAACACGACCCACGTCACCAACAACACCACCATCGTCAACAACACGTCGAACCTTACCAAGGTGGTCTATGTCAACCAACAGGTGACGGGCGCTGTGGTCGCCGTGCCAGCGCGGGCATTCGCGCAGTCGCAGTCGGTGGCAAAGGCCGCGCTGCCGGTAACCAGGCAAGAGGCTCTCAGCGGGCTGGTGGTGCACGTCGCTCGCGTGGCGCCGGTGCAGCAAAGCGTCCATGGCGGTGCCGCTGAGGCGGTCGCCAAACCGCCCGCTCTGGAGCAGGCCGTCGTCGCTCGAACCGCGCCGCCACCGTTGCCGGTCCCCTTCGCGGCCCAGCAGAAGCTGCTGGATGCGAAGCCGGGCATGACGATCGACAAGGCGCAACGAACGCAGTTGAAACCCGATATCGCTACCGCACCCGCGGCCAAGGTCAGCGTGGTGAGCACCGACCACGTACCTCCGGCGACCGCGTTGCCGCCCCCGATACCGCCCGCCGGCAGGTCACCGGATGCGCGACGGGCAGAAGCTTCCAAGGCGGAGGCCGCCAGGGTTGACTCGGCCCATGGCGACGCACGCCAGGCGGTTGGCACAAAGGCCGCGCCCATCCCGGCTGAAGCGGCGAAGGCCACGGCAGCAAAGGCCGAAGCGGCCAGGGCAGATGCGAGCAGGGCCGAAGCGGCCAGGGCGGACGCAGCCAGGGCCAATGCAGAGCGCGCCGATTCCGCCAAGGCCGCAGCAGCAAAGGCCGAAGCGGCCAAGGCAGATGCGATCAAGGGCGAAGCGGCCAGGGCGGGCGCAGCCAGGGCCGCCACGCCGCCACCCGCGGTGAAGGCGCCGAAACCTGAGCCTGATGCCAAGGCGCTGACGCCTGAGGAGAGGAAGAAGAAGGCCGAAGAAGAGACGCTGAAGCGCTAGTGTCGTCGCCGAGCAACCGCGGCCAATCTGCGCCAGCGGCTGCACATCGTGCGTGGCGTCACGCACGCCATCGCATGGACGCCCCACGAGGGCTTGCCGCGCCTTGTGTCAAGGAGGGTGATCCAAACCACATGGGGGGCCTACGCGGTGTGACGTGCCTGGCGATCGTTTGCGCATCGCGCCCTTGAATGCGTCGCCAGTCGCTGCGGCGTGAGTTCTCCGTTCAACGCCGCGGCACGAACCTGCACGCGACAGTCAGCGATCGTGCTTGCTGACAACAGTCGCTGCACGAGGCTCCCGCGACACTGCGCGCCTACCGCAAGGAGGCCGAGCGGCTGATTCTGCCGACCCACTTCCGTCGCATCTTCCGCCTCGAGCTTTCGCCCGGCGCCTCTGGCGCGACGAGATTTGCGTCGACGCATCGAGGTCTTCAGCCCCAAGCTCGGCCGCCGCCTCAACCTGGGAAGCCACGAGGTCTGGCAGCTTTGGCCTGCCCTGGAAGCCAATCCCCGGGGGCTCTCGTTTTGCGAGCGCCCTGCTCTCCTCGACGCCGAGCACCCCATCACGATCGGCTTCTGGGTGGAGTTGGCGGCGCCGCCGACCGCCGAGTTTCGACTGCTCGAGCACGAGAGCGATGAATCGGACGGGCCAGATGGCTGTGGCCTCGCCCACGACAAGCCAGCCCTTGCCTCGCGTGCGCACGGCCTGCCCGTGCGCCAGATCCTTCGCTCGCAGTCGGGTACATGGCGCCGCAATGGCTGCCGGTCTCGGTACTCGTGCTGATGCCGGCGCTCAACCTCTACGTGGTCTGGCGCGAGCGTGTGGCGCTCGACCGGCACAGCGGTGCCTGGATCACCGTGGGCCGCTTCGTCGGCACCTTCGGCGGACTGGCCGTGCTCGTCACGATGGCGATGCAGGTGTTTCGTCCCGGCCGCGGCGTCTTCGTGGCGGCAGGCTCGATCACCGGCGTGACGGAGACGGTCGCCGGCATCGGCGGGCCGCCGCTGGCCCTGGTCTGCCAGCACCATCCCGTGGCCGTCATGCGCTCGACCATCGCGCTGTGCCTTGTCGTCGGCGAACTCCTCTCGCTGGCCTTTCTGTGGCAGGCGGGGCGGGTCGACGCGCTCCAGTTCGCCCACGCGGCCCAGCTCCTGCCGGCCCTGCTCGTCGGCGCCGCCCTCAGCCAGCTCGTCCATCACCGCATGAACGCTGGCGTGCTGCGGACCTTCGTCATGCTGTTCTCGATCGCGTCGGGGCTCGTGCTCATCGTGCGCGCTCGAGCGCACGCTGGACAGGCACCGGCCGCAGACGCGATCCGCGAACCGCTGACGACGCAGGCTCGCAGCGCCCGACAGCGACGATCAGTCCCGCTTCGGCACGCGCTCCCCGACGCCCCTCGAGGGCGCAGGCGGATCAGTCCGCATGGCGGCGCCGCAACTCCTCGAACGAAGCCAATTCGCCCGCAATCGCGCTCGCCGCGACCGTGGCAGGGCTGGCGAGCCAGACCGAGCCGGGCCCGGAGCGGCCGGGGAAATTGCGGTTGATCGCGCTCACCGTCACCTGCGTCTCGACGGTCGAGGCGCCGGGGCCGCAATTGGCGCAGGCGCCGCAGGCCGGCTGCAGCAACTGCGCGCCGACGGCCTCGAACACCGCCGTCCAGCCCCGGGCCTCGCAATGAGCGCGCACGTCCTGGGTGCCGAATTGCAGGTACAGCTCGACGCCTGGCGCCACGCGCAGCCCGCGCCCCGCCGCCCAGGCCAGCACGGCGTGGTATTGCTCGAAGTCCTCGCGCTTGCCTGCGGTGCAGGAGCCGCCGTAGGCGATGTCCACGCGCGGTCGCTCGGCCAGGTCGGCCAGCGCCACGCCGCGACCGGGGTCGCCGGGGCGCGCGACCATCGTCGGCACCTGGGCACCGTCGACCCGGATCACCTCGGCATAAACGGCGCCGGGGTCGCTGCGCATCCAGGGCTCGAGCTGCAGCGACACGCCGCGGCGCTCGCGCAGGAAACGCAGGGTTTCTTCGTCGGGCTCGACGAGGCCGGTCAGGCCGCCGAGCTCGGCCGTCATGTTGGTGAGGGTGGCGCGCTCGTCGGACCCCAGCGCCCGCACCGCTTCGCCGCCGAACTCGAAGACGCGGCCGATGCCGCTGCCGCGTTGCAGCGCCGGCAAGGCGAGCAGGTGCAAGGCCAGGTCCTTGGCCGTCACGCCCGCCGGCAGCCGGCCCGCAACCTCGATGCGCAGCACCTGCGGCGCGCCCAGCCTGACGGCGCCGGTGACGAAGGCGTTGGCCATGTCGGTGCTGCCGACGCCGATCGCCACGCAGCCGAGCGCGCCGCTGTGCGGGGTGTGCGAATCGGTGCCGACGATGAGCTCGCCCGGGCAGGCGTAGCGCTCGGCCATGATCGCGTGCGAGATGCCTTGCGAGCCTTCGCCGCCGGCCGCGGGGCCGTGGTCGACGAGGCCGTGGCGGGCGACGAAGGCGCGGTGCGCATTGGACAAGCGCCGCACCGAAGGCACGAGGCCCTGGCCGACATGCACCGGGCTGCGCTCGACGTAGGACAGGTGGTCTTCGAAGCAGACGATGCTGCCCGTGTCGTGCAGCGGCGGGTCGCCCTGCTCGCGCAGCAGGTGGTCGCACATGCCGCTGTAATACTCGTGGATGAAGCGCCGGTCGGCGCGCACGAAACCCGGCCGCACGCGGTGGCGTTCGACGATCTTCTCGAACAGCGTCTTCGGTCCCGGCGCCGGATCGGCCGGCGGCGTCTCGGGCCCGAGCCCGTAGGCGAGCAGGCCGCCGGCGCGCAGGATCTCGGCCGCCTGCGCATCGCGGTCGGCCAGGATCTCTTCGAGCGTGACGCCCACGCCTTGCGCAAAGCGCTCGACCAGGCTCATGTCGGTACTCGTCCACAGCCCCAGGTTGTCGGCGTTCTGGCGGTAGATGCGCTCGAAGCTCTCGGCAATGACCAGCCTGACGCCGGCCGCGCGCTCGGCCAGCGGGCTGTGCTCGCGCGAGCTGCCTTTGCCGTAGCGCCGCCCGCCCACCAGCACCTCGATGCCGGCCTCGCGCAAGGCGTCGCGCGCGATCGGGCGCTCGCCGTCAGCCGTGAATCCGGTGTGGGCGTGGCGGCCCAGCGTGGCGTCGAAATGCACCATCGCCGTCAGCGGCGAGATCTCGTCGGTGGAGATGTCGTCGCGCAGCGGTCCGGCCTCGGCCCGCGTCAGGCGGCGCCCGCCGAGCTGCTCGCGCACGCGCGCCGCGCTCGCGGCGAGCAGCAGCACCCGGCGCGGCATGAAGCTCACTGCAGCTCGATCCCGGCCTTCTTCGTCACCGCCGCGTAGCGCGCCAGTTCGGAGCGGAAGAAGGCGAGCGAGTGCTCGGGCGATTGCACGTCGATCACGTTGCCCTGCTTGGCCATCGCCTCGGCCACGGCGGGATCGGTGAAGGCGGCGACCACCGCCTGGTGGTCTTCCTGCACCTGCGCGGCGCTCAGGCCCTTGGGGCCGATGACCGCGAACCAGGCGTCGACGATGTAGCCCGGCAGCCCTTGCTCGACGAAGGTGGGAATGTCCGGCGCGGCGGCGACGCGCTTGGCCGAGGCAACGCCGATCACCTTCAGGGCGCCGCTCTTGATGTGGCCTTGCACGCTGGGCAGCGCCGCGGCGGCGAATTGCACCTGGCCGCCGATCAGGTCGGTGAGCATCGGCCCCACGCCCTTGTACGGCACATGGCGGGCATGGACGCCGGCCGCTTCCAGGAACAGCTCGCAAGCCAGGTGCAGGATGGTGCCGTTGCCGCTGGAGGCGTAGTTCATCGTGTCGCCATGGGCCTTCAACAGCGCGACCAGTTCCTTCGAGTTGTTGGCCGGCACCTTGGCATTGACGACGAGCACGACCGGCGTCGAGCCGACGACGGCGATGGGCGTGAAGTCGCCCGGCATCTCGAAAGGCAGCTTCTTGTACAGGCTCGGAAAGATGACGACGTTGTTGGAGACCACCGCCAGCGTGTAGTTGTCGGGGGCCGAACGTGCCAATTGCTGCAGGCCGACGATGCCGCCGGCGCCGGGCTGGTTGTCGACCACGACCGGATGGCCCAGCGCCTTGCCGAGCGCCGACTGCGCCGAGCGCGTGATCGCGTCGACGCCGGAGCCCGCGGCGTTGGGCAGGATGAAGCGCACCGGCCGGTCGACCTGGGCGTGCGCGGGCAAGGCCGTGGCGGCGGCGAGCGCCAGCAGGCATTGGCGGCGGGTGAGGGTGATCGTGGTCATCTGGGTCTCCATTCAGGGTGAGGCGGGCTCAGGCAACGATGCCTTGCGCGCGCAGGGTTTCGATTTCTTGCGCGCCGTAGCCCAGGCCTTCGAGCAACTCGGCGGTCTGCGCGCCCAGGGGCGGCGGCTGCAGCCGCACCGGCAGGCGCCGGCCGTCCATCGTGATCGGGAACAGCGTCGTCTTCACGGTCTGGCCGGCCTTCGGGCCGTCGGGCAGCTCGACGTCGGCGAGTCCGCCGGTGGCGAGCAGGTGCGGGTCGTCGAACAGGTCTTCGGGGCGGCGGATCGGCGCGAACGGCAACCCGGAGTCTTCGAAGATCCGCGCCAGCTCCGCCGCGTCGCGCCCGGCGAGGCGTTCGCTCAGGGTGCGGATCAATTGCGGCCGCACGCGCACCCGGTCGTTGTTGGTCGCGAGCGCGGGGTCGGCCAACAGGTCGGCGAAGCCGAGCGCGTCGCAGAAGACCTGCCATTGGGCATCGCTCACCGCGGCGAGGAAGATCTGCTCGCCGTCCTTGACCGTGAACACGTCGTAGACCGCCCAGGGGTTGTCGCGCGCCGGCATCGGCTTCGGGTGATGGCCGGTCATCGCGAACTGCAGCATGTGCTGGCCCATCAGGAACACGTTGTTCTCGTACAGCGCCGACTGCACCTCCATGCCCTTGCCGGTGATGCCGCGCTGGATCAGCGCGCCGAGCGCGCCGATGGCGCCGAAGAGCCCGCCCATGATGTCGTTGACGCTGGTGCCGGCGCGCAGCGGGTCGCCCGGGCGTCCGGTCATGTAGGCGAGGCCGCCCATCATCTGCACGACTTCGTCGAGCGCGGTGCGGTGCTCGTAGGGGCCGGGCAGAAAGCCTTTGTGGCTGACGTAGATGAGGCGGTCGTTGGCCGCCGCGAGGCTGGCGTAGTCGAGGCCGAACTTCTTCAGCGCGCCGGGCTTGAAGTTCTCGACCACCACGTCGGCCGAAGCCGCGAGGCGGCGCGCCACCGCGGCGCCGGCGGCCTGCTTCAGGTCGACGCCGATGCTCTTCTTGTTGCGGTTGAACATCGGGAAGAAGCCCGCGCCCGCACCGAGCAGGCGCCGCGTGCCTTCGCCCTCGACCGGCTCGACCTTGATGACCTCGGCCCCCATGTCGGCCAGCACCATCCCGCAGGTCGGGCCCATCACCATGTGGGTGAACTCGACCACGCGCAGCCCGCGCAGCGGTTGCGGCAAGTCGTTCATGCAAGCTCCTTCAGCGTGCGCGGCAGGCCGGCGCGCCAGATCGATCCGTGCAGCGGCTCGCCTTCCAGCCATTGGCCGACCTGCCGGCGCAAGGCCATCAAGGCGTCGAAATCCAGCCCGGTGGCGACGCCCATGCTGGCGAAGAGGTAGGCCACATCCTCGGTCGCGACGTTGCCGCTGGCTCCGGGCGCGTGCGGGCAGCCGCCGATGCCGCCGCTGCAGGCGTCGAAGCGGCGGATGCCGGCCTGCCAGGCGGCATAGACGTTGGCCAGGCCGAGGCCGCGCGTGTCGTGGAAATGGCCGCAGGACAAGCGATCGCCTGCGACCGCGAAGCTGCGCTCGAACAGGCGCGAAACCTGAAGCGGATCGGCGTAGCCCACGGTGTCGGCGAGGCCGACGCGGTCGGCGCCGGCGTCGAGCACGGCGGCGAGCAGGCGCAGCACCTCGGCGGGGTCGACCCGGCCCTGGATCGTGCAGCCGAAGGCGGTGCTGAAGCCGACCTCGATCAGGCAGCGCGAGCCCGCGGCGTCGCGCAAGGCGCGGATGCGGCCGACCTCGGCCACCGCTTCGTCCGGCGTCTTGCGCAGGTTCGCGAGGCTGTGGGCGTGGCTCGCCGACAGCGGCAGCAGCATCAGCGCGGCGCCGCTGTCCAGCGCCGCCTGCGCGCCCTTGAGGTTGGGCACGAGCACCGAGGCCGTGAGGCCGGGCAGCGACTTCGCTGCGGCGACGAGCTCGGCGGTGTCGGCCAGTTGCGGCAGCAGGCGCGCCGGCACGAACGAGCCGACCTCGATCTCGCGCAGCCCGGCGCCGTGGAGGGCGCGCAGCCACTCCAGCTTCTGCGCGGTGGGCACGGTGCGGGCGATGCTTTGCAGGCCGTCGCGCAGGCCGACGTCGCGCAGGGTCACGGGTTTGTCCATGGCTGGGCACTTTAGTCAGTGACGGGTGGATTCGCTAATGGTGATTTTTCAGCCGTAGCGTTCCAATCGGGAACGTTGCGGGGCTTGTCCCGCCACTGAACAAGCCCATGGCCCGCCCGCTCGACCCGATCTCGCTGCAGCTTTTCGTCTCGGTTTGCGAAGAGCGCAGCATCGCCCGCGCCGCCCAGCGCGAATCGCTGGTGGCTTCGGCCTTGAGCAAGCGCATGGCGGCGCTCGAGGCCGAGCTCGGCGTGGCGCTGCTGGTGCGGCGGCGCAGCGGCATCGAGCCGACCAATGCCGGCCAGGCCTTGCTCGCCCGGGCGCGCGAGGTGCTGGGCGCGCTCGACCAGTTGCGCATCGAGATCGACGCCTTCGGCGAGGGCGCGCAAGGCAGCGTGCGCGTGCTCGCCAGCCCCTCGGTGCTGGCCGAAGAGCTGCCCGACGACATCGCCGGATTTCTCGAACGCCACCCGTCCGTGCGCGTGAGCCTGGAAGAGCGCATCAGCCTGGACATCGTCAAGGGCGTGCGTGCCGGCATTGCCGAACTGGGGGTGCTCTGGGACGTGGCCGACCTGAGCGGGCTTGCC
>JAGWTS010000205.1 GCA_028868875.1 Burkholderiales bacterium | reverse complement strand
GACGCCGCGGCGCGCAGCGCCAAGGTGGTGCGCCTGCTCGACGACGTGGGCCTCGGGCGCAACCACCTCTACCGCTACGCGCACGAGCTCTCCGGCGGCCAGCGCCAGCGCGTGGGCATAGCGCGCGCGCTCGCGCTCGACCCCGAGTGCCTGATCCTCGACGAGCCGACCTCGGCCCTGGACGTCTCGGTCCAGGCCCAGGTGCTGAACCTGCTGCACGAGTTGCAGCGTGCGCGCGGATTGAGCTATCTGTTCGTCTCGCACGACCTCGCCGTCGTGCGCTACATGTGCGACGAGATGGTCGTCATCCGCGCCGGCGAGGTGGTCGAGGCGGCGCCCACCGAGCGGCTGTTCGAAGCGCCGCAGCAGGACTACACCCGCGACCTGATCGCGGCGATGCCGCCGACGATCTTCTGAACCCCGGAGTCCGGGCCCGACGTCCCTGCAACCCCCGGCCGGCGCCGCGCGCGGCCCGCCCTTCACGACCATGACCACTCCGACCGACCTGCCAGAAGGCGCTCCCTTGCGCGCCTTCGACCGCGAACAGACCGCGGCGCTGCTCGATTTCGCCGAGCTCGTCTCCGCGCTGGCCCAGGCCGCCCAAGAGCTCGAAGCCGGGGCCATCGCCTGCCCGGAACGCCTCGTCGTGCCGATGGGCGCCGGCGGTGTGCTGCTGAGCATGCCGGCCGCGGCCGCCGACATCGCGATCCACAAGCTCGTCACGGTCCAGCCGGCGAACCGCCAGCGCCAGCTGCCGACGATCCACGGCCTCGTCACGGCCTGCGACGCCGCCACGGGGCGCCCGCTGTGCCTGCTCGACGGGCCCGAACTCACGGCGCGGCGCACCGCCGCGGTCTCGATGCTGGCGCTGCGCACGCTGCTGGCCGCGCCGCCGGGCGCGGTGCTGCTGATCGGCACCGGCGTCCAGGCGGCCAGCCACGTGCTGGCACTGGCGGCCCTGCATCCGCAGGCCACGGTCTGGGTTCAGGGCCGTGCGCCCGCCGCGGCCGAAGCCTTCTGCCACGCGCTGCGCGGCCGGCACCCCGGCCTGCGGGCCTGCGGCGCGCAGCGGCCGGATCAGGTCGACGCCGTCATCACGCTCACCACCAGCCAGCGTGCCATCTACGACGAGCCGGCGCGGCCGGGGCGGCTCGTCATCGGCGTCGGCGCCTTCAAGCCCGAAATGGCCGAAATCGGCGCCGCCACGCTGGCCGGCAGCGGCCTCATCGCCGACGACCCGAAAGGTGCGCGCCACGAGGCGGGCGACCTGCTCCAGGCCGGCGTCGACTGGGGCCGAGTTGGATCGCTCGGCCAGGCCTTGCGCCAGCCGCCGGATCTGGAGCGGCCCTGGGTGTTCAAGAGCGTGGGCAGCGCGGCCTGGGATCTCGCGGCGGCGCGCGTCGCGCTGCGGCGCCTGGGTGCTGCCCTGGCGCGCTGATCCCGGCCTGATCGACGCGGTGCCGGGCCCCACAATCGAGCGCCCACCCGGCTCGGCCGATGCCGGGCCCACCCATGCCTCGCCGTATACCCGACACCGCCGCCCACCAGACCGTCCGCCTCGAGCGCCTTCAGGCGCCGCCGCCGTTCCGCTCGTTCGCGGTGCGCAGCGACGAAGCCCGGCACGCGATGCAGGCCCGCGCGCCCTACGACCGGGTCCATCTCGTGCGCCATTGCCATGTCGACCCGGTGAACCGGGTCGACCCGGAGTCGCTGCGACGCCTCGCCGTTGCCGCCCTGCCGCGCATGACGCTGGAGTGCTTCGCCGACGTGGATTGCGCGCCGACGAGCCTGTCCGAGATCGCGGCCATCGCGCCGGATTGGCCGGATCCGGCCGGCGCCCTTGCAACAGCCCTGGAATCGACGGGCGTGTTCGGCGATGAAACCGGGGCCTGCCGTCGCAGCGTTGAGGCGCGGGTCGACTTCCTCGGCTGCCGCGGCGCGGGCTTCCACAACGATGTCGCCGACCATTGGTCGCGCTGCCTGTTCTGGCTCCTGGCGCTGGACCTCGAGGACGTCGAATTCGTCATGCCGCATGCGGGGCTGCGCGTGCGCCTGGCGTGCGGAGACCTGCTCGTCTTCGACCCGGCGCTGGCGCATGGGCTGTGCCGGCCGCGCGATGGCGGCAAGGCCTTGGAAGCGTCGTTCGCGGCCGGCGACCCGCAGGTCTTCCTGACCGGTGAACTGTTGCTCGACGACGTTCGATGGGCCGCGCTCGGGGCCCCCTGGCTCGCGGTCGAGGAGCATGAGCGCCGCGGCGCCCTCGATCTGCTCGTGGCCGAATTCGATGACCGCAGCGGCGCCATCAAGCGCCCCCATGCGCTGCGCGACGGCATGAAGCGCAGCACCTGCCACGTCGACGAATCGGCGCTCTGAGCGGCGCCGTTCGGGCCCTCGGTTTCAGCCGCCCGACCCGGGGAATCGAGTCGATCCTGCGGCCTTGTGGGCTTTCTTGCTTTCGTGCTTTCGTGCTTTCGTGCTTTCGCGTTCTTCGCGCGTTCGGCCGACCCGCCCGATCGAGCCGGTGGCTCGGGCCGATGGCCTGCGCCGGTCGCTTGCGCCGATCGCTCGGGCCGGCCCGCGACGCGCCGGCGGCCCGGCGCGTCGGACCCACCGGCCTTGTCTTCGGGGAAGCGCCTAGCGAGCCGACTTGACCTGCCGGCCCGGCTTCCTGCCCGGCGCGGCCTTGCCCTTCTTGGCGGCGGCCTTGCGGGCGGGCTCCGCCGCTGCGTCGGCCTTGGCGCCGCCGAAGAGAAAGTCTTCCAGCTTCTTGCCCGCGGCAAGCGCTTCGCGCAGCCACTTCGGGTGCGGGCCGCGGCCGCCGTAAACCCCACCCTTGCCGTCGGCATATTTGGCCGCACCGGCCACGACCGTTGCGCGCGCCTTCGTGCGCGCGCCGAACGATTTGCGACCGAAAAGATCCTGCGCGCTCAGGCCATATGTTGCAATGTCCTGCTTGATGCGGGCGACGACGCCCGCAATCTCTTCGGCCTTGAGTTTCTCGGCCTGTGCCGCGAGTTCGGCGATCTGTGACTGGATCTGGGCGTACGATTGGGTTGCCATATGTGCAGCTACCTCTTTGGTTTGAGTCGTCAACGATCGGGAAATTGTATTTCATTCGGAAGTTGATGGATTTCCGGGCGCTGAAATTCTTCCGGCGGGTTTTTCACGACTTTCGTGTCCCGCTCTTGACGGGGTATTTCTTCCGGCGTCGATCGATGGCGCGCAGGTAAAATCCGAGAAAACCCCGATCACGGAGAAACCGTCGATGTCGACTCTTCAGGAATTGCTGGCGCAACGCGCCGAACTCGAAAACCGGATCGCGACGATCCAGCGCGAGGAGCGCGCCGGTGCCATCGAGCAGATCCGTGAATTGATGGCCCGCTACAGCCTGACAGAAGACGATCTGAACGAACGAACCGCCGCTTCCCGCGCTGCCAGGCCGGCGGGCAACAAGGTGGCAGCCAAATACCGCGATCCCGCGACCGGCAATTCCTGGAGCGGTCGTGGCCTGCGGCCCAAATGGCTCAGCGCGGCCATAGAGGCAGGCCGCACGCTCGAGGAATTCGCGGTTTAGCGGCGCGCGGCTCCCGGTTCGATCAGAGAACCGGGCTCAGCATTGCGACGGCATTGATCCACAAGCGGCGGCGCAGCGACCAGCGCCGCACGGTCTCGGCATCGACCTCGGCCGATTGCTCGAGAAAGACCTGCTGGCGCCGGCGCAGCGCCGCGGTCAATTCGACATCGCGCAACAGGATGTTGTTCTCGTAGTTGAGATCGAAGCTGCGGCGGTCCATGTTGGCCGAGCCGATCAAGGCACATTCACCGTCGATGGTCAGGGTCTTGGCATGAAGCAGGCCGGGCCGGAATTCGAATATGCGCACGCCCGCGGCCAGCAATTCGGCATAGAAGCTGCGGCTCGCGGCGCCGACGATCCATGAATCATTGCGTTGCGGGAAGATGATGGTCGTGGCCACGCCGCGTCGCGCGCAGGCGCAGAGCGCTGCCTGCAGGGCTTCGTCGGGCACGTAGTAGGGGCTGGTGACGAAAAGCTCCCGGTGCGCCTCGTACATCAAGGTCTGGAAGACCTCGGGCATCGCGCTGTGCCGCACCGTGGGCCCGGTGCCGATCACCTGGGCCGGAAAACCGGGTCCGGGCGCCCATTGCGGGCGCTGCAGCAGGTCGCTCAGGTCCTCGTCGGTGTCGGCCATCCAGTCGCCGGCGAAAAGGGTCTGGTTCTGGCGCGCCACCGGGCCTTCGAAGCGCAGCATCACGTCGACCCAGGGCGCGAACCGGGCCTTGGGCAGGAAGGCGGCGTCGGCGCAATTCTGGCTGCCGCAATAGGTGATTCGGTCGTCGATGACGACGATCTTGCGGTGGTTGCGCAGATCGATGCGCCCGCCCAGCACGCGCAGCAGCGGGTTGCCGATCGGCATCGCGGCGGCCACGCGCACGCCGGCCTCGCGCATCGCCCGCCAATGGGGCGATGCGATGAGCGCGCGCGAACCGAGCGCATCGGCCATGACCCGGCAGACCACGCCGCGCGCCGCGGCGCGCATCAGCGCCTGCGCCACGGCCAGGCCACTGGCATCGGCGAGCCAGATGTAGAAGAGCACGTGCACGTGCTCGCAGGCGGCGTCGATGTCGGCCACCATCGAGGCGATCGCGGCGGGCGAATCCGCGAGCAGTTGCGCCCGGTTGCCCGGCACCGGTGCAAAGCCGTTCACGCTGGCGCCGGCCCGGAACAGGCGGTCGATCTCCAGCGCCGGGCCGGGGAGCGTCAGCGCCGAAATCCGCTCCGGCGGGGGCAGGCGCTGCAAGACCTCGCGCATGCGCTCGACGCGGCGCCGCCCCACGTTGGTCTCGCCCAGCAGCAGGTAGGCGACGATGCCGAGCACGGGCAGCGCCGCCATGACCACGACCCAGGCGATGCGCGACTGCGAGTCGCGGTGCGGGCGCAGGATGGCGCGGGCGAAGAAGGCGAGGTGGACGAGCCAGTAAAGGGCCGCGTTCAGGACATCGAGCAGCGTGGACTGGATCACGGGCCGGGGGTCGAATAAGGCCCTGAATGGGCGGATTGCAGAAGGCCGGCGCATGGTATCCGATTGCCTCGGCGCGGCCCCGCTCGCCGCGTCCGGTCAGGCCGCTGCCAATTCCGCCTGCGAGGACCAGACGCTGCGCCCTCCCGCAAACACGCGCAGTTCGCCCGGCTCGAAGGCGGTCCATGCTTCGCCGTGGGTCAGGGGTTCGGTCGCCACCACCACCATGCGATCGGTCGGCCGGTTCGCCCGCGCCAGGTCGATCTCGATCTCGCGGTCGACGAGGCGCACGCGGGCGAAGGGGTGGCGCCTACGCACCCAGTGCAGTCGGGTCGATGCGTGGGCGTACAAGGCCTCGCCGTCGCAGAGCAGGAAGTTGAAGCGGCCGCTGGCGCTGGCCTGCGCGGCCAACTCGGCGAGCCGCGGCGCCAGGCGCGACGGCGTGGGCGCGGCGTCATCGCCTAAGCTGCGCTGCAACTCCTGCATCAGCCAGCAGAAGGCGTATTCGCTGTCGGTCTGGCCCAGCGGCGTGTAGCGTCCTTCGAGCCGGGGCTGGAAGTCCTTCAGGTCGCCGTTGTGGCAGAAGGTCCAGCTTCGGCCCCAGGCCTCGCGCCGGAACGGATGGCAGTTGGCGAGCCCGACCCGGCCTTGCGTGGCGCGGCGGATGTGGGCGACGATGGTGCGGGCGCGGATCGGGTGCCGGCACAGGAAGTCGGCCAGCGGCGATTCGCTGGCCCGGCCGGCGTCCATGAAGACGCGGCAGTCCCCGCCCTCGTGGAAGGCCACGCCCCAGCCGTCGCCGTGTTCGGCGGTGGCGCCGCCGCGCGCCGCGAAGCCGGCGAGCGAGAACGTGGCCGCGGTCGGCTTGTCGCTGTCGAGCGCGAACAACTGGCACATGCCGGGTTCTTCGACCCGTCGCGCGGCCGCTTGCAGGAAGTTTTCGGCGTTTCGTCGCGGTTTGAGGGCCGCCGCAGGGCCCGGCTCACCGTCCGCGCTCAGTGCGGCGCGGTTTTGGGCGTCTCGTCGGTGTCCGGCGGTGCCTCGGCCGCGACGCGGTAGCTCTCGCTCGCCCAGGCCCCCAGGTCCTGGTTGCGGCAGCGTTCGCTGCAAAAGGGCCGCCAGCGGTTGCGCGGCGTGAAGGGCGCCGGCGCCTTGCAGTTCGGGCAGGGAACGAGGCGTTCGGCCATCGCCTTCAGGCGCAGAGCGTGAGCTCGAAGGCGGTGTCGGCGTTGGTGGGGCGCAGCCGGCCTTCGGCGTCCGGCTTCATCATGCGCACCGACACCATCAGCCGGTGGCCGCTGATCTCGGGCACCGCGTCGTCGCTGCCCTCCACGCGCACCCGCATCAGCTGGTAGACCTTGCCGGCGGCAAGACTTTGCTGGAACTGGCCCGAGCTGGCCAGCATCTTCTGCGGCGCACCGCTTTCGCGCAGCAGCCCCAGCAGAACCTGCAAGGCTTCGGCCAGCGGTGTCAGCGTGGTGAGCCAGCCTTCGAGATCGGCGCGCCGCCGCGCCGGTTCGTGCTGCTGCCAGGCGTAATAGGCCGGCAGGTCGAATTCGCAGGTGCCGCCGGGAATGCTGATGCGGCTGCGGATGCTCATCAGCCATTCGTTGCTTGCCAGCGCCTGGCCGGCCTTGCCCTGGAGCTGGTTCAGGCCGTTGAAGGCGTGGTCGATGCGTGCGGTGACTTCGTCGAGCGCGGCCTCGGAGATGTGCGGGTTGCCGCGATAGGCCTGGAGCTGGGTGCGGTGGCGGTCGAGTTCCTTCAGCAGGTCGCTCTTCACGTCGGCGCGCGAGGCCACGTCCATGATCTCGAACATCGTCGCGAGCGCGAAATGGTGGTCGATCGCGGAGTCGCGCGCGACCAGCTGCCCCAGGCGGTCGAACAGGTGCTCGAGCCGGAGCATCGTCCGGATGCCTTCGTTGAACGGGTATTCGTACAGGACCAAGGGGTGGGGCTCAGGCTTTGCCTAGGGCGCCCGATTGTTCCACACTGCCCACAAATCCATGACGTGGCGCTGCAGTTCTTCGCGTCCGATGCCTTCGTTGAAGATCACCGCGTCGGCGATCGCGCGCCGCGCCACGCGCGTGGCCTGCTGCGCGATGACGCTGCGCACCGCTTCTTCGCTCCAGCCCGAGCGCGCCCGCACGCGCGCGGCCTGGGTGTCTTCGCTGCAGTCGACCACCAGCACGCGATCGACGCGTTCGCGCCAGCGCCGCGATTCGGCGAGCAGCGGCACGTCGAAGACGACCACCGCATCGCGCGCCGCGCTGGCCTGGCGTTCGGTCTCGGCGCCGATCATCGGGTGCAGCACGCCTTCGAGCCGGGCCTTGGCCCCTGCGTCGGCGAAGACCAGGCTGCGCAGGCGTTCGCGGTCGAGCGCGCCCGCCGCCGTGAAGAGGCCGTCGCCGAAGGTCTGGCGCAGCAGCGGCAGGGCGGCGCCGCCGGGTGCGGTCAGGGCGCGCGAGATCGCGTCGCTGTCGACGACGACCGCGCCGGCCGCGGCCAGCCACTGCGCGACCGTACTCTTGCCGCTGCCGATGCCACCGGTCAGGCCGATGCGCGGCGCGCGTTTCAGCCCCAGCCCAGCCAATCGAGCACCGGGCCGAGGCCGATCAGCATCACCGCGATACCGCCCCCGGCGAGGAAGGGGCCGAAGGGCACGAAGCGGCCTTCGCGCAGCGAACCGGTGAGCTTCATGCCGATGCCGACGAGAGCGCCCAGGATCGAGGCGAACAGCACGATCGGCAGGATCGCCTGCCAGCCGAGCCAGGCGCCGAGCGCGGCGAGCAGCTTGAAGTCGCCATAGCCCATGCCTTCCTTGCCGGTGGCGAGCTTGAACAGCCAGTAGACCGCCCACAGCGACAGGTAGCCGACGACGACGCCTTCGATCGAGCGCTGCAGCGTCAGCGCCGGCAACCAGCCGAAAGCGGCGGTGCAGACGCCGGCCCAGAGCAGCGGCAGCGTCAAGGCGTCGGGCAGGACAGTGGTGTCCCAGTCGATCACGGCCAGCGCCACCAGGGTGGCGCCGAAGCCGCACCACAGCAGCACCGAGGCGTGGCCGCCGAGGCGCCAGGCGGTGACGCCGAAGAGCAGGGCCACCCCCGTTTCGACCAGCGGATAGCGTGCCGAGATCGGCGTCTTGCAGGCGCTGCAGCGGCGGCCCAGCGCGATCCAGCTCGCCACCGGGATGTTCTCGAACCAGCGCAGGCGGTGGCCGCAGGCCGGGCAGGCCGAGCCGGGCTGGGCGATCGACAGGCGCTTGAGCGAGGCCAGGGTCTTGGTCAGCGCCGATCCGGCCTGGGTCACCCCGGCCGGGGCTTCGGCGCGAAAGACGCGGCGGAACGAATCGCGATCGGCGAGCTGCGAAGCCACGTCGGCCCACCACTGGCGCTCGAGGATGAGCGGCATGCGGAAGATCACGACGTTCAGGAAGCTGCCGACCGCGAGGCCGAGCAGCGCCAGCACCCAGGGGCCGAAGACGATTTCCTGCGGCAGGTCGGAGAGCGTCTGCAGCACCGTCAGACGACCTGGCCGAGCTTGAAGATGGGCAGGTACATCGAGACCACGATGCCGCCGATCAGCACGCCCAGGATGACGATGATGAAGGGCTCCATGAGGCTGGACAGCCCCTTGACCATGTCGTCGACCTCTTCCTCGTAGAACTCGGCCGCCTTGCCCAGCATGTGGTCGAGCGAGCCCGATTCCTCGCCGATCGCCGCCATCTGCAGCACCATGGTCGGGAACACGTTGGTCGAGGTCATCGCCGTGGTCAGCGCCGAGCCGGTGGACACGTCCTTCTGGATCTGCTCGGTGGCAACGCGGTAGACCGCGTTGCCCGAGGCGCCGCCGACCGAATCGAGCGCCTCCACCAGCGGCACGCCGGCGGCGAACATCGTCGACAAGGTGCGCGTCCAGCGCGCGATCACGGACTTGTTGATCAGGTCACCGAACACCGGCAGGCGCAGCAGCAGCCGGTCCATCGTCATCTGCATCTTCTCGGAGCGCTTCCACGACTGGAGGAAGAAGTAGATGCCGCCGAAGAGCAGGCCGAAGATCACGTACCACCACTTGACGAAGAACTCCGACATCGCGATGACCACCAGCGTCGGCGCCGGCAGGTCGGCGCCGAAGGACTTGAAGACCTCCTTGAACGCGGGCACGACGAAGATCATGATGACCGTGAGCACGATGAAGGCGACCACCATCACCGCGATCGGGTACATCAGCGCCGACTTGATCTTGCTCTTGAGCGCCATCGTCTTTTCCTGGTAGACGGCGAGCCGGTCGAGCAGCGCCTCCAGGATGCCGCCCGCCTCACCGGCCTCGACCAGGTTGCAGTACAGCGAGTCGAAGTACATCGGGTGCTTGCGGAACGCCGCGGACAGGCTGGTGCCGGTCTCGACGTCGGAGCGGATGTCGTTGAGCAGCTTGGTCATGCGCGCGTTGGTGCTGCCGCGCGCGACGATGTCGAAGGCCTGCAGCAGCGGCACGCCGGCCTTCATCATCGTTGCCAGCTGGCGCGTGAAGATCGCGATGTCCTTCTGCTTGATCGAGCGCCCGCCGCTGGAGCGGCGCTTCTTGACCTTGCCGACGAGGATGCCCTGGCGCCGCAGCGTGGCATTGACGACGGCCTCGCCGCCGGCGCGCATCTCGCCGCGCACCACCTTGCCGTTCTTGTCCTTGCCCTCCCACTCGAAGATCTGTTCCTTGGTGTTCTTCGCGCTCGTCGCGGCGGCTGCTGCTGTGGCCATGGGTTTGGTGGAATTGGAAGGGCGGTTATTCGTTCGTGACCGTGATGATCTCTTCGAGCGTCGTGACGCCGGCTCGTACCTTGATCAGCCCGGACTGGCGCAGATCGCGCACGCCTTCGAGCTGAGCCTGCTTGGCGATGTCCAGTGCCGACCCCTCGGACAGGATGATGCGCTGGATCGCCTCGGTGATCGGCATCACCTGGTACACACCCACCCGTCCTTTGTAACCGTTGTTGCATGCCGGGCAGCCGACCGCCCGGAAGGGTTTCCAGTTGCCATCGATATCGGCCTGGGCGAAGCCGGCCTTGAGCAGCGATTCGCGAGGATAGTCCGCCGGCTTCTTGCAGGTCTCGCAGAGCTTGCGCGCCAGGCGCTGGGCCGTGATCAGCAGCACGCTCGAGGCGATGTTGAAGGGCGCCACGCCCATGTTCAGCAGCCGCGTGAGCGTCGAAGGCGCGTCGTTCGTGTGCAGCGTGCTCATCACGAGGTGGCCGGTCTGGGCCGCCTTGATCGCGATGTCGGCGGTTTCGAGGTCGCGGATTTCGCCGACCATGATGATGTCCGGATCCTGGCGCAGGAAGGACTTCAGC
>JAGWTS010000204.1 GCA_028868875.1 Burkholderiales bacterium | reverse complement strand
TAGGCCGCGTACCAGGCCCAGTGCGACAGCGGCGTGACGAGCAGGAAGACGAGGTTGCCCGTGACCTTGCTCTGGATGAGCGAGCTGCTGGTGTTGGCGAACGAATTCTGCAGAACGCTCATCATCACGAGGCCGGGGATCAGGAAGCTGGTGTAGCCCACCCCCGGAAACACCGTGACCCGCGACTGCAGCACGTGGCCGAAGATCAGCAGGTAGAGCATGGCCGTGAGAACCGGCGCGGCGACGGTCTGGAAGCTCACCTTCCAGAAGCGCAGCACTTCCTTGTGGAACAGGGTCGAGGCGCCTTCCAAATTCATTGGTGCACCCTATGGCCTGCGGCCAGTCCCGCCAAGCGGGAATGAGCCCGAAGGCATTGCCGCGGGCTCATGCCGGCGCGCCTTCCATGATTTCGAGGAAAACGTCTTCCAGGTCGGCGCGGCCGATCTCGAGATCCTCGACCTTGACCCCGCCCTGGCGCAGGTCGGCGAGCAGGGTCTCGACCTCGGCCGCGTCGTGCGCCTTCAGCTGGACGATGCGGCCGGTGACGCGCGCCTGTGCGGCGAGCGCGGCGGGCAGGACCTGGTCGGTCTTGAAGCGCAGCATCGTGCTCGCGGTGCCGGCGAGCAGCGCCGAGGTGCGGTCGAGCGCCACGACGCGCCCTTGCTTCAGCATCGCGATGCGGCTGCACAGCGCCTCGGCTTCTTCGAGGTAATGGGTGGTCAGCAGCACGGTATGGCCTTCGCGGTTCAGGCGCGCAATGAACTGCCACAAGGTTTGGCGCAGCTCGACGTCGACCCCGGCGGTGGGCTCGTCGAGCACGATCACCGGCGGCCGGTGGACGAGGGCCTGGGCCACGAGCACGCGCCGCTTCATGCCGCCCGAGAGCTGGCGCATGTTGGCGTCGGCCTTGTCCGCCAGGCCCAGGTTGGCGAGCAGCTCGTCGATCCAGGCGTCGTTGTGCCGCACGCCGAAATAGCCGCTCTGGATGCGCAGCGATTCGCGCACGCTGAAGAAAGGGTCGAATACCAGCTCCTGCGGCACGATGCCCAGCGACTTGCGCGCCGCGGTGTAGTCGTCGACGACGTCGTGGCCCATCACCGAGACCCGGCCGCTGCTGGCGCGCACGAGCCCGGCGAGCACCGAGATCAGCGTCGTCTTGCCGGCGCCGTTGGGGCCGAGAAGGCCGAAGAATTCGCCCCGCTCGATGTCGAAGCCGACGCCGGCCAGGGCGTTGAAGGGCCCGCGGGCTCCGGCATAGGTCTTGGTGACGTTCTCGAAGCGGACTGCGGGCATGGGGGCGGGATTGTAGGCACTTGGGCGCAAGCGTGCCGGTGCAAGAATCCGCGCCGATGGCCACGAAGAAAAAGCCGCGCCGCACCGCCGAGCGCATCCTCGAAGTGACGCTCGAGCTTTTCAACCGCTTCGGCGAACCCAACGTCAGCACCACGCTGATCGCCGCCGAAATGGGCATCAGCCCCGGCAACCTGTATTACCACTACCCGGCCAAGGACGAACTCATCAATTCGCTCTTCGCGCGCTACGAGCGCGGGCTGGACGAACTGCTGCCGGCGGCGCAAGGGGTCGGCAACATCGAGGACGCATGGCTCTTCCTTCACTTGCTGTTCGAGCTCATCTGGCAGTACCGTTTTCTCTACCGCGACCTGAACGACCTGCTGAGCAAGAACCGGCGCCTGGAGACCCATTTCCAGTTCGTGCTCAAGAACAAGGCCCTCGCCGTGCAGGCGCTGCTCGCCGGACTGGCGCGCTCCGGCGCGGCGAAGCTGACGGCCGCAGACGCCACGCCCCTGTCGAACGCGATGGTCGTGCTGCTGAGCTACTGGCTGAGCTACGAATACGTGCGCGATCCGCGCCGCGCGCTGGAACCGGGACAGGCCGGCGCCGCGCTCGGGCGCGGCGCCTTCCACGCCTTGTGGCTGCTGATGCCTTATCTCGACCCGGGGTCGAAACAGCATCTGGAAACCTTGGCGGGGCCGTACCGCAGCTTTTGACCTGAAGGAGACGACTCGTGGCCAAGTGGACTGCTTTTCCCTTCGACAGCGCCGAATACCGCTACGACGCGGCGGCCTTGAAGAAGCATTGGGCGCGCCTGCACGCCGGCGACGCCGAGCCCTGGCCCAAGGACGAGGCGGTGCAGACCGCCTGGGCCCTGTTCCACGCCGGCGAGTTCCACAAGGCCTGTGAAGCGGGGCTGAAGGCCGGCGGCTCCGGCATCGCGGCGGCGAACAAGGCGCAGGCGATCTACGCCAACTACCTCGAGAAGAGCGAGAAGACGCGACTCGCGATGTTCCTCGAAGTCGCCGGCCGCGCCGAAGCCCAGCAGGCCGCCGAGCCTAAGAACGCCAACGCCTTCTACTGGCAGGCCTACGCGCTCGGGCGCTACAGCCAGGGCATCAGCGTCGTCAAGGCGCTGTCGCAAGGGCTGGGGGCGAAGGTGAAGGCGGCGCTGGAGACCGCGATCAAGCTCGCGCCCAGGCACGCCGACGCCCACATCGCGCTCGGCGCCTTCCACGCCGAGGTCATCGACAAGGTCGGCAAGCTGCTCGCCCGCACCCAGGGCGCCGACGCCGCGACCGGGCTCGCGTTGTTCAAGCAGGCGCTCGAAATCAACCCGACGAGCGCGATCGCGAGGGTCGAATACGCCAACGGCCTGGTGATGCTCGAAGGCGAGAAGCGCATGAAGCAGGCCGAGAAGCTGTATGCCGACGCCGCGGCCTGCAAGGCGATGGATGCGATGGAGCGGCTGGACGTCGAGATGGCAAAGGCGGAGCTGGAAGACTGAGCTTCGCCTTCCGCAACGAACCCGCCCTCCACGCGGGGAGTTGAGAATCACCGGCCTTAGACCCGCGCTGGGAGAGGTTCATGACCGCCATCCGCCCGAGCATCGCCGACAAGCGACGCAGCTTCCGGCAACTGCACCAGAGCGGCTGCTTCGTGATTCCCAACCCCTGGGACATCGGCAGCGCGCGTTATCTGCAAGGGCTCGGTTTCGCCGCGCTGGCGACGACGAGCTCCGGCCACGCCTGGTCGCTGGGGCGGCCCGACGGCGCTGCTTCGCGCGAGGCCGTGCTCGCCCACTTGCACGAAATGGTCGAGGCCAGTGACCTGCCGCTGAACGCCGATTTCGAGAACGGCCATGCGCTGGATGCGGCCGGCCTCGCGGACAGCGTGCGCCTTGCGGTCGAGACCGGCGTCGCCGGGCTTTCGATCGAGGACTCCACTGGCGACGCAGCGTCCCCGCTCTTCGAACTGGACACCGCCGCCCTGCGCATGCGCGCGGCCCGCCGGGCCATCGACCAGGCCGGCGCCGACGTGCTGCTCGTCGGCCGCGCCGAATGCTTTCTCGTCGGCCGGCCCGATCTCGACGAAACCATCGCCCGCCTGCGCGCCTACGCCCATGCCGGCGCCGACTGCCTTTACGCCCCCGGCATCGCCAGCGCGGAACAGATCGCTGCCGTCGTCGCGGCGGTCGCACCCCAACCCGTCAACCTGCTCATCGGCTCGGCCTCCAGGCTGACCCTGGCCGAGGTCGCGCAGCTCGGCGTGCGCCGCGTCAGCGTCGGCGGTGCGCTGGCGCGCGCCGGCTGGGGCGGGTTCATGAATGCGGCGCGCTCGATCGCAGAGACCGGCCGCTTCGACGCCTTCGCGAACGCGGCATCGGGCGCCGA
Organism: Burkholderiales bacterium; assembly: GCA_028868875.1. Taxonomy (GTDB): domain Bacteria; phylum Pseudomonadota; class Gammaproteobacteria; order Burkholderiales; family Burkholderiaceae_C; genus Rubrivivax. The sequence goes on along the minus strand of JAGWTS010000204.1, from coordinate 6,742 downwards.
GCTCAATGCCTTCTTCCGCGAAGACCTGGCGCGCCGAGCCGGGCCCGATGCCGCGCAGCAGGGCCCTTCGCCTGCCGCCGAAGTCGGCTTCGAGGCCCTCGTCGGCCAGATGGCCGAGGCTCTGATCTTTGCCGATCGCGAAGGCCGCATCCGCGTCTGGAACGGCGCTGCCGAAGCGCTGTTCGGCCATTCCGCGGCGCAGGCCCTGGGCCAGAACCTGGACCTGATCATTCCCGAGCGCTTTCGCGCGGCGCACTGGAGGGCCTACGACGCGGCCATCGCCACCGGCCGTGTCGCCCACCCGGGGGAAGTGCGGACCACGCGCGCCGTGCACCGCGACGGCAGCAAGGTCTACGTCGAGATGAGCTTCGGCGTCGTCACCGACGCCCAAGGCAGCGCGCTCGGTTCGCTCGCAGTGGCGCGGCCACAGCGCAGTCCGGTGGATGCGCCGGCCGCCGGCGCAGCGCCCCAAACCTGAATTCGACCGACGGCCAAGCTGCACCCCGAAAGGGGTCGGGCGTCGTGCCAGCGAGCATCGAAATTGAGTGCAGTAAGTTTGCGCTGATCGCTGCACAACATTCGCTTTACTCCGACCCGCGGCCCGCCCACCATCTTCGGCATCTCCCTTGCCGACGAGGAGGCATCATGGCCGTTCCCACGCACGCCCCCGGCCCTGCCTACCCGGTGCCCGAATCCTGGAAGAAGCGGGCCTGGATCGACGCCGCGACCTATCGCCGCGACTACGCCCGCTCGCTGCAAGACCCCGAAGCCTTCTGGGCCGAGCAATCCAAGCTGCTCGAATGGTCCGAGCCGCCCACGCGCATGCGCAACGTCAGCTACGGCCCTGGGGACGTCCACATCCGCTGGTTCGAAGACGGCCGCCTCAACGCCAGCGTCAACTGCCTGGACCGGCATCTGGCGCGCAACGCCCAGCGCACGGCGATCATCTGGGAAGGCGACGACCCCGCCGAATCGCGCCGGCTGAGCTACGGCGAACTGCACGCCGAGGTCTGCCGCCTGGCCAACGTGCTGAAGTCGCTGGGTGTCGCCCGAGGCGACCGGGTGGCCTTGTACCTTCCCGCCGTGCCCGAGGCGGCGGCCGCGATGCTGGCCTGCGCGCGCATCGGCGCCGTGCACTCGGTCGTCTTCGCCGGCTTCTCGGCCGAATCGCTGGCCGGGCGCATCCGCGACTGCGCCGCGCGCGTGCTCGTCACCGCGGACGAAGGCGTGCGCGGCGGCAAGCGCTTTCCGTTGAAGGCCGCCGCCGACCAGGCGCTGCAAAGCTGCCCCTCGGTGAGCCACTGCATCGTGCTGCGCCGCACCGGCGCCAAGGTGGAAATGAAGCACGGGCGCGACCATTGGTACCACGACCTCGTCGATCGCGCCGCGCCGCAATGCGCGCCGGCGACGATGGCCGCCGAAGACCCGCTCTTCATCCTCTATACCTCGGGCTCCACCGGCCGGCCCAAGGGCGTGCTGCACACCACCGCCGGCTACCTGATGGCCGCGGCGCTGACCCACCGCGACGTGCTCGACTACCACCCCGGCGACGTCTTCTGGTGCACCGCCGACATCGGGTGGGTCACGGGCCACACCTACATCGTCTACGGCCCGCTCGCCAACGGCGCGACGACGCTGATGTTCGAAGGCCTGCCGACCTGGCCCGACGCCTCGCGCTACTGGCAGGTCATCGACAAGCACAAGGTCAGCATCTTCTACACCGCGCCGACGGCGATCCGCGCCCTCATCCGCCACGGCCTCGAGCCGGTGCAGGCCAGCAGCCGCCAATCGCTGCGCCTGCTGGGTTCGGTGGGCGAGCCGATCAATCCGGAAGCCTGGCAGTGGTACTACCAGGTCGTCGGCGAAGGGCGCTGCCCGATCGTCGACACCTGGTGGCAGACCGAGACCGGCGCCACCCTGATCGCGGCCCTGCCCGGCGCGGTGGCGCTCAAACCCGGTTCGGCCACCCTGCCCTTCTTCGGCGTCGACCCGGTCATCGTCGACGAAGACGGCCGCGTGCTCGAAGGCGAGTGCGAAGGCCGCTTGTGCCTGCGCGACGGTGGACCCGGCATGCTGCGCACGCTCTACGGCGACCACGAGCGCTTCGTCAAAACCTACTTCAGCGACTGCCCCGGGCTCTATCTCACCGGCGACGGCGCGCGCCGCGACGCCGACGGCTACTACTGGATCACGGGCCGGGTCGACGACGTCATCAACGTCTCGGGCCACCGCCTCGGCACCGCCGAGGTCGAGAGCGCGCTCGTGGCCCATCCGGACGTCGCCGAAGCCGCCGTCGTCGGCTATGCGCACCCGCTCAAAGGCCAGGGCCTGCACGCCTACGTCACGCTCAAGGCCAGCGTCGCGCCCAGCGACGGCCTGCGCCGCACGCTGGTGCAGTGGGTGCGCGACGAGATCGGCCCCATCGCCGCGCCCGACCGCATCCAGTGGGCGGCGAGCCTGCCCAAGACGCGCTCGGGCAAGATCATGCGCCGCGTGCTGCGCCGCATCGCCGAGGGCGAGACCGCCGACCTGGGCGACACCACGACCCTGGCCGACGCGACGATGATCGAGTCGCTGATCGAGGGCCGGCGCGCCCTGGCCGGGGAGGCCGCATGACCGCGCCGCCCCGCTCCCCCGCCCTCAGCCCAAAGCGCGCAACGTGCAGGGGGCTCCTGTGAACCGCATCCCGAGCCCCGCCGCGGCCGCGCCCCCGCCTCACGCGCGACCCGGGCCGGATCGGAATCTCGGCCCGGCCCGCGCGGCGCCGCGGTCGTCATCAAGCGCGCGCGCGAGGCGGCCAGCGCCGCCGACGGCACGCGCGTGCTCGTCGACCGCCTCTGGCCGCGCGGCCTGAGCAAGCAGCAGGTGGCGGCCGATCTCTGGCTGCGCGAGGTGGCGCCCAGCGATGCGCTGCGCCACTGGTTCGGCCACCAGCCCGAGCGCTTCGCCGCCTTCAGCGAGCGCTACCGCAGCGAACTGGGCGCCCACGAAGACCTGTTGCGCCTGCTCGACGACCTGTGCCGCCGAGGCCGGCTCACCCTGCTCTACAACGCAGGCGACGCCGAGCACAACAATGCCTGCGTGCTGCGCCAGGTGCTGATCGAGCGCGGCGCAGCCGCGGCCTGAAAGGGCGCGCTTCAGGCCGCGGCCGCAGCGGCTTTCGCCGCGCGCCGCGGCGTGGGCTTCGCCACCGACGCTGGCGCGCCGCCGCCGGCGACGTGGCGCAATCCGGCCAGCGCGGGCGTGACGACCTTGACGTCGGCGCTCACCGCAACCACCGCATAGGCCGGGTGCAGGAACTCGGGCGCGCCGGGCACGCGCCGCAACTGGCCGCTCTCGAGGGCGCCGCGCACCGCGCTCAGGCGGAAGTAGCCCGACCCGCCCGCGGCGAGCAGGTAGGCGCGGCCGACCGGCCCGAGGCCGGCCGAGACCCCGGCGCTGGCCAGATCGGGGAAGGCCAGGTTGTGCTGGGCCACGAACTCGGGCCCCCAGTCGATGAAGACGTAGTCGGCCAGCACAGGCGCGCGGCCGCGGCGCCGGGTGCTGACGAGCACGAGCTTCTCCTCGAACAAGAGCTCGATGCGCAGGCCCGGGCGCTGCTGCGGGGCGTAGACGATGGCGATGTCGAGAATGCCGTCGGCCACTTCGCGCATCAGGCCTTCGGGGTCGCCGACCTCGGTGCGCAGCGCGAGCTGCGGCGCGGCGCGGCGCATCCACAGCAGCCAGTCGACGAGCAGCGGATCCCACAGGCTGGTCTCGCAGCCCACCGTGACCACGGCGCGCCGGCCCGGCGGCACCGCCACCTGGTGGCGTGCCCGCTCCCAGACCTGGATCAGCGTCGGCGCATAACGCATGAAATGCTCGCCTGCGGAGGTCAGCGTCGCGCCCGCCTTGCTGCGCACGAACAGCGGCCGGCCGAGTTGGTCTTCGAGCGCGCGCACGCGCGCCCCGACCGCCGTCTGCGTCACGTGCAGCCGCTCGGAGGCGCGGACGAAGCTGCCGCTGGCGGCGATCTCGAGAAAGGTGCGGGCGAGGGTGATGTCCATGGCGCGGGCTCCCGTGGCGCTGGCGGCGGCCGATGAGTGCACAAGTGTTGCACTCGAGCCGCATTGCATTTCGCTTTACTTGCAGGGTCCGCACCCGGAACATGGGCACACGGCCTCGGCTCCCCGCGGCCGGCCGCGCCCTGAACCCGACCGTGACGGAGGCACGCCATGCACGCGATTCGACACCCCGCCCCCCGACAGCGCGCCGCCGGCAGCGACCCGGCGCTCGAGTCGCTGCGCCTTCCACGGCGCGCCGCCGGGGTGCGGCCATGACCTTCCTCATCGGCACGACGCTGGCCCCGATGCCCGGCGCCGCGGCCGACCCGGCCGAGTCCTGGTTCGCCTGCAGCGACCTGCGTGCGTGTTACGGCGCGAACTGCATCGTGCGCGGTGCAGGCTTTCGTCTCGCGCGCGGCCAGATCCTCGCCCTGCTCGCCCTGCTCGGCCGCGACGGCGCGGGCAAGACGGCGACCTTGCGCGCCATCGCGCGCCGGGCCGCGCCTCAGCTGCAACGCGGGGAGATCTGGCTCGACGGCCACCCCCTGCATCGCCTGCCGGCCTGGCGTGCGGCGTGGGCCGGAATCAGCCTGGCGGCGGACAGCCGCCAGATCATGGCCGGCGCTTCGGTCCGGCAGACCCTGCAGCCGGCGCTGGCGCAGGCGTCATGGGGCTGGAGCCTGAAGCGGATTTACGACCGCTTTCCGCTCCTGGCCTCGCGGCGCCGCGATGTCAAGCTGCTGCTGCTCGACGAGCCTGAAGCGGGCGCCGCGCCGCTGCGGCCGCGCGAGATCGAGCGCCTGTTCGAAACCATCCGCTCGCTCGGACTGACCGCGGTGGTCGTAGAACGCAACGCGAACGCTGCGATGCAACTGGCCGACCGCGCGATGGTCCTGGACCTGGGCCGGCCCGTCTTCGAAGGCGAGGCGCGCGAGCTGTTGCGCGACGCCGCGCTGGTCCGGCTGCGTCTGGCGGGTTGATCCGCGCCCTGCCGCGGCGTGCGCTGCTTGGTGCTGCAACGAAATGCTATCTTCGAGCAAGCTGCGCAGCTCAGCGCTTCATCGGGGCCGGCACCATGGAACATGTCATTCAGTTGCACATCGAACAGCTGCCCGAAGGCCTGTACCTGGCAACCAGCGATGAAATACAGGGGCTGGTGGCGCAGGGCCGCACGATCCAGGAAACAATCGAGATTGCCCGCGATGTCGCGAAGAAGTTGATCGAGGCGCGATCCGGGCCCGCCAGCGCGCGGCTGCAGCCCGCGCGCGAGGTCTTCGACTACCCGCTGATCTTTGCGACCTGATGGGCGCGCTGGCCGGGTTGCGCGATCGCGAAATCATCAAGCGCTTGAAGATCCTCGGCCTGGAGTTTCATCGGCAGGCGGCCGGTTCGCACGAAATCTGGCTCGACCCGGCGCTCGGTCGCTACACCACCGCCCCCAATCACCCTGGCGACACACCGGAAGGCACGCTGCGCGCGATTCTCAAACAGGCAGGCATCGAAACCGAGGCCTTCCTGAAGGCGAAATGAAGTCGCAGGGCCACTGCGCATTTCCCTGCAAGCCCTACATACGCCCCGGCAGCCACAAGGCGATGATCGGAAACGAGATCAGGATCACCAGGCGCAGGATGTCGGTGATCACGAACGGGATCACGCCCTTGAAGATCGTCGTGAAGCTCAGCTCGGGCACCACGCTCTTGATGACGAAGACGTTCATGCCCACCGGCGGATGGATGAGGCCGAGCTCGACCGTCATGACGATGATGACGCCGAACCAGATCGGGTCGAAGCCGAGGTGGGTGACGACGGGGAAGATGATCGGCACCGTGAGGATGATCATCGCCATCGCGTCCATCAGGCAGCCCAGCACGAGGTACATCACCATGATGAGGGCGAGCACGCCGTAGCGGCCGATGCCCAGTCCGGTGAGGAATTCAGTGAGCTTCTGCGGCGTCTGCGTGATGGTGAGGAAGTAGCCGAAAAGCAGCGCCCCGATCAGCACCGTGAACACCGCGGCCGCCGTGCGCGTGGCCTGCAGCAGCGCCTGGCGGATGCCGGCGCGGTCGAGCTTGCGCCGCAGCACACCCAGCACGAAGGCGCCGCCGGCGCCGACGCCGCCGGCCTCGGTCGGCGTGAACACGCCGCCGTAGAGCCCGCCGATGACGAAGACGAAGAGCACGAGCGACGACCAGACATCCTTCAAGGCCAGCAGCCGTTCGCGCCAGGGCCGCGCCGCGGCGGCGGGCAGCATGTTCGGGCGCAGCAGGACGATGATGCGGATCGTTGCCACGTACATCGAGATCGCGAGCAGCCCGGGCAGGACGCCGGCCATGAAGAGCTTGCCGATGTCCTGCTGCGTGATCACGGCGTAGACCGCGAGCACGGTCGAGGGCGGCAGCATCGCCCCCAGGGTGCCGCCGGCGGCGATGACGCCGGCCGAGAAGCTTTGCGGATAGCCGTAGCGCCGCATCTCGGGGTAGGCCACGGTCGAGAAGGTGGCGGCGGTGGCGACCGACGAGCCGCAGATCGCGGCGAAGCCGCCGCAGGCCACGACCGTCGCCATGCCCAGGCCGCCGCGCAAATGGCCGAGACAGGCGTCGGCGGCGCGGAAGAGCTCGCGGCTCACCCCCGAGACCGAGACGAAGGCGCCCATCAGCATGAACATCGGGATCACGCCGAAGGTGTAGTCGGTGACGGTG
>JAGWTS010000203.1 GCA_028868875.1 Burkholderiales bacterium | reverse complement strand
TCTGGTTGATGATCGTGTCGATCGCCACCGCGGTCTTGCCGGTCTGGCGGTCGCCGATGATCAGCTCGCGCTGGCCGCGGCCGATCGGCACCATCGAGTCGATCGACTTCAGGCCGGTCTGCACCGGCTGGTCGACGCTCTTGCGCGCGATCACGCCCGGGGCGACCTTCTCGATCACGTCAGTCATCTTGGCGTTGATCGGGCCCTTGCCATCGATCGGCTGGCCCAGGGCGTTGACGACGCGGCCGATGAGCTCGGGGCCGACCGGCACGTCCAGGATGCGGCCCGTGCACTTGACGGTGTCGCCTTCGGAGATGTGCTCGTATTCGCCCAGGATCACCGCGCCGACCGAGTCGCGCTCGAGGTTCAGCGCCAGGCCGAAGGTGGGCTGGCCGCTCGCGGTGGCGGGGAACTCGAGCATTTCGCCGGCCATCGCGTCCGACAGGCCGTGCACGCGCACGATGCCGTCGGTCACGGACACGACGGTGCCCTGGTTCTTGATGTCGGCCGATTCGCCGAGACCCTGGATGCGGGCCTTGATGAGCTCGGAAATCTCTGCGGGATTGAGGTTCATGGTGTTCTCCGAAAAGCTCACGCCGAAAGCGCGATCTTCATCTGTTCCAGACGGGCCTTGACCGAGGTGTCGAGCACTTCGTCGCCGACGACGACGCGGATGCCGCCGATGAGTTCGGGGGCGATTACGACATGGGCCTCGAGCTTGGTGGCGAAGCGCTTTTCCAGCGCCGGCATGACGGCGGCGAGTTCGGCGTCGCCGATCGGGAAGGCGCTGTAGACGGTGGCGTCCTGCGTCCCGCCCTGGGTGTTGACGAGCGCCCTGAACTGCGCCGCGATCTCGGGCAGCGCCGCGAGGCGGCCGTTCTCGAGCACGACGCGCAGCAGGTTCGCCACCGGCGCGCCGAGCCCGGTCTTCATGGCCGCGGTGGCGACCGAGAAGACCTGGCCGGCGTCGGCCTTGGGGTTGTCGGCGAAGGCGCGCAGGTCGTCGTTCTGGGCGACCTGGGCGAGTTCGCCGAGCTGCGTCGCCGCAGACTGCGCTTCGCTCGCCGGCAAGGCCTTGAAGAGCGCGTCGGCGTAGGGGCGAGCGAGGGTTGCCAGTTCAGCCATGGCTCAGAGCTCGGCTTTCAACCGACCGAGCAGGTCGGCGTGAACGGCGGGGTTCACTTCCTTGCGCAGGATCTGCTCGGCGCCCTTGACGGCGAGCGCGGCCACCTGCTCGCGCAGCGCCTCGCGTGCCTTCGCGGCTTCCTGGTCGGCGTCGGCCTTCGCCGCGGCGATGATCTTGGCACCTTCGGCGCTGGCGCGGCCCTTGGCTTCCTCGATCATCGACTGCGCCAGGCGCTCGGCGTCGGCGAGGCGCTTGGCCGCGTCGTCGCGCGCTGCCGAAAGCTGCTCTTCGACGCGCTTGTTCGCCTGCGAAAGTTCGGCCTTCGCCTTGTCGGCAGCCGACAGGCCTTCGGCGATCTTCTTCGCACGCGCATCGAGCGCGGCGGTGATCGGCGGCCAGATGAACTTCTGCGTGAACATGACCAGGATCACCAAGACGATGATCTGGAAGATGAGTGTGGCGGTGATGCTCACTTGGATGCCTCAGTCACGGTGACGGTAAACGGCTGCTGCGCACGCTGTGCGGCGCGAGCAGGACGCGTGCAATTCACGCGCTGCTTACTTGGGCAGGTTCGCGATCTGGGCCAGGAACGGGTTGGCGGTGGTGAACCACAGCGCGATACCGACACCGATGATGAACGAGGCGTCGATCAGGCCGACGAGCAGGAACATCTTGGTTTGCAGCTCGCCCATGAGTTCGGGCTGACGGGCGGCCGACTCGAGGTATTTGCTGCCCATGACGCCGATGCCGATACACGCGCCCATGGCGCCCAGACCGATGATGATGCCGGCGGCAATCGCGACGAGACCGATGATTTCCATGGGGAAGCTCCTGTTTGTGGATGGAAGTTGGAAGGAAGGAAAACGGAAAGATAAGAGGCGAAGGTCAGTGGGCGTCGTGCGCCTGTCCGACGTAGACCAGCGTCAGCATCATGAAGACGAAGGCCTGGAGCACGATGATCAGGATGTGGAAGATCGCCCAGATCGTTCCTGCCGCGATCTGCAGCAGGCCGAGCATCACGCCGCCCAGCGTGAAGGTGAACGCCCCGCCGAGCAAGGCGATGAGCAGGAAGATGAGTTCGCCCGCGTACATGTTGCCGAACAACCGCATGCCGTGCGAGATGGTCTTGGCGATGAACTCGATGATCTGCATCGCGAAGTTGAAGGGGTAGAGCGCCCAGTGGTTGCCGAACGGGGCCGTGAACAGCTCGTGCACCCAGCCGCCGATGCCCTTGATCTTGACGTTGTAGTACAGGCAGATCAGCAGCACCGAGACCGAGAACGCCATCGTGATCGAGAGGTCGGCGGTGGGCACGACGCGCAGATGCGTATTCGAGGGGTTGATGTGGCCCCAGATCGCCGGCAGCAGGTCGACCGGCAGCAGGTCCATCGTGTTCAGCAGCGTGATCCACACGAACACGGTGAGCGCGAGCGGGGCGACGAAGGCGCGGCTCTTGGCGTTGTGGACGATGCCGCGCGCCTCGCGGTCGACCATTTCGACGAGGATCTCGACGGCGGCCTGGAAGCGCCCCGGAACGCCCGAGGTGGCCTTGCGCGCCGCGGCCCACAGCAGCCAGCAGGCGACGATGCCCAGCAGCGTCGAGAAGAACACCGAATCGAAATTGATGACCGAGAAGTCCACCAGCGAACTCGGCTTGCCGTTGCCGAGATGGGTCAGGTGATGGACGATGTACTCGCCGCCCGTCAATGCGCCTTCTTGCGCGCCACTCGCTGCTGCTTCTGCGGCCATCTTGTCCTCAGCGACCTGTGTCGGTCTTTGTCGAGCGGCCTTGTCGCGACAAGGCCAGCCAATTCATGCTCAGGCACGCCACCAGCGCCGCCAGCAAGGCCGGCCAACTCAGGTGCGGAACCACCTTGACCGCCAGCACCAGCATCGCCAGTGTCAGCAGCATCTTCACACCTTCCCAGACCATGAAGCCGACGGCGGCTGCCGCCGGCCCTGCGGCCGGGAGTCTTGCGATGCCGGCGGCCAGAACCGCCGTCGGCACCACGATGCAGGCCGCGCCGTAAAGCGCTGAAAGGCCCACTTCAGACCGGCCGCCGACCCCCCAGCAAAGCAACGAGACGAGAAGTCCCGCCACGATCTGCGCCGCAACCACTTGCCAGGGAGAAATCGAAGGCAACGATGAACGCAGCGCTTGCGCTTGTTCTCGCGTCAAAGGGGCTGGTGGCGCCTCGTCTTCGTCTCCCCACCCATTACGAATTGTGGTCTCACGCATGGGTGTGGCCGTCGGGTCACGTTGGTAAGTCTTATGTCCGAGCAAACCCGCAGATTATACGTAAAAAAGCATGTCTCCCAGAAGACGGGAAGCGGTCCTCGGATGTCAGTGCGGTGCAAGCGCAGAGGGGGTGATTCCTGGCGCCGTCGTCGGTCATCGCGGCGGACTAACATGGCGCCCGTCATGTCGCTGTCACGCCGCCCGCTGTCCTTCATTCTCGCTGCTGCGGCCCTGGCCTGGGCCGGCTCCCCGGCGCAAGCCGCCTCCGCAGTCGTCACCACGCCCGAGGTGCGGGCCGAACTCACGGCCCAGGCGCTGCAAGGCGTGGCGCCCGGGCAGACGGTCTGGCTCGGCCTGGAGATCCAGCACCAGCCGGGCTGGCACACGTACTGGAAGAATCCGGGCGATTCGGGCTTGCCGTCCTCGCTGCAATGGCAGCTGCCGGCCCAAGTGAGCGCCGGCGAGATCGCCTGGCCGACGCCGAAGAAGCTGCCGGTCGGCCCGCTGCTCAACTACGGCTACGAAGGCAGGCTGCTGCTGCCGGTGCCGTTGAAGATCGGGCCCGGCTTCGCGGCCGCGACCCTGCCGGTTCGACTTCACGCCGAGTGGCTGGTCTGCAAGGAAGTCTGCATTCCGGAACAAGGCGATTTCGCGCTCGACGTGCCGGCGCAGGCGGCTACCGTGGGCTCCGACGCGTTCGCGACGGCGTTCGCGGCGCTGCCGCAGACCGTTGCCGCGGCGCAGGCGAGCGCGCGCATCGTCGGCACGAACCTCGTCGTCAGCGTTGCCGGACTGCCCGCCGCCTGGCAGGGCAGGCCGATCGATTTCCTGCCCGAAGCCGCGGGCGTGATCGCGAATGCGGCAGCACCCGAGGCCTCCTGGCAGGGTTCGACCTGGAACGCGAAGATCGCGATCGATCCGCAGCGCAGCGCCGGCCCGGCGATCCTGCCGGCGGTGCTGAGCACGCCGGGCCAGGCCGCGGGCGTGGCCCTGCAGGTCAAGGTCGAGTCGCCCTGGCCGCCGATCGCCGCGGCCGCACCGCTGCCGCCGATCACGGTCGCGGCCGCGAACCCGGCTCCACCGGCGCCGGCGACCGCAGCGGCCGGCGGCTTGGCGCTCACGCTGGCCCTGGCGCTGGCCGGCGGCCTGCTGCTCAACCTGATGCCTTGCGTCTTTCCGGTGCTCTCGCTCAAGGTGCTGAGCTTTGCCGCGCATGCGCACGACCGCTCCAAGCTCGTCGCCGGCGCGGTGGCCTACCTCGTCGGTGTCGTGCTGTCGTTCATGGCCCTGGCGGGCTTGCTGCTCGCCCTGCGCGCCGGCGGCGAACAGCTCGGCTGGGGCTTTCAGCTCCAGCAGCCCGCGGTGGTGGCGGCGCTGGCGCTGCTGTTCACGCTCATCGGCCTGAACCTCGCCGGGGTGTTCGACTTCGGCTCGTTGTTGCCCAGTTCCTGGGCGAGCGCACGCGCGCGCCATCCGCTCGTCGATTCGCTGCTCACCGGCGTGCTCGCGGTGGCGGTGGCCTCGCCCTGCACAGCGCCTTTCATGGGGGCCTCGCTGGGGGTCGCCGTGACCCTGCCTGCGGCGCAAGCGCTGGCGGTGTTCGCGGCGCTCGGTGTGGGCATGGCCTTGCCGATGCTGCTGGCGAGCCTCTGGCCGGCCCTGGCCGATGCCTTGCCGCGGCCCGGGCCCTGGATGGTCCACGTCCGCGGGCTGCTCGCCTTCCCGATGTTCGCGACCGTGGTCTGGCTCGTCTGGGTGCTGGGCCAGCAGGCGGGCATCGATGCCGCGGCGGCACTGCTCGCGACCCTGGTCGCACTTGCCTTCGTCGCCTGGGTGCTGGGCTCGGTGTTCGGGCGCGTGGCGCGCCTGGGATTCTCGGCGCTGGCGCTGGCCCTGTTCATCGGTGCCGTGATCTGGACCCTGCCGTTGCTGCATGAGGGCGCGGCCGCGGCGACGAACGCCGAAGCCGGCTGGGAACCCTGGAGTGCGGCGCGCAGGGCCGAGCTCACGGCGCAGGGGCGACCGGTCTTCGTCGACTTCACCGCCGCCTGGTGCGTGACCTGCCAGGTGAACAAGCGCACCACGCTCGACCGGGCCGAGGTGCGCGCCGACTTCGAGCGCCATCACGTTGCGCTGCTGCGCGCCGACTGGACCCGGCGCGATCCGACCATCGCCGCCGAACTCGCACGCCTGGGGCGCAGCGGCGTGCCGGTCTACGCGCTCTACCGTCCCGGCGCGGCCGAGCCGCAGGTGGCGAGCGAGATCCTGAGCGTGGGCGACATCGAGGACATGCTCTCCCGCCTGCCTTGAAGCGGCCCGCGCCGATTCAGGGCAGTTGCGCGTACTGCGCGGCAAGGCGCCGGAAGGCCTCGGCATCGGCCGGCCGCCCGAGTTCTTCGCTGACGATCGCGGCCACCTCGTCGGCCGCCCGGCCCGCCGCGGCGGCGTCGAGGAACAGCAGCCGCGAGCGCCGCGCCAGCACGTCCTCGACATCGCGCGCCATCTCGTAGCGCAGGGCAAAGCGCACCATCGCCTCGCTCAGGCCGCCGCGCCCGCTCTCGGGGTCGCGCCAGAGCCAGCGCTCGGTGCCGGGCAGGGTCTTCAACACCGCGGCCTCGCTGCCGTAAAGGTGCTCGCCCGGCGGCTCGGACAAGGGCCGGCCCGGGGCGCTGCCGATCAGCGGGAGGCGCTCGGTGACGCCGCCGGGCCGGCGTTCGAGCAGGCCGCGGCCGATGCAGCGGTCGAGCACGTCTTCGGCGATGGCGCGGTAGGTCGTCCATTTGCCGCCGGTCACGGTGACGAGCCCCGAGCGCCCGACCGCCACCGTGTGCTCGCGCGACAAGGCCTTGGTGTTCTCGCCGTCCTCGCCCGAATGGCGCACGAGCGGGCGCAGTCCGACCCAGATCGAGCGCACGTCTTCGCGCCGCGGCGCGCGCGCCAGGTAGCGCCCCGCCTCGCCGAGGATGAATTCGACCTCCTGCGGGAACGGCGCCGGCTCGCGCGCGAGATCCTCGCGCGGGGTGTCGGTGGTGCCGAGCACGGTCTTGCCGAGCCAGGGCACGGCGAAGAGCACGCGGCCGTCGGCGGTGCGCGGCACGAGCAGGGCGTGGCTGCCGGGCAGGAAGGCGCGGTCGACGACGAGGTGCACGCCCTGGCTCGGCGCGACCATGGGTTCGCGCGGCGGGGCGTCGCCGTCGCGGTCCATGGCCCGCACCTCATCGACCCAGACTCCGGTGGCGTTGACGACGCAGCGCGCCGCCAGCTCCATCTGCGCGCCGCTCTCCTCATCGCGCACGACGAGGCCGCGCAGCCGGCCGCCTTCGCGCCGCAACTCGGTGGCCGAGCAGTGGTTGACGACGAGGGCGCCGCGCGCGTGGGCGCTGCGCGCGAGCAGCAGCGCGAGGCGGGCGTCGTCGAACTGGCCGTCCCAGTACTTGACCCCGCCGTGCAGCCCGCGCGGCTGGACTCCGGGCAGCAGCGCGCGCACGCGCCGCGTGCTCAGCCACTCGGTGGCGCCGATGCCGCGGCTTCCAGCCAGCGCGTCGTAGGCCTTGAGGCCGAGGCCGTAGAAGCCGGGTTCCCACCATTGGTAGCCGGGCATCACGAAGGGCAGGCGCTGCGCCACGTGCGGCGCATTGGCGAGCAGCGCGGCGCGCTCGCGCAAGGCTTCGTGGACGAGGCCGATGTCGCCCTGCGCCAGGTAGCGCACGCCGCCGTGCACGAGCTTGGTCGCGCGCGACGAGGTGCCCGAGGCGAAGTCGCGCGATTCGACGAGCACGACCGAGAAGCCGCGCACCGCGGCGTCGAGTGCGACGCCCAGGCCGGTGGCGCCACCGCCGATCACCGCGAGGTCCCATGGGCGCGGCTCGCGCAGCCGCGCGAGCAGGGCGGCGCGCTCGATCGGCCGTCCGTTCAAGCGTCCGTCACCCGCATCGCCGCCATGACCCTGAACATGCGGACCTAGCCGCGCGCGAAGTGGATCGGCAGCCCCGGCACCTCGACGCGCAGCGTCAGCACCGCGCCGGCCAGCGGTTGCGCCGCGAGTTCTTCGGCCGGACGGTTGGCGCGCGCGGTGGTGACGAAGAGCGTGCGCAGGTCGGGGCCGCCGAAGCAGGGCATGGTCGGGCAGCGTGCGGGCAGCGGCACGTCGAGCAGTTGCTCGCCGCTGGGCGCCAGGCGCAGCAGGCGCTGGCCTTCGAACATCGCGACCCAGTAGCAGCCCTCGGCATCGACCGCCGCGCCGTCGGGGCGGCCGCCGTAGGTGGCGAGGTCCTGGCCCGGGGTCTTGCGCGCAAAGCTGGCGAAGACGCGGCGGCGCGAAAGCGTGCCCTCGCTGGCGTCGAAATCGAAGGCGAAGACCTGGTGCCGGTGGGTGTCGCTCCAGTACATCGTGCGGCCGTCCGGGCTCCAGCCCAGGCCGTTGCTGACGCTGATGTCGGCGGCGACGGCTTCGAGCTTGCCCGCGGCCCAGCGGTAGAGCGCGGCGCGCGGCGGATCGCGCGGCTCGCAGATCGTGCCGACCCAGAAGCGGCCCTGCGGATCGGCCTTGCCGTCGTTGAAGCGCAGCAGCGCGCGGTCGTAGGGCGCGTCGGCCAGGGCCGTGCGCTGGCCCGTCGCGGGGTCGAAGCGGGCGAGGCCGCTGCGCAGCGCCAGCAGCAGGTGGCCGCCGGGCAGCGGCGCGAAGCTGCCGACCTCGGTCTCGAACGCCCACTCGTCGTGGCGCGAAGACGCGACGATCCAGCGATGCAGCTTCAGGCCGGGGATGTCGGTCCAGTACAGCGCGCCCTGCTCGGGCCACCAGGTGGGCGATTCGCCGAGCAGCGAAGGCGGAACGGGGAGGGCCTGGATCTGCATTTCAGTCGTCCATGCTGGATAGAGCGAAGTTCAAGGGCCGGCGCGGTCGTGCAAGCGACCGCTGCGGAGCCGGCTCTGCCGGGCCGCCGGCGGTGCCCCCTCGGGGGGAGGCGCCGAAGGCGCTTCGGGGGGGATCATTCACACTCCACCGATCTCGAGCTTCATCCAGGCGTCCACGGTCGCGCCGGCGGCGACGCTGCGCAGGCCGTGCGCGGCCGGGTCGGCCATGTGCAGGGCGTTGCTCACGTGGCTTACCGGCTCGACGCAGTAGTAAGGCTTGGTCTCGGGCGTGAAGACGACGAGGTAGGGCAGCGACGAAGTCAGGCGCAGCGACATCTTCTCGTCGCGGATGCGCGCCGGGCCGCGCCAGCCTTCGAAGCAGTGGTCGAAGCCGAGATGGCCGACATCGCCGTCGATGCCGGGCTGCGGCACCTTGCGCGTGGGCAGGCCGCTGGCGTCGGTGTCCCAGCGGTCGGAGAGCTCGATGTGCAGGCGGCTGCGCGAGCGCTTGGGGAAGTACGGATGCCAGCCCAGGCCCACCGGCTGGGCCTGCGGCGCCTTGTTGGTGAAGGCGAACTGGATTTCGAGCGCGCCCGGGCTCAGCACGAAGCGCTGGCGCGCCTCGAACGCGAAAGGCCAGTCGGCGTCGGGCTCGTGGTGGAGGGCGAGCTCGGCCTGGTCGGCGCGCGCATCGGCCACGCTCCAGGCGCGGCGCCAGGCCACGCCGTGCAGCGAATGCGGGCTGTCGTCGAAGTTGGGCTGGGTCGTGTAGTCGACGCCGAGCCAGCGAAAGCGCCGGTAGCCGAGGCGCCCGGAATACGGCAGCAGCGGATAGCAGCCCGAGTTGCGCGCCAGGTCGAGCGCGCCGGGCTCGGTGCTGCGCATCACCGCCAGGTCGCCGAGCCAGAGGCCGGCGATGCTGCCGCCGAGGTCGGGCCGCAAGGCCAGGCGCAGGTCGCCGCAACGCAGTTCGACGGAAGAAGAGGGGGTTTCGCTCATCGGGCTCTCATCGGCGGGTCGCGCCTTCGTGGAAGTCGGCGCGCAGGAAATGCACGCCGGGGATCGGGTTGTCGTTGTAGCGCGGCACCGGGCGGAATCCCAGCGAAAGGTAGAGCTGGCGCGCGGTTTCGAGCTGGGGCAGGGTGTCGAGGAGCATGAAGCCGTGGCCGGCCGCCTGCGCACGCTCGATCAAGGCCTGCGCCAGCGCACGCCCGAGGCCGAGGCCGCGCAAGGCCGGGCGGACATAGACCCGCTTCATCTCGCTGCCGCCTTCGCCCCAGGGGCGCATCGCGCCGCAACCCGCGATCTCGCCATCGACCTCGGCCAGCAGCAGGGCCCCGGCGGGGGCGGCATAGGCGCCGGGCAGGCCGGCGAGTTCGGCTTCGAAAGCCTGGAAGCACAGGTCCACGCCGAGGCTGGCGGCGTACTCGCGCATCAGGCTGCGGGCGGTCTCGATGGCGGCAGGCGATTCGGCGGGGGCGATGCGGATGCGGCGCGCCATTCAACCCCCGAGCGAGACGATCCAGCCGACCCCGGCCGCGGCGAGCCCGACCAGGACGAGGGCGAACAGCCGCTTCGCGAAGCCGTCGCGCGAGGCCGGCGTGCCGGCGGGCAGGGTCTTGTCGCCGTGCAGCATCGGGCGCACGAGGTCATGGCCGCGGCGCCAGCGGTACCAGGCGATGGCGCCGAGATGCAGCGCGATCAGCCCAACCAGGACCCATTGCCCGATGTCGGCGTGCCAGCTGCTCGCGCGGTTCGCGGTGGCGTCGCTCACGAAGCGGTTCAGCGGGCCCTGGTTCGCGATCTCGTCGTCGGCGACGAGGCCGGTCGCGACCTGCAGCGCGAGCAGCCCGAGCAGGGCGAAGACCGAGAGCGCGCCCAGCGGGTTGTGGCCCACGTCCAGGCCTTCGTCGGGCCGGGACTGGCCGCGCAGGTAGCGCCGGATCGTCGCCGGGCCGTGGGCGAAGCTCGCGAAGCGCGACCAGTGCCCGCCGACGAAGCCCCAGACGAGGCGGAACAGCAGCAGCGTGAAGATGAGGTAGCCGCAGCGGAAATGCCAGGCCATCAGGTTGCCACCGATGTGGGCGCTGACGATGGAGAAGAGCACCGCGGCCGCGAGCAGCCAATGGAACAGCCGCGTCGGCAGGTCCCAGACTCGGATCGGTTGTGCGGGGCTCGGGCTGGACATCGGGCGGATTGTGGACTGCCGGCGCGGCGCTGGCCGCAACCATACCGCGAAGCGG
>JAGWTS010000202.1 GCA_028868875.1 Burkholderiales bacterium | reverse complement strand
CGCGCCTTCTACCAGCGCGCCGCGGCCGACAGCCGCGACCCCGCGCTGCGCGCCCTCTTCAGCCGCTTCGCGCTGATGGAAGGCGAGCACATGGAAACGCTGTCGCGGCGCCATCACATCGACGCGCCGGCGCCGTCCAAGGCGATGCGGGTGGAGGTGGCCGCCGTGTTCGCCGAGATCGAGAACCGGCCACAGGACGCCGACAACCTGTTCCGCATCGCCATCGGCCTCGAAGAGCGCGCGATGCGCTTCTTCGAGAGCCGCGCCGAACGGCCGGCGCTGGGCGACGAGACGCGGCGCCTGTTCCGCGAACTCGCGAACGAAGAGCGCGAACACGCGGCCCTGCTCGCCACTGAATTCGCGCGCTGGCGAGACGGCAGCGGCCGCTTCGCCGGCGACCCGTTCGCGGCCCCGGCGCGCGCCGAGGCGACGCTGAACGCCGCGGCCCTGCTGCTCGCAGGCCAGGACCCGCAGCGCTTGGCGCTGGAAGCGGCCGACGGCGAAACGCTGGACTACGCCGCGCTGCGCGATCGCGTCGCGCGCGCCGGCGCCCTGCTGCGCGAACGCGGCATCGGGCCGGGCCAGCGCGTCGCCATCAAGCTGGCCGACGGCATCGACTGGGTCGTCGCCTTCCTCGGCGCCGTCTGGTGCGGCGGCATCGCCGTAGGCGTGAATCCGCGCGTGCCGGTGGCCGACTGGCAATACATCCTCGACGAAGCCGGCTTCGGCGTGATCGTCGCCGAAGGCGTCGAAGACACGCCGTCGCCCTGGCGCGAGCGGGTGCTGCTGCGCGCGGACTGGCGCGCCGCCGTGGCGCGCAGCGCGCCGATGGCGGCGCAGCCGATGGCCGAGGACGCCCCCGCCTTCTGGTGCCATTCGTCGGGCACCTCGGGCAAGCCCAAGGCCGTCGTCCACGCCCAGCGCAGCGTGCGCCGGATCGAGCAGGTGTCGCGCGAAGGCCTGGGCCTCGTCGCCGGCGACCGCGTGTTCGCGAGCTCCAAGCTCTTCTTCGCCTATCCGCAGACGAACAGCTTCCTCGCCGGGCTCAAGCTCGGCGCCACCGTGCTGCTGGACCCGCAATGGCCCACTGCCGCGAGCCTCGCCGCCAGCGTGGCGCAGCTGCGGCCGACGGTGCTGCTGAGCGTGCCCTCGCTCTACCGCAACCTGCTGCACGCCGGCTTGGCGCCGGACATCGCCCGCGCCGGGGTGCGACTGTGCGTGGCAGCGGGCGAGGCCTTGCCGGCGAGCCTGCGCGACGAATGGAAGCGCCAGACCGGGCTCACGATCCTGAACGGCTACGGCGCCTCGGAGACCCTGGTTCTCGTGATGCTCGACCGCGGCGACGGCCACGGCTTCGCGCCTTCGCCGGGGGTCGAGGTCGAACCCGCGCAGACGGTGGCCGCGGGCCTGCCGACGCGGCTGCTGATCCGCGCCCCGACGCTCGCCCTGGGCTACCTCGACCGGCCCCAGGCCCAGTCCGACGCCTTCCGCGACGGCGCCTTCTGCCCCGCCGACCTGTTCGTGCGCGAGGCGCCCGAGGCCGGCGGCGGCTGGCGCTTCGCCGGGCGCGAGGACTCGCTCGTGAAGATCCATGGCCGCTGGGTCAACCTCGTCGAACTCGAAGAGCGCTTGTCGCTGCGCGCCCCCGGCATCGCAGAGGCCGCGGCGGTCTGCGTGCCCGACGGCGATGGCGTCGACGCGGTCGCCTTCTTCTACGTCGCCGCCGATGTCGCCAATGCCGTGACCACCGGCGCGGCCTTGCAGGCCGGCGCCGAGGCCTTGCCGCCGCACCAGCGTCCGCGCTGGCTGCATGCGGTGGACAGCCTGCCGCGCACCGCGACCGGCAAGGTCCTGCGGCGCAAGCTGCAGGAAATGCACCGCGCGCGCGAGTGACGCGATGAACGGCCTCGTGCGAACCCGCCAGCTGGGCCGCGTGCTCGTCGCGACGCTGGCGCGCGCGCCGGTGAACGCCTTCGACGATGCCTTGATCGACGCCCTCAGCCCGGTCGTCGACCGCGCCGAGGCCGACCCCGGCATCGCGCTGCTGCACCTGCGCAGCGAAGAACGCGCCTTCAGCGCCGGCGCCGACCTGGGCTTCATGCGCGAGTGCTTCGCGACGCCGCAGGGGCCCGACGCGATGACGGCGATGGTCGGGCGCATGCAGCGGCTGTTCGCGCGCATCGAGGCGGCGGGCGTGGTCAGCCTGGCCGAGATCGGAGCCGGCGCGCTCGGCGGCGGGCTCGAACTGGCGCTGGCCTGCGACCTGCGCGTGGCCGCCTTCGAAGCCCGGCTCGGCCTGCCCGAAGCGGGGCTCGGCCTCGTGCCCGGCGCCGGCGGCACGCAGCGCCTGACGCGCCTGTGCGGTGCCGGCGTGGCGCGCCGCCTCGTGCTCGGCGCCGAAGTGCTGGACGGCGCCCAGGCGCTCGCACTCGGCCTCGTGCAATGGGCCCGGCCGCTGGCCGAACTGGCAGCCTGGACCGCGGAGCTGGCAGCGCGCTGCGCCGCCGCGCCCAAGGCCGCGCTGGCCGCGAACAAGCGCTGCATCGCCGCCGCCGGCGACCCCGCGCGCGACGGTTTCGCGGCCGAACGGGCCGAGACCCGCGCCCTCTACGACCACCCCGAAACGCGACGCCGGGTCGAGGACTTCCTCGCCCGCAAGGCCGCCTGAACCCCCTCCCGAAAGGAAGACCATGGACTTCGAGAACAAGCTCGCCATCGTCACCGGCGCCGGCTCGGGCATCGGCCGTGCCTGTGCCCGCGCCCTGGCAATCGAAGGCGCGCGCGTCGTCGCCGCCGACATCAATGCCGAGACCGGCGAAGCCACTGCGGCGGCGTTGCGCGGCGAAGGAGGGGACTGCCGCTTCATGGCCGTCGACATGAGCGACATCGCGTCGATCGAGGCCTTCGCGGCCTCGGTCCAGGCCCAGTTCGGACCGGCCGACGTGCTCGTCAACGCGGCGGGCTGGGGCCGCACCGCGCCCTTCGTGCAGGGAACGCCGGACTTCTGGAACAAGCTCGTCGCGCTCAACTTCGTCGGCCCGATGACGCTGGCCAAGGCCTTGCTGCCGGCGATGATGGAGCGCGGCGGCGGCCACATCGTCAACATCGCGAGCGACGCCGGGCGCGTCGGCAGCCTGGGCGAGACGGTGTACGCCGGCGCCAAGGGCGGGCTCATCGCCTTCAGCAAGTCGCTGGCGCGCGAGACCGCGCGCTACGGCATCAACGTCAACTGCGTCTGCCCGGGCCCGACCGACACGCCCTTGATGGCCGCCGTGCCCGACAAGGTGAAGGACGCGCTGATCAAGGCGATTCCGTTCCACCGCCTGGGCCGGCCCGAAGAGGTGGCCGACGCCGTGCTCTTCTTCGCCGGCGAACACGCGAGCTACGTCACCGGCCAGGTGCTGAGCGTGAGCGGCGGCCTGACGATGGCCGGTTGAGCCGCCCGCCCCCACCCAAACCCCGAGGAGACCCGCCCGATGAAACGCATCGAACTCGCCGGCTACCCCGCCCGGCATTTCGGCTATGCCGTGGAAGACCGCATCGCCACCATCCGCCTGAACCGCCCCGAGCGCAAGAACCCGCTCACCTTCGACAGCTACGGCGAGTTGCGAGACCTGTTCCGCGAGCTGGTCTACGCCACCGACGTGAAGGCCGTCGTCTTCACCGGCGAGGGCGGCAACTTCTGCTCCGGCGGCGACGTGCACGAGATCATCGGCCCGCTCGTCGCGATGAAGATGCCCGAGCTGCTCGAATTCACGCGCATGACGGGCGACCTCGTGAAGGCGATGCGCGCCTGCCCGCAGCCCATCGTCGCCGCGATCGACGGCGTGTGCACCGGCGCCGGCGCGATGATCGCCTGCGGCTCGGACATGCGCGTCGCCACGGCGCGCAGCAAGCTCGCCTTCCTGTTCGTGCGCGTCGGCCTGGCCGGTGCCGACATGGGCGCGTGCACGCTGCTGCCGCGCCTGATCGGCCTCTCGCGCGCGGCCGATCTGCTCTTCACCGGCCGCGTCGTCGGCGGCGAGGAGGCCGAGCGCTTCGGCTTTCACAACCGCCTCGTCGAGCCCGAGCGGTTGCTCGCCGAAGCCGGCGCGCTCGCGCGCAGCCTGGCCGAAGGCCCGACCTTCGGCCACGCGATGACCAAGACCATGCTCTGGCAGGAATGGAGTTCGGGCCTGGGCGAATCGATCGAGGCCGAAGCCCAGGCCCAGGCCCTCTGCATGCAGACGCAGGATTTCGAGCGCGCCTACCACGCCTTCGCCGCGAAGCAGAAGCCCGTGTTCGAGGGCAACTGATGGCCGCACCGATTGCAGCGCGGCGCTGGCGCGAAGCCGATGGCGAGCACATCGACGTGCGCGGCCTCGCGCCGCCGCAGCCGCTGGTGGCCATCCTCGCCCTCGTGCGCGAACTCGATGCGAGCGCGACGCCGCTGACCGTGCACCACGAGCGCGACCCGCTGCTGCTGTACGGCGAACTCGAAGACATCGGCTGGACCGCCTTGCCGCTCGCGGGCGATCCCGGTGAAGTGCGGCTGCGGCTGGAGCGCGTGCGATGAAGCCGCGCCCGGCCGCGGGCTTTCTCGCCGGGGCGGCGAGCCGGCTGCTGCCGATGTCGGTGCCGTTCCGCTTCTTCGGCGCCGCGGTGGTCTTCCACTTCCTCGCCTGGCTCGCCTTGCTCGCCGGCGCAGACCGCTTTCCGCGCTTCGGCGGCGGGCTCGGCTGGCCGCTCGCGGCGCTGCATCTCGTGACCCTGGGCGTGTTGATGATGAGCGCGCTCGGCGCCAGCCTGCAGTTGCTGCCGGTGGCAACGCGCCAGCCGGTCGGCCGGCCGGGCTGGCCGCTCCTGATCTGGTGGCTCTACACCCCCGGCGTGGCCCTGCTCACGCTCGGCATGGGCGCGGCGCTGCCGGCGCTGCTGGGCTTGGGCGCGCTCGCGGTGGCGGCGGCACTCGCCCTCTGGGCGCTGCTGCTGGCCTCGAACCTGCGCCGCACCCGGCGCGCCGGAGGCATGAACGCCGTCGTCGCCCACGGCTGGGCGGCGCTGGCCGCCCTCGTCGTGATGCTCGCCTCCGCCCTCGCCCTGGTGGGTTTCCACCTCGGCTGGCCGCTCGCCGGGCGCACCGCGCCGCTGGCACTGCACGTCGTCTTCGCGGCCTACGGCACGATGGGGCTGCTCGGCTGGGGCATGTCCTACATCCTGGTGCCGATGTTCGCGCTCGCGGTCGCGCCCGACGAGCGCCCCGCGCTCGCCTCCGGCGCGCTTGCGGTGGCCGCGCTGGCGCTGGCCGCACTCGCCGCCTTCGGCATTGCGCCGCAGGCGCTGCGGCTGGCCGCCATCGCCTTCGGCAGCGCGGCCGCTGCCCTGCACCTGCACCTGATGCGCCAGGCGCTGCGCAGCGGCATCCGCCAGCAGCTGGGCCGCTCGATGACGCTGGTGCGCCTGGGCTGGGTCGGCCTGGGCGCCAGCTTGGTGGCCGCGCTCGCGATGGTGCTCGATGCGCCCGGCGCCGGCTGGCCGGGCCTGTTCGTGCTGCTGCTGGTCGGCGGCTGGCTGCTCACCTTCCTGCTCGGCATCCTCCAGCGCATCCTGCCCTTCCTGGCCGCCACCCATGCGAGCCGCGGAAGGCGGCGCGCGCCCACGGCCTCGGCGCTGAGCGCGGCCCGGCCGCTTGCCGTTCACTTCGCCTGTCACCTCACCGCGCTGGGCGGCCTGGCATTGGCCATCGCCGAAGACAGCGCCGCCATCGCCGCGCTCGCCGCCGCCATCGGCGCGGCCGGGGCGCTCGCCTTCGGCGGCTTCTTCTGGCTCGTGCTCCAGCGCACGCGCCATCAAGCGCCGGCGGCGATTCAAGCCCCCGTCGGCCAGGAACAGGGAACCTCGCCATGAGCTTCAGCCACCGCATCACGCGCCAGCTCGACGAAGAGCACCGCGAAGCGCTTGCCACGCTCGAACGATTCGAGCGTGCCGTCGCGCGCCGAACGGCCGCGGGCGATGCCGCCATGACCCAGGCGCTGGCGGCCTTCATCCGCCTCGTCGAGCACGACATCGGGCGCCATTTCGGCTTCGAGGAAGACGAGCTCTTCACCCGACTGGCCGAGGCCGGCGAGGGCGACATCGCCGAGCTGCTGAGCGAAGAGCACGAGACCCTGCGCGCCGTTGCCGCCGAACTGCTGCCGCTGGCGCGCGCCGCCGCGGCGGGCACGCTCGCGGCCGACGGCTGGGGCACGCTGCAGCGCACCGCGGGCGAGCTGGTGGAGCGCCAGGTCTCGCACATCCAGAAAGAGACGATGGCCATGCTGCCGCTGCTCGACGACTGGCTCGACGAGCCCACCGACGCCGCCTTGAGCCTGGCCTACGCCGAACTCTGAACCCCCGAGGAGCCCCTTTCGATGCAAGACCTTGCCCAAGCCGCCACGGCCGGCACCACCACCGGCACCACGATCCGCGCCCTCGCGGCCCTCGATCTGGACGCCGTCGTCGCCATCGACGCCGTGCACGAAGGGCGGGCGCGGCGCGCCTATTTCGAACGCCGGCTCGCGGCGGCGTTGAAGCAGCCCGCGCTGCACGTGCAGCTTGCCGCGGCAGACGAACGCGGCCTTGCCGGCTGGATGATGGCGCGCCGCACCGGCGGCGAATTCGGCCGGCCGCAGCCCGGGCTGCGCCTCGAATCGCTGGGCGTGCGGCCCGACCGCCAGGGCCAGGGCGTGGCGCGCCAGTTGCTGCAGGCGCTCACGGCCTGGGCCGAGCGCCACGGCGTGGCCGAGCTGCGCACCACCGCCACCTGGACCGACCTGGGCATGCTGCGCTGGCTGGCCGCGAGCGGCTTCAGGCTCGCGCCGGCGCAGGTGCTCGACTGCGCCGTGAGCGAGGGCTGGCAGGCCGAGCGCGGCGACGCGCTGGACCTGCCCGCCGACGGCGCCCCCGGGCGCGAGATCGACTACGGCGCCCCGGAGGGCAACGACTTCGAGCGCAGCGGCCGCGGCCGCGCCGAGGTGCGGCCGATGCAGCCGGCGGACCTGCCGCAGATCGTGCGCATCGACCGCCAGCTCACCGGCCGCGACCGGCGCGAATACATCGCCGAGAAGCTGGGCGAGGCGATGGACGACTCGGGCATCCGCATCTCGCTGAGCGCCCGGGTGGGCGACGCGATCGTCGGCTTCCTGATGGCGCGCGCCGACATCGGCGACTTCGGCCGCACCGAGCCGGTGGCGGTGCTCGACACGATCGGCGTCGACCCGGCCTGCGAGCACCAGGGCATCGGCCATGCGCTGGTGTCGCAGCTGTTCGCCAACCTGACGGCGCTGCAGATCGACCGCGTCGAGACGGTCGTGGGGCCGTCGAACCTGGCGTTGACGGGGTTTCTGCACGACACGGGGTTTCGGCCTTCGCAGAGGCTTTCGTTCGTGAGGGAGTGCGCGCGGGTGGGCTGAGCGCGCCGAAGGCGGAATTGGCGGGGCGGGACGCTGCGGGCGCCGACCATCAGCCTGGGCGGCGCGGTTGTCGACGCGCCGCTCGGTCTTGCCGGTCGTCGCCTTGCCACCGGTGATATGGGTCCTGGGCACAGGCCGCAGCTAAGGTGCTCGAACGTGTTGAGCTGGCGCACCGCAGGAGGCGCCTTGCTGGCGGGAACGAAGTAGATCGGCCAGGTTTGTGCAGCGCAATATGGGGCCGCCTTTAGAGATGTCCACGGCGGCGTTCGAAAATCGAAGAGATATGACCGCGCGTCGTCTCGCCGGAGCCGCCATGGCCCCGACAAGCGTGCGATTGAAACAGCTTGGCATAGCTAAGATTGGATGCCAAAATCAACATAAGGATCCGCTACTTCAATCCTGTTATTTGCGCGCAGTCCAGTACCGAGTCGATGAATAAATCAGTCGCAGCAAGCCTCTTCGATCACTGCACGGGACGTGATACTCCGGCGGCGGCCCCGATACCGGGCGTCAGGATCGGCTAATACAACAGGTCGGGGCTGCAAAAGTGATTTTCTCTGGGAGCGAAATGGAAACACTGATCGAAGTGCTTAAGCAACTTGCGGTAGCCGTTGGTGTGGTAGCACCAGTCTTCAAGTTCCTGCCGAAATGGCTAGGAAAGACTGTCAACTTTGGAGAACGTCACGACCGCCTGCAGAGGTTCTTTACCGAAGGCGGCGCAGACTTACCCCCACTCCAAATGGAGGCTGCAATTGCTTCCGCTCTCGGCCACGATAAGCTAAGTGCCAAAGACATTCGCTTCTTGATTCGTCTGCGCGAGCCCTCACGTTTTCTTCGGCGCTACCTTGAGGTACGGCAGTATTTGAGGCCAAATGATGACGGCACTCGAATCGAGCTTGCGTCCACCGCGGCAAGCATATTTTTGCGCAACGTTGTGCGGACGCTTTCAGCTGTCTTCTACGTTGCTTTCGCGGGAAGCGCGGGGTGGCTCTTGCTGTTTGGCGCCCCATCTCTGATCGCACAATCTAGTTGGCTTCGTGCTGCTGGCGCTTTGGGTCTCACAGTGCCGTTTGCTTTTGCTGCTTGGCTTTCACTCGTTGAGGCGCGTCGAATTACCTGGGCACTTGAACTTCACAAGCATCAGGATGCAGCTTAACCAATTGGCTGAGCATCTCCACAACGGCATGGCCCCGCGATGCGCAATTGTTCATTCTGCCCATCGCGGGGCTATGCCACTGTAGTCCCCTCACCACTAACGTTGGCCTTCATACCGACATGCCCAGCTTCGTCTGGTCCCGAGATCCATCCGAGGCTTTCCGCGAACCATATGAGTACGGGGGTCAAGAGCAGTTCGCGCGTGAAGCAGTCGCCGTCGTGGCGCACCTGAAGGAACGCTACGCAACCGTAGAAAGCCGATTCTCCCGCTCCGACACATCTACTCAGCGTGCTGTCTGGATGCTCCAAGTCGACGCACTGTCGGCACTGTCAGACGCGCTCGAACTGCTCGAGGAGAAGCACTTTCGTGTCGTATCTCGGCTATTCCGCGACGTCGTCGAAACCCTTGATGCTTCGTACTACTTTGCCCTAGCCGGCAATGCTGCGACGAGGAACCTTGCCAAGTGGTACGAGAACGAAGTCATCAGTCACCGCGTGTTCCGCGAGTTCGTTCAAAAGCACCAAGGACCAGAAAGGGCCGAGAGTCTACGAGCCTTGTACTCTGACCTCAGCAAGTACACCCATCGCACCTTCCGTGCGCTGAGCATGAGCTACCTCCTGGGCCCCAATGACACGGCCATCTACGACGGTTTCAGACCAAAGGAGCCCATGTATATTCTCCCTCACGTAGTCTCATTTGCCTACGCAATGCTTGCTGGCCTAGTAAAGCGCTTCGTTCAATTTGCGGTAGACACTGGTCAATTGTCCGCAAAGCAAGAGACGGCGCTATGGGCGAAGTGCCTGGAAGTTGAGACTGTTCCTCGTCGCTTCGGCTTCGGGTCCGGCCGGTTGAGGCGTGGTCCGGAGATGCCGCTCGATGAAGCCTCCTGAGAAGCATAGATAACGGCGCCGGCTGTCATTACCGCAAGTTATCGCTTCTTCTCGAACGCCGCACCACGACAGGGCATGGGATGCTCTCAAGAGACTCCTTCCAAGTGACTGATTGGCAATGAGTATTTCAGGCGGCTTGCTCCAAAGGGACCATTCGCATTCCAAGCTTGACAGCACGCTGGTGCAAGGCCCGCAGCACTCGCCCGCGGTACCGCTGCTCGTAGTAGTCCTGGCCCCGATCGGTGTACTCCCCGCCCTTGGTCAGCATCGTGTAGATCAGGCGCGCGAGCCTGTGGGCGGCGGCTGCGACGGCCTTGGGTTTGTCCGTGCGTGAGCCCAACGTCCAGAAGTTCGCACCAACGGCGGACTTGCTGCTGCGAAACGCGGCCGCCGCCAGCCGCAGTGCCTGCGCGGAGCGGTTGACGACGCGCCTGGCCTTGCCGCTCATCACCTTGCCCCGGGTGATCTTGGTTCCGGGGCACAGGCCGAGCCAGGACGTGAAGTGCTTGACCGTCGGGAAGCGCGTCAATTCCGTGCCGATCTCGGAGACCACGGCCAGCGTGGTGGGCATGTCGATGCCGTCGACGCGGGTGAGATCGACGGCGCACACCTCGATCAGTTGGGTGTGCAAATCGAACTTCGGCGCATTCCGTGCCTGCCCGCGATTTTTGCCCTTGGCCGGATCGGCTCACTAGAGAAGCCCGCTGCTTGCTCCTCTTGCGGAAATACGGCATTGCCGTATACTTCGGGCATGCGCACGGTGGCCGAAACGTCCATCTTTGTCCGCTACGCGGCTGAAGTCTGGTCGCAGCCCGAGCGGGAGGCCTTCATAAACTGGATTGCAGCGAATCCGGAGGCAGGCGACTTGATTCGCGGAAGTGGCGGTTGTCGAAAGGTGCGCTGGTCTTCAGAAGGACAAGGCAAGCGCGGTGGGGCGCGCGTGATCTATTTCCTTGCCAAGAGCGAGACCATTTGGCTCTTGATCGTGTACAAGAAAGCCAAGTTCGAC
>JAGWTS010000201.1 GCA_028868875.1 Burkholderiales bacterium | reverse complement strand
CGCGCTGCTGGCGCGCCAGCCCAGCCGCCAGCAGATCCTGCTGCTGCTGAGCGACGGCAAGCCCAACGACAACGACTACTACGAGGGCCGCTACGGCATCGAGGACACGCGCCACGCCCTGGCGGCGGCGCGCCGCAGCGGCCAGCACACCTTCTGCGTCACCATCGACCGCGACGCGGGCGAGTACCTGCCCCACCTCTTCGGCCGCCACGGCTACACCATCGTCAATCGGCCTTCGGAATTGCCGCAGCGCCTGGCACTTCTTTATGCGCGCATGACGCGCGAATCGCGCTGACCTGCAATAGCCGCTTGATTTGAGTCAATCCCGAATCGGAGGCGGTCTCTACGATAGATGCAGACGTCGTGCAGGTTTAACGACGAGGCGAAGTCAAACTCTATCGAAAAAGGAACTCCTTCGATGTCGAAACCACTCTTCATTGCCGCCCGCATGCTCCGAATTGCGGGCCTGGCGTTCGGACTTTGCGCCGCCGCTTCGGCCGCGCCGCAATGGCCCGGCGATTTCGGTCCGCCGATCGGCGAGCCTATCCATGCCGTGCTCACGAGCCCGCCCCATGTGCCGCCGCCGATCACGCGCCGCTATCCGGCCAAGGTCATCGTCGAGCTCGAAGTCATCGAGAAGCAGATGCCGATCTCCGAAGGCGTGACCTACACCTTCTGGACCTTCGGCGGCACCGTGCCCGGCAGCTTCATCCGCGTGCGCCAGGGCGACACGGTGGAGTTCCACCTGAAGAACAACCCGGCCAACAAGATGCCGCACAACATCGACCTGCACGGCGTCACCGGCCCCGGCGGCGGCGCGGCGTCGAGCTTCACGGCGCCGGGCCACGAGTCGCAGTTCAGCTTCAAGGCGCTCAACGAAGGCATCTACGTCTACCACTGTGCGACGGCGCCGGTGGGCATGCACGTGGCCAACGGCATGTACGGGCTGATGCTGGTCGAGCCGCCCGAAGGCCTGCCCAAGGTCGACCACGAGTACTACGTGATGCAGGGCGACTTCTACACCGGCGGGCGCTACCGCGAGAAGGGCCTGCAGGCCTTCGACATGGAGAAGGCGATCGACGAGCGCCCCACCTACGTGCTCTTCAATGGCTCCGAAGGCGCTCTCACCGGCGACAAGGCGCTCGCCGCCGATGTCGGCCAGACGGTCCGCCTGTTCGTCGGCAACGGCGGGCCCAACCTCGTCTCGAGCTTCCACGTCATCGGCGCCATCTTCGACAGCGTGCGCTACGAGGGCGGCTCCAACGTCCAGAAGAACGTGCAGACGACGCTCATCCCCTCGGGCGGGGCGGCCGTCGTCGAGTTCAGCACCAAGGTGCCGGGCAGCTACGTGCTCGTCGACCATTCGATCTTCCGCGCCTTCAACAAGGGAGCGCTTGCCATCCTCAAGGTGGGCGGGGCCGAGGACAAGCTGGTGTATTCGGGCAAGGAAGTCGATTCGGTCTACCTCGGCGACCGTTCGCTGCCGAACCTGAATGCGGTGACCGCCGCCACCGCTGCCGCCGCCAAGGGCAAGCTGACGGTGCAGGACCAGGTGCAGGCGGGCAAGGACTTGTTCACCGGCACCTGCTCGGTCTGCCACCAGCCTTCGGGCAGCGGACTCGCGGGCGTGTTCCCGCCGCTGGCGAAGTCCGACTTCCTCGCCACCGACCCGCACCGCGCCATCGGCATCCTGCTCCACGGCCTCACCGGCAAGGTCACCGTCAACGGCAGCGAGTACAACTCGGTCATGCCGCCGATGAACCAGCTCAACGACGACGGCGTCGCCAACATCCTGACCTACGTGCTCAACAGCTGGGGCAATCCGGGCGGGCGCATCACGGCCGCGGAAGTGGCCAAGGTGCGGGCCGCAGGTCCGCCCAAGGCCGTCGCCGCCGAGCATTGAAGATGGCCGTGCCATGTTGGCGCAGGGGTCCGGGTTCGGCGCAGCCGGTGCCCTGGGCCGCCGCGCTCGCCCTGACGCTCGCATTGCTGCCGGCCGCCGGCAGCGCGGCGCCGGCCGAGCCGGCGGCCCCAGCGCCGGCGGCCTACGTCGCCGTGCCGGGCGGCACGCTGCAAAGCGTGCTCGGCGGCGGCGCCAAGGGCGGGCCGGTCGAGGTGGCGCCTTTCGAGATGCGCGTGCTGCCGGTCACCCAAGGCGAACTCGAGGGCTTCGTTCGCAGCCACCCCGAGTGGCAGCGCGGCCAGGTGGCCCAGGTGTTCGCCGACGCCGACTACCTGCGCGACTGGCCGAGCCCGCTCGATGCGCCGGCAGGTGCCGCGTCGCGGCCGGCGACGAACGTGAGCTGGTTCGTCGCCCAGGCCTACTGCGAAAGCGAAGGCGCGCGCCTGCCGACCTGGACTGAATGGGAATACACGGCCGCCGCCGACGCCACCCGGCGCGACGCGCGCCAGGATCCGGTCTGGCTGGCGAAGATCCTGGGCTGGTATGCGCGCCCCGCGGACAGCCTGTTGCCGGCCGTGGGCGGCGCCGCCAACGTCTACGGCGTGCGCGACCTGCACGGCCTGGTCTGGGAATGGGTCGACGACTTCAACG
The DNA here is from genome assembly GCA_028868875.1 of Burkholderiales bacterium. Taxonomy (GTDB): domain Bacteria; phylum Pseudomonadota; class Gammaproteobacteria; order Burkholderiales; family Burkholderiaceae_C; genus Rubrivivax. The sequence goes on along the minus strand of JAGWTS010000201.1, from coordinate 7,932 downwards.
CCTTGCTCGTGAACCCTGACAGCCGCTCGGCCGACGACGCCGACCGCCTGAAGTTCTGCGGCGCCGGCGCGATCAGCCTCGAAGACAAGCAGAACTACGCCGTGTTGATGCGCATTGCCCTGCTTTCGTCGCTCGATGCATCGAACTCGACCGCGAGCCTGGGCTTCCGCTGTGCCCGGCCCGCAAAGGAGAAATCATGACCCTTGCCCTGTTCATGCGCCGCATCGCCGCTGCGCTCGCGCTCGCCTTGTCGGCCCATGCGGCCAACGCCGCCGACGCTCCCGCGCCGGCCCTGCCGACCGATTCGATCTACCAGCTCGCGATCACGCTGCAGGACCAGGACGGGCGCAGCCTGCACCTGGCCGACAAGCGCGGGCGGCCGCTGCTCGTCAGCATGTTCTACACCTCGTGCCAGTTCGTGTGCCCGATGCTGATCGACGCGGCGCGCGCGACCGAGGCGAAGCTGGACCCCGCCGAGCGCGAGCGCCTGCCGGTGCTGCTCGTGAGCTTCGACCCCGAGCGCGACAGCGTGGCCGTGCTCGCCCGCACCGCCCGCAGCCGCCACCTCGACCGCAGCCAGTGGACCCTGGCCCGCGCCAGCGCCGGCGACGTGCGCAAGCTCGCCGCGGTGCTCGGCATCCAGTACCGACGCCTGCCCGACGGCGACTTCAACCACACGACCGCGCTCATCCTGCTCGACAGGGACGGCCGCGTCGCCAGCCGCACGACGCGCCTGGGCGACGCCGATCCGGCTTTCGTCGAGGTGGTGAAGGCGAGCCTGCAGGCGGCCGCGGACTGAGCGCCCGCAGCCGGCTCGTTCTCGTCGCGCAAGCCCGCGCTTGCACCGGCCCCGAACACCCCCATCTCGGGGGCTGAAGGCACGAACTTTTGCGGTGACCATCGGGTCTATCCCGACGCAGGTGGCGCCGGCAAGAAGAGGTGACGCGTGGGCCAGTCTCTATACCCCGTCCGGTTGTACTGGGCCGGAATGCAAGGTGTGGCGAGGAACTTCGGCAACGAAGTGCATCTCACCCGCCCGCCCCATCTCCCCGGCCTCGAAATCGATGCGATCGACTACGCGCCCGGCACCGTCGCCATGGTGCTGCCCAAGCATGCGGGCTGGCGCGACCTGACCGCGCTCGAGATTCGCATCGCACGCGGCTTGATCGAAGACCTCACCGAGGGCGCCGAAGGCCCGCCGGTCTGAGTCAGCTCGCGCGACAAGGCTGCGGGTCAGCCGCGGCGCTCGAATGCGGCACCGCCGCCACCGGATGCTCAAGCCCGGGCCCCGGGAGCCACTCGAAGCGGTCGCGGCCGGCGATGTGCCAGCGCAGGCCGCGCTGGCACCAACGTTCACCCCGAAGTGGCCCCATTGAAGCGGGCGCAAGCGCATGCGTCGGCGCAGCGACGCGGCTAAGCTGGGAGCCCCCTTCCCAGGTGCACCCGCGATGACGACGATCTACAAGGCCCGCAAGATCCTGACGATGAACCCGGCACGGCCCGAGGCCAGCCATGTCGCGGTGCGCGAAGGCCGCATCCTGGGCGTCGGTGCCCTGGACGAACTCGCCGGCTGGGGGCCTTACGAACTCGACGAGCGCTTCGCGAACCAGGTGTTGATGCCCGGGCTCGTCGAAGGCCACTGCCACCTCATGGCGGGCTCGCTCTGGCGCTACGTCTACTGCGGCTGGTTCGACGCACGCGATCCCGCCGGCCGGCTCTGGCCGGGGCTGAAGTCGCTCGACGCGGTGGTGGACGCGCTCGCGGCCGCGGCCGGCGCCGGCGGCGCGCCGGTCGTGGGCTGGGGCTTCGACCCCATCTACTTCGGTGCACGGCGCTGCACCCGCGCCGACCTCGACCGCGTGAGCGCGACGCGGCCGGTGGGCGTGATGCACGCCAGCGGCCACATCCTTAACGCCAACTCGACGCTGCTCGATCAGGCCGGCTTCCTGCGCGCCGGCATCGACCACCCGGGCATCCCGCTCGGCGCCGACGGCCTGCCCGAGGGTGAACTCAAGGGCCCGGAAGCGATGATGCCGGCACTCGGCCCTGTCGGCCTGGACCGCAGCTTCCTCTCGGGCGACGAGGCCGGCATTCGCGACTTCGCGCGCCTGTGCGTGCGCGCCGGCGTGACCACGGCAACCGACCTCGCGGCCACGCTCGGCGACGCCGAGGTCGACACCCTGCTGCGCGTGGCCGGCCAGGCCGACTACCCGCTGCGCATCGTCCCCTTCCTGCGCCTCATCGGCATGAAGCCGGCCGACGCCGTCGAGCGCGCCCTCGCGCTGCGCGCGCGCAGCAGCGAGCGCATCCGCCTCGGGCGCATCAAGATCGTCGCCGACGGCTCGATCCAGGGCTTCTCGGCGCGCCTGCGCTGGCCCGGGTACTACAACGGGGCGCCCCAAGGCCTGTGGTACACGCCGCCCGAGACGATGCGCGAGCTCTACACCCTGGCGCTGGCGCGCGGCGTGCTCGTTCACACCCACACCAACGGCGACGAGGCGACCGAGCTCGCGCTCGACTGCATGGAGTCGGCCCTGGCCGCGAGCCCGGCGCGCGACCACCGCTTCACGCTCCAGCATTGCCAGCTCGCCGACACCGCCCAGTTCCGGCGCATGGAGGCGCTCGGCATGGGCGTGAACCTCTTCGCCAACCACCACTTCTACTGGGGCGACCAGCACTACGCGCTCACGGTCGGCCCCGAGCGCGCCGAGCGCATGAACGCCTGCCGCAGCGCGCTCGACACCGGGTTGCCCATGGCCATCCACTCCGACGCCCCGATCACGCCGATCGGCCCGCTGTTCACGGCCTGGTGCGCGGTGAACCGCCTCACGGCCTCGGGCCGCGTGCTCGGCACGGCCGAGCGCATCACGGTGGCCGAGGCCTTGCGCGCGATCACGATCGGCGCCGCCGCGAGCCTGAAGCTCGACGGCGAGATCGGCTCCCTCGAATGCGGCAAGCGCGCCGACTTCTGCGTCCTCGAGGACGACCCGGGCGCGGTCGATCCGGCGGCGCTGAAGGACGTGCGCGTCTGGGGCACCGTGCAGGATGGTCGTGTCTTCCCCGCCGGCTGAGGCCCTGCCGGCAACGCTCGTCGGCGGCTACCTCGGCGCGGGCAAGACGACGCTCGTCAACCACCTGCTGCGCCATGCCGGCGGGCGCCGCATCGCGGTGCTCGTGAACGACTTCGGCAAGGTCGAGATCGATGCCGCGCTCATCGAGTCGCGCGCCGAGACCGTCATCAGCCTGGCCGGCGGCTGCCTGTGCTGCAGCTTCGGCGACGACCTCGTCGGCACGCTCAACGGCCTGGCCGCAGGCGATCCCCGGCCCGACGCGCTGCTCATCGAATTGAGCGGCGTCGCGTTGCCGGGCTCGGTGGCGCGCACGGTGCGGCTGGCCCCCGGCGTCGAGGTCGCCGGCATCCTGGTGCTGGCCGACGCCGCCGAGATCCGGCGCCAGGCCGCCGATCCCTATGTCGGCGACACCGTGCGGCAGCAACTCGCCGAGGCCGACTGGGTGCTCGCCAACAAGCCCGACCTCGCCGGCGACGCGGCGCAGCGCGAACTGCCCGGCTGGCTCGCCACGGTCGCGCCGCGCGCCCGCGTTCTGGTCTGCGCCGCGGAGCAGCTGGCGCCCGAACTCCTCTTCGGCTGGCGCGCGGCGCCGGGACGCGATGCGCTTTCGACCTTCGCCGCGCGCGCCCTCGGCGCCGACGCCCGCGCCGCCGCCGTATTCGCCTGCCGCAGCGCCCGCCCGGCCGCGCATGGCGATCCGGAGCGCCTGGGCGCGGCCTTGGCGGCTGCCTCGAGCGGCGTGCTGCGCGCCAAGGGCTTCGCCCGCGATCGCGCCGGACAGGGCTGGCTGCTGCAGGTCGCGGGGCCGCAGTGTCGCGTCACGCGCGCCGAGTTCAGCGGCCCGGGCGGCCTCGTGCTGATCGGCTTGCGCGGCGTCGTCGATGCCCCCGGCTTCGGCGTCGAAGGCCTGGTCCTGGATCCACCCTGAGCCCGGCAAGGCGCAGCGCGTTCGGCCGGCGCGACCGCCTGCGAAGGCAGGAGCCGGCCGCTACAGGCGCAGCACCTCCCCCTTGAGCGAATACAGGATGCCGACGACCTCGTTGACCTCGGCGGCGCCCACCTTGTGCGCCTGCATGGCGGCCACGATGTCGTCGAGTGCGGCGATGAATTCCTGCTCGCTGATGTTCATGCCGGCATGGGTCGTGCGCATGTCGCGGCCTTCGTAGCGCTCGGGGCCGCCCGCGCCCATGCACATGAACTGGGTGCCGTGCCTCTTCGCCTTGGCGAGGTCCCTGCCTTGAAAGCGCGGTGCCAGCAGCGGGTTGGCGGCATGGCGGTCGACGAAGTCGTCGACGATCCTGGCAATGGCCTCGGCCGAGCCGAGGCGTTCGTACAGGGAGGCGGTCATGGAGCTATCTCCTGGAGTGAGCGGGTTGGCGAAGCTGGCGCAACCACGATTCGTATTCGACGAGTCCTGCCCGGGCCGCCGGGGACAGGTCCTCGCCCGGCGCGGGTTGGCAGGCGGTCGTCGGCTGTGGCGCAACAAGCACGGCGCGGGGCCCGGTTCGGTCCTTGGCCGCCGTGGCGGTTCGAGGTTCGTGTGTCATCGCGACTCCTGGTCAATGGAAGAGGCGCCAACGGCCGGCACCTCCTGTGCCTGAAAGCGTGCCGGATGCGTCGCCCGACGCGGCCTCCGGGGCGCAGCCTCAGGACTTGGTGACGACGATCTCGAGGTACTCGGCCGGAACGACCAGCGAATCCGGGCCGGCGACGTTGAGTTCGTCGAGCAGTTCGGTGATCTCACGCTCGAGCGAAGCCGCGCCCGCGGCGTCGAGCGCAGCGAACGCCTGCTTCATCGGCCCGTACCAGTCGCGGAAGACCTGCAGCCAATGCGCCGCCGAGCGGTAGCGGAAGTTGAAGCTGCGACGCTCGCAGCGGATCTTCGCCGCCTGGGCACCCAGCAACTCGACGACATGCGGCTCGGTGCCCCAGAGCAGGGGCGACTGCACGCCCGCCGGCGGGCTCGATCGCGCGCCGATCGCCTTGAAGACACGGCCGATGAAGCCGCCCGGCGTCCAGTTCGCCATCGCGATGCGGCCGCCGGGGCGCAGCACGCGCAGCATCTCGGCCGCGGCGCTGCGGTGGTCGGGCGTGAACATGACGCCGAAGGTGGACATCACGACGTCGAAGCAGGCATCGCCGAAAGGCAGGGCCTCGGCGTCGGCCAGCTGGAACTGCACCGGCAAGGCTTCGGCTTCGGCGCGCGCCCGGCCCTTGTCGAGCAGGCTTTGCACGTAGTCGGTCGAGGTGACCGCCGCGTTGCGGCGCGCCGCGGCGAGCGTGGCGTTGCCGTTGCCGGCGGCGACGTCGAGCACGGCCTCGCCGGCGCGCACGTCGGCGGCCTCGGCCAGGGTCTCGCCGACGATCTGCAGCGTCGTGCCGAGCGTGGCGTAGTCGCCGCTGGCCCAGACGGCCTGCTGGCGCTGCTTGATCGCGCCGTAATGGAAGGCGGGAGTCTCGATGACGCTGCTCATGGTCTGGGCCTTTCCTGAAGGGGATTCCGGGGTGCCTGCGCGGCGTGCCGTCGGCGAAGCCATTGTCGAAACGCGCGTCCGTTGACGCTGCACCGGATGTCCACGAAACTTGTCCGCGCGTCCGCGAAACAGCGGCGCCGCAGCGACCGCTACCCGATGAGCCACGACCCCTTGTCCGACGTGCTGCGCAGCGTGCGCCTGCGCGGCGCGGTCTTCTACTACGTCAGCTTCGGCGGCGACTGGGCGGCGGAGACGCCGGCCTCGCAGGACCTGGCCCGCGCCCTGATGCCGGGGGCCGACCATGTGCTGGCCTATCACCTGCTCGCAAAGGGAGAGGGCTGGGCGGCCTGCAACGGGCAGCCGCCGGTGCGGCTCGCGGCCGGCGACATCGTGATGTTCCCGCGCGGCGACCCGCACGTGATCTCCAGCGCCCCCGGCCTGCACGCCACCGAGGACCACAGCGACTGGCGCTACACCACGCGCAACGACCCCAAGCCGATCGACGTTGCGTTCCACCGCGGCGTGCTGCGGCCGGGGGCGCCAGGGCCGGCCGACGAGGCCTCCTCGGTCGTCGTCTGCAGCTTCGTGGCCTGCGACATGCTGCCGTTCAACCCGCTCATCGGCGCCCTGCCGCATCAGCTGCACCTGCGCGGCGGCGAGCTCGGGCCCTGGACCGTGCAGTTGCTCGACCAGGCCGTGGCCGAGTCGCGCGAGCGCCGCGCCGGCAGCGCCGCGGTGCTCGAGCGGGCGAGCGAGTTCGTCTTCGTCGATGCCGCGCGCCGCTACCTCGACACCCTGCCCGCCGACGCCGCGGGCTGGTTCGCGGCGCTGCGCGACCGCCACGTCGGCCGCGCCATCGCGCTGCTGCACGAACGCCCGGCGCATGCCTGGAGCGTCGAGGAACTCGGCCACGCGGTCGGCCTCTCGCGCTCGGCACTGCACGAGCGCTTCGTCGAACTCGCCGGCCAGTCGCCGATGCAGTACCTCACGAACTGGCGCATGCAGCTCGGCGCCGGTCTGCTGCGGCAACGGCAGGCCAAGGTGGCTGCGGTGGCGCTCGAAGTCGGCTACGAATCCGAGGCGGCCTTTGCGCGTGCCTTCAAGCGCCTGATGGGCCAGCCCCCCGCCGCGTGGCGGCGCGCGCAGGCGGACTGAGTGCGGGCTCCTCCGGCCGCCTGGCGCGCAGCAACTCGCTCGGCGGATAGCCGTAGCGCCGCCTGAATGCATGGCTGAACTGGGCCTGGTCGCCGAAGCCCAGGCCGTAGGCGATCTGGGCGATCGAGGTGCGCGGCGCGGCGGCGGCCAGCCGCTCGTGGGCGAGTTGCAGGCGCTGGTCGCGGATCCACTGCGACAACGATTCGTCCGTGTCCTTGAACAGCAGGTGCAGGTAGCGCAGCGAGATGCCGCAGGCATCGGCGATCTGCTGCGGCGCCAGCTCCGGGTCGTCCAGGTGCTGGTGCACGTAGGCCTCGATGCGCGCCAGATGGGCATCGCGCACGGCCGAATGGCTCGATTGCAGCGCGTCGGGATGGCCTTGCAGGCTGACCGCGAGCAGTTCGACGAGCTGGCTGCCCATCAAGGACATGACCGACGCGTCGTGCGCCTGCTCGCAATGGCGTGTCGCCAGCTGCAGGTAGTCGGAGAACAGGCGGCCGACGCCCTGGCTGCTGTCGTAGGGGCGCGCGCAGAAGCGGCTGGGCTCGCCGATGCGCGCCTTCAGCGCCGCCACCGGCACCTTCAGCACCCACATCGCGTTGTCGCCGCCGTGGCCGAACTCGTAGGGCTCCTCGCTCAACTCGAGCAGGTAGCTGCCGGGCGCGCAGCGCGTGCGCCGGCCGAGCTGCGAGAACTCGACCTCGCTGCGAAACGGCACCGTGACCAGCACCTGCCGCTCCTGGGCCTGGCAATGCTGGCGCAGCCGGCGATAGGCCAGGCGGTTCGATTCGAGGCGCGAGAGCTGCACCCCCCCCATGTCCCAGCGATCGAGGCGGCCGGCGAAGCGGTCGGCGCCTTCGAACGAGAGCTGGAGGTTGAAATAGGCGCTCGCGATGACGTCGCGCCAGTAGCCGAACTCGTGGTCGGGCGGGACGTCGGCGGTGGTGAAGCTCTGGTGCGGGGACGCCCGGGGCGGGGTCATGGTACGGCGCGCAAGACGGCTGCGGTGACTGCCAAGGCGGCATTGTCCGCCCGCCGCGAACGCGCGCAGCCGTTCGCGGCGCTCCAGAAAAACCCTGATGCCGTCTCGAGGCGCCGGGAGGTCAGCGCGCGAGCTTGGCCGCGATCTCGGCGACGTGCTTGCCCTGGAAGCGGGCGCCTTCGAGCTCGTTGGCCGAGGGCTGGCGCGAACCGTCGCCGGCCGCGATCGTCGTCGCGCCGTAGGGGCTGCC
>JAGWTS010000200.1 GCA_028868875.1 Burkholderiales bacterium | reverse complement strand
GCCGAAGCGGTCGACCAGGGTCTGGTAATGCTGCTCGGCCAGCAGCGTCGTCGGCGCCAGGATCGCCACCTGCTTGCCGCCGTGCACGGCGACGAAGGCGGCGCGCAAGGCGACCTCGGTCTTGCCGAAGCCGACGTCGCCGCAGATCAGGCGGTCCATCGGCCGCGGGCTCACCATGTCCTGGATCACGGCGTGGATCGCGGCGCGCTGGTCGGCGGTCTCCTCGAAGCCGAAGCTGGCGGCGAAGGCCTCGTAGTCGTGCGGGCTGAGGCGGTGGGCGAAGCCTTCGCGCGCGGCGCGCCGGGCGTAGAGGTTGAGCAGCTCGGCCGCGGTGTCGCGCACCTGCTCGGCGGCCTTGCGCCGCGCCTTTTCCCACTGCCCGGAGCCCAGGCGGTGCAGCGGCGCCTCCTCGGCGCTGACGCCGGTGTAGCGGCTGATCAGGTGCAGCTGCGCCACCGGAACGTACAGCGTCGCCTTGTCGGCGTATTCGAGGTGCAGGAACTCGCTCGCGCCCCCATCGTCACCGTTCGCGAGGTCGATGTTGACCAGGCCCTGGTAGCGCCCGATGCCGTGGTTCAGGTGCACCACCGGGTCGCCGACCTTGAGCTCCGAGAGGTCCTTGATCAGCGCATCGACGTTGCTGACCTGCTCCTGCTTCTTGCGCCGCCGCGCCTGCGGGGTCGAGGCGAAGAGCTCGGTCTCGGTGACGAACTCGATCGAGACGCCGGCATCGGGCTCGTGCCACAGAAAGCCTTCGGCCAGCGGCGCCGCGGTGATCGCGACGCGCTCGTCGCCGGCCTGGAATTCGGCCAGCGTGGCGACGCTGGGCACGTCGATGTGGTGGTCGCGCAGCAGCTCGAGCAGGCTTTCGCGCCGGCCTTCGCTCTCGGCGACGAGGAGCACGCGCTGCGCCGTCGTATCGAGGTGCTTTTCGAGCGCGGCCAGCGGCTCGGTCGCGCCGCGGTCGACCGCGACGTCGGGCAGCGGGCGCGCCCAGTCCAGGGCCTCGCTGCCGCGGATCGCGAGCGTCGAGTGCGGATGGGTCAGGCCGAAGAAGTCCTCGGGTCGCAGATAAAGCTCTTCGGGCGCGAGCAAAGGGCGCTCGCGGTCGTGCTGCAGGAAGCGGTGGCGCTCGCGCGTGTCGGCCCAGAAGCGCTCGAGCGCGGCGTCGACCTCGCCGTGCAGCGCCACCATCGCGCCCGCGCCGAAGTAGTCGAAGACGGTCGCGGTCTGCTCGAAGAACAGCGGCAGGTAGAACTCGATGCCGCCGCTGGCGATGCCGGCGTCGATGTCCTTGTAGACGCGCGACTTGGTCGGGTCGCCTTCGAGCTTTTCGCGCCAGCGCGCGCGGAACGCCTTGCGCGAGGCCTCGTCCATCGGGAACTCGCGTCCCGGCAGCAGCCGCACCTCGGGCACCGGGTAGAGGCTGCGCTGCGAATCGGGGTCGAAGGTGCGGATCGAATCCACCTCGTCGCCGAAGAGGTCGACCCGGTAAGGCACCGGCGAGCCCATCGGGAACAGGTCGATCAAGCCGCCGCGCACCGCGTATTCGCCGGGCGAGACGACCTGGCTCACATGCTGGTAGCCGGCGAGCGTCAACTGGCTTTTCAGGCGTGCTTCGTCGAGCTTGGACTTCTGCTTGAAGTGGAAGGTGTAGCCCGCCATGAACGAAGGCGGCGCCAGCCTGGCAAGCGCCGTCGTCGCCGGCAGCAGCACGACCTGCACTTCGCCTTGCAGCACGCGCCAGAGCGTGGCCAGGCGCTCGGAGATCAGGTCCTGGTGCGGCGAGAAGCTGTCGTAGGGCAGGGTCTCCCAGTCGGGGAAGACGGCGGTCTGCAGCCCGGGCTCGAAGAACGGCAGTTCGTCCGCCAGGCGCTGGGCGTCGCCGGGGTCGGCGGTGACGATGGCGAGCAGGCGCTTTTCGGCGCCACGTTCGCGCGCCAGGCGCGCGAGCAGCAGGGCATCGGCCGAGCCGGGGGGCCGCGCGAGCGTGAAGCGCTTGCCGGCGGCAATGGTGGGAAGTCGCATGGGAGGGCGGATTCTAGAATCCGGCGATGCCAGAAGACGCGCGTTGTCATGCCCTCGTCCCCTGCGCCGGCGTCGGCAGCCGCGCCGGCACGGCGGCGCCGAAGCAGTATGCGCGGCTGGCAGGGCGCAGCGTGGTGGCGCACACGCTCGCGGCGCTGGCCGCGGTGCCGCGCCTCGCGGCCACGCTCGTGGTGCTGGCGCCCGACGACGCCGAATTCGAAACCCATGCCGAGCATCCGGCGGCCTGGATCGCGCGCTGCGGCGGCGCCACGCGCGCGGCCACCGTCGCCAACGGCCTCGCGGCCTTGCGCGAACGCGGCGCGCGCGAGCAAGACTGGGTGCTTGTGCACGACGCCGCGCGCTGCCTCGTGCGCCCGTCCTGGGTCGAGCGCCTGATCGACGCTTGCGCGGGCGATGAGGTCGGCGGCCTGCTCGCGCTGCCGGTGGCCGACACCTTGAAGCGCGAGCAGCGGGGCCGCGCTGCGTCGACGCTGCCGCGCACGGGGCTCTGGGCGGCGCAGACGCCGCAGATGTTCCGCGTCGGCCTGCTGCAGCGTGCGCTCGAAGCGGCCGGCAGCGAGGTCACCGACGAAGCCAGCGCGGTCGAGGCGCTGGGCCTGGCGCCGCGCCTCGTCGGCGGCGAGGCCGAGAATTTCAAGCTCACCTGGCCGGCCGATTTCGCGCTGGCCGAACGGTTGTTGGAGACGCGATGAACCCGCACGCAATGCGCATCGGCGAAGGCTGGGACATCCACGCCCTGGCCGAGGGCCGGCCCTTGATGCTGGGCGGCATCGAGGTGCCGCACAGCCACGGCCTGCTCGGCCATTCGGATGCGGACGCGCTCCTGCACGCCCTCACCGACGCGCTCTTCGGCGCCGCCGCGCTGGGCGACATCGGCCGCCATTTCCCCGATACCGACCCCGCATTCAAGGGCGCCGATTCGGCCGCCTTGCTCGTCGAATGCGTGCGCCGGGTGAGCGCCGCGGGCTGGGACATCGTCAACGTCGACGCGACCATCATCGCCCAGGCGCCGAAGCTCGCGCCCCACATTCCGGCGATGGTCGAGCGCATCGCGGCCCTGCTCGGCATCGACGCCGAGCGCGTCAACGTCAAGGCCAAGACCGCCGAGAAGATGGGCCCGGTGGGCGAGCGCCTGGCGATCGAGGCGCGCGCCTGCTGTCTGCTGGCGCGCGCCGAGCGGCGCCGGAACTAGGCCGGCGCGCTCCCTTTTCAGCTCACCTGGATCGCGATCTTGCGCGGCTGCGCGTGCTCGGCCTTGGGGATGCGCAGGCGCAGCACCCCTTGCGCCAGCTCGGCGTTCACGCGGCTGGCGTCGAGTTCCTTGCTCAGCGTGAAGGCGCGGCGGTAGCGCCCGAGCTGGACCTCGGCATGCCCGGCCTGCAGGCCCGCGATCTGCGGCGCGGCGATCTCGCCTTCGACCAGCAACTGGTCGCCCTCGACCTGGACCGAGAGCTGCTCGCGCGGCACGCCCGGCAGGTCGGCGTAGAGCGTGATGCCGTTGGCGTCTTCGACGACGTCCACGGGCGGGATCAGCGCCGGCTCGCGGCGCACGGGGGTGGCTTGGGGGGTGGTCTGGGTCACGGCACTCATGGTGGGCTCCTCTTACTGGATGGCGATGCGGCGCGGCTGGGCGGCTTCGCGGCGCGCGATGCTGACGCGCAACACGCCGTCGCGGCATTCGGCCTTCACGGCGCCGGCGTCGATGTCGTCGGGCAGGCTCACGACACGGCGAAAGCGCCCGGCAAAGCGCTCGTTCAGGTGCAGCGAGGTCTTTTCGCCGCTTTCGGGCAGGGTGTTGGCGCGTTCGCCCGAGATCGTGAGCACGCCGCGTTCGAGCTGGACGTCGATCGAGGCGGGGTCGACGCCGGGCACGAAGGCCTGGATCTCGACGGAGCCGGGCGTGCTGCCGACGTTGAGGGCGGGGTAGCCGCCGCGGCCGACGCCGCGAATGGCGGGCGAGGGGTCGAAGACGTTGCCGAACTCGCGCTGCAGGCGGTCGAACTCGGCGAAGAGGTCGCGGGAAGAAAGGCTGCGGAACATGGGGTCCTCCAAAGGTCCGGTTGCTGCATCGAGGCTGGGCGCCGCGATACGATGGCTTCAAACTCGGGGTGGCGGTGGCGGCTTTCAAGGGCCTCAAATAGGACTTGAAACCCGCCGCATCGGCCGTCATCTGTCGAACCCAGGGAGACCCCAATACCGTGGAGTTCAAGGACTATTACCAGGTGCTCGGCGTCGCGCGCGACGCGAGTGCCGAGCAGATCAAGACCGCCTACCGCCGCCTCGCCCGCAAGTACCACCCGGACGTGAGCAAGGAGGCGGATGCATCGGCGCGCATGAGCGAGGTCAACGAGGCCAACGCCGTACTCTCCGACCCCGAACGCCGCGCCGCCTACGACGCCGTGGGCAGCGGCAGGCGCCAGGGCGAATCGTTCACGCCGCCGCCCGACTGGGATGCCGGATTCGAGTTCGGCGGCCGGGGCGACGGCGCGGATGCGGGCGAGTACAGCGACTTCTTCGCCGAGCTGTTCGGCCGCATGGGGCGCGGCGGTGCCCGCGCGCACCGCACGGCCGATTCGCAGGCCCGCGGCGAAGACCACCACGCCAAGATCGTGCTCGACCTCGAGGACGCCTGGCGCGGTGCGACGCGCCAGATCTCGCTGCGCCACCCGAGCATCGACGCCAAGGGCCATGTCGCGCTGCAGACCCGCACGCTCGACGTGCGCATCCCGCCCGGCGTGCGGCCGGGCCAGATGATCCGCCTCGCCGGCCAGGGCGGGGCCGGGCCCGCGGGGGCCGGCGACCTGTTCCTGGAAGTGCACATTGCGCCGCATCCGCGCTTTCGCATCGAGGGTGCCGACCTCGTCGCCGAGCTGCAGGTGGCGCCCTGGGAGGCGGCGCTCGGTGCGGTCGTGCCGGTGGACCTGCCCGATGGCTCCAGCCTCAAAGTGCGGGTTCCGTCCGGCGCCCAGGGCGGCCAGCGCCTGACGGTGCGCGGCAAGGGCCTGCCCGGAGCGAACCCGGGCAACCTCGACCTCGAGCTGAAGGTCGTGCTGCCGAGCGCCTTCGATCCGCGTGCGCGCAGCCTGTACGAACAGATGGCGCGTGAACTGCCTGACTTCGACGCGCGCAAGGTCGCGTCGCCTGCCGCAGCCGGAGGGGGCGTGTGATGAAGAACTTCGACATCCAGGTCGAGGCGGTGTTCGACGAAACCGGGCTCTCGCTCGAAGAGCTGTGCCGGTGCTTCGCGCTGGCACCCGGCTGGGTCGAGGAGCGGGTCCAGGCCGGCCTGCTCAGCGAAGTGAGCGGCGCGCCGGGCACCTGGCGCTTCGATGCCGTCACCCTGCGCCGGGTGCGCGTGATGGCGCAGATCGAGCGCGATTTCGATGCCGTGCCCGAACTCGCGGCCCTCGTCGCCGACCTGCAGGAGGAAGTGGCCCGCCTGCGCCGCCGCGTGCGATGAAACCCGACCCGAAGACGCAGTGGAACGTCGGCTACTGGCTGCTGGCCTTCATGGCCCTGGTCTGGATCGAGAACCTGTGGCAGACCAGCCGCACGGTCGAGCCGGTGCCCTACAGCCAGTTCGAGCAGGCGCTGGCCGAGGGCAAGGTGAGCGAGATCACGATCGGCGACACCCTCATCAGCGGCAAGCTCAAGGACCCGGGGCCGGGCGGCAAGACCGAGATCGTCGCGACCCGGGTCGACCCGGGCCTGGCGGCGCGCCTGTCCAAGTACGACGTGCCTTACACCCGCGTCGTCGAAAGCACCTTCCTGCGCGACCTCATGTCCTGGGTCGTTCCGGCAGCGGTGTTCTTCGGGCTCTGGTTCTTCGTCATCCGCCGCTTCGCCGAGAAGCAGGGCATGGGCGGCTTCATGAGCATCGGCAAGAGCCGCGCCAAGGTCTATGTCGAGACCGACACCGGGGTCAAGTTCAGCGACGTCGCCGGGGTCGATGAAGCCAAGGCCGAGCTGCAGGAGATCGTCGCCTTCCTGAAGGACCCGCAGGGCTATGGCCGGCTGGGCGCGCGCATGCCCAAGGGCGTGCTGCTCGTCGGCCCGCCGGGCACCGGCAAGACGCTGCTGGCCAAGGCGGTCGCGGGCGAGGCCGCGGTGCCATTCTTCAGCATCTCGGGCAGCGAGTTCGTCGAGATGTTCGTCGGCGTCGGCGCAGCGCGGGTGCGCGACCTGTTCGAGCAGGCGCGGGCGAAGGCGCCGGCCATCATCTTCATCGACGAGCTCGACGCGCTCGGCCGCGCGCGCGGCGCCGGCGGGCCGATGGGCGGCCACGACGAGCGCGAGCAGACGCTCAACCAGCTGCTCGTCGAGCTCGACGGCTTCGACAGCTCGTCGGGCCTGGTGCTGCTCGCGGCGACGAACCGGCCCGAGATCCTCGACCCCGCGCTCTTGCGCGCCGGCCGCTTCGACCGCCAGGTGCTGGTCGACCGCCCCGACAAGGCCGGGCGCGTGCAGATCCTGGCGGTGCACATCAAGAAGATCCGCCAGGCCGCGGATGTCGATCTCGAACAGGTGGCGGCGCTCACCACCGGCTTTTCGGGCGCCGACCTCGCCAACCTCTGCAACGAGGCGGCGCTGGCTGCGACGCGGCGCGGCGGCCAGGACGTGACGCTCGAGGACTTCACGGTCGCGATCGAGCGCATCGTCGCCGGGCTGGAGAAGAAGAACCGGCTGCTCAATCCGCGCGAGCGCGAGATCGTCGCCTTTCACGAGATGGGCCACGCCCTGGTCGCGATGTCGCTGCCCGGCTCCGACCCGGTGCACAAGGTTTCGATCATTCCGCGCGGCATCGGCGCCCTGGGCTACACGATCCAGCGCCCGACCGAAGACCGCTTCCTGATGACGCGCGAGGAGCTCGAGAACAAGATCATGGTGCTGCTGGGCGGGCGTGCGGCCGAGAAAGTCGAGTTCGGCCATCTCTCGACCGGTGCCGCCGACGACCTCGCCAAGGCCACCGACATTGCACGCGAGATGGCCACGCGCTACGGCATGGTCGAGGATCTGGGCTACGTCGCATACGAGGCGCCCGCGGCTTCCTACCTGGGCGGCCCGGCGCAGGAGTCGATGCGCGGCCCCGAGACGCGCCAGCACATCGACGAGGCGGTGCGCGCGATCGTGATGCAGGCCTTCGCGCGATCGATGGCACTGCTCGAGCGCGAGCACGAGCGCCTGCGTCGCTGCGCGCACGAGCTGCTGGAGCACGAGACGCTGGACGAAGCGGCGCTGGCCGCGCTCACCCAGGGGTTGCCGCGCGCCGGCTGAGCCGCCTCAAGGCGCGCGGCGCAAGCGGATGTGCGCCATCAAGCCGCCGTCGGGCGCGTTCGTGAGTTCGAGGCTGCCTCCCATGCGCTGCATCGCCTTGTCGACGATGGCCAGGCCGAGCCCGGCACCGGTGGCCGCGGTGCGCGCGGCGTCGCCGCGGAAGAACGGGGTCGTGAGCTGGGCCAGCTTTTCCGGCGCCACGCCGGAGCCGTGGTCGCGCACGGTGACGATGACCCAGGGCCCGGTGCGCACGAACGAGACCGTGACCTCGGCCACGCCGGTGTACGTGCCGCGGCCGTAGCGGCGTGCGTTCTCGAACAGGTTGGCGAAGACGCGGCCGAGCTCGGTTTCGTCGGCCATCACGCGCAGGTCGATGGCGACGCGCGAGGTGATCTGGATCTGGGTCTTGTCGCGAAAGGTCTGGGCCTCGCGGTCGATCAGCGGCGAGACCAGCACCGGGCGCATCTGGGTCTCGCCCGGGCGCGCGTAGTCCATGAACTTGTCGATGATGGCGTCGAGCTGGTCGATGTCCAGCGCCATGTTGCGCTTGGCTTCCTCGTCCGAGACGCTCATCTCGGTTTCGAGGCGCAGGCGCGCCAGCGGCGTGCGCAGGTCGTGGCTGATGCCGGCAAGCATCACGGCCCGGTCTTCCTCGACGCGGGCGAGTTCGCGCGCCATCCGGTTGAAGCCCATGTTGACCTCGCGGATCTCGCTCGTCAGCGTGTTCTCGTCCAGGCGCGAATCGAGGTCGCCTTCGCGGATGCGGCTGGCCGCGAAGGACAGCTCCTTGAGCGGCCGGTTGATCAGGCGCGCGATCGCGACCGAGCCGACCAGGGTGGCGAGCAAGGCGATGCCGATCCAGACGAACCAGGTGTTGCCGATGACCTGGGGCACCTGTTCGGCCTCGGTCTCGAGCCAGTAGCGGCTGTGCTCGACGTCGAAGCCGATCCAGAGCCCGCGCTCGCCGTTGACGGCGCCGGCGACGATCGTGTCGGCGCCGAGCTGGCGCCGCAGTTCGCGCCCGACGCGGGTCGTGAAGCGGTCGCCCTCGTACGGCTCCCAGGCGTCCTTGGCGTTGCGCGGCTTGACCGCGAGGACCTGGGGCAGGGCCATCGCCTTGGCCACGCCGTTGCGCCCGGCGGGGTCGGAGGCGAGCAGGGCGGCGCGGGCGAGGGCGGCGAGCGAAGCCGACTGGCGTGCCGCCTGCACCGCGTGCGCCTCGAACTCGAGCGCGCGCAGCGTTTGCACCCACGCGAAGATGCCGCCCGCGAGCAGGATCGCGAGCAGGAAGAAGGTGCGCCAGAAAAGGCTCAGGCCGAGGGGCTTGCGAGGCATGTGGCGCGCATCATGCCCGAGGCCGGGAACCGCGATCGGAAGAGACGGCCCGCTGCACAGCCGGGGCGCTGCGTCTGCGGCTGCCGCCGGGCTTCAGTTCGAGCCGTCCGGCACGAAGACGTAGCCCACGCCCCAGACCGTCTGGATGAAGCGCGGCTTGGTCGGGTCGGGTTCGATCATCTTGCGCAGGCGCGAGATCTGCACGTCCAGGCTGCGGTCGAAGGGCTCGAATTCGCGCCCGCGCGCGAGCTGCGCGAGCTTGTCGCGCGACAGCGGCTGGCGCGGATGGCGCACCAGCGCCTTGAGCATCGAGAACTCGCCGGTCGTGAGCGCAATGTGCTCGCCATTCTTGGACAGGCGGCGCAGCGAGAGGTCGAATTCGAAGGGGCCGAAGGTCACCACCTGGGGTTCCTTGGACGGTGCGCCGGGCGCTTCCGGCGCCGGCCGGCGCCGCAGCACGGCATGGATGCGGGCCAGCAGTTCGCGCGGGTTGAAGGGCTTGGGCAGGTAGTCGTCGGCGCCGACCTCGAGGCCGACGATGCGGTCGACATCCTCGACCTTGGCGGTGAGCATGATGATCGGCGTGCGGTCGTTGGCGGCACGCAGGCGGCGACAGATCGACAGCCCGTCCTCGCCCGGCAGCATCAGGTCGAGCACGATGAGGTCGACGCTGTCGCGCGTGAGCACGCGGTTCAACGCCTTCGAGTCCTCGGCGAGCAGGACTTCGAAGCCTTCCTGCGACAGGTAGCGGCGAAGCAGGTCGCGGATTCGCGCATCGTCGTCGACGACGACGATTCGGTCGGCGCGCGCGCTGCTGTTGGATCCATTCATCGAAGACTCCATACCTGTAACAGGCGCATTGTGGGGGTCGCTTCTTCTGCCCGCCCCGGACACCTGACCATCTGTTACAAGTATTTGGGGGGATGATGACCAGCGTTTGCGCGCCGGCGTGAACCTTGTCACGTCCCGGAATCGAAGCCCGGCCCGCAACTCGAAGAGGAATTTCATGAACCGTTTTCATTCCGCCCTGGCCCTTGCCGGCGCCCTCGCACTCGCCACCGGGGCCAGCGCCCAGGTGCCGTCCGCGGTCCAGGTCGTGGCGCCGCCGCAGAATGTCGTCAGCCTCACGGCCAGCGCCAGCGTCGAGGTCAAGAAAGACCTGCTCACGATCGTGTTCTCGACCACGCGTGACGGCAGCGACGCGGCGCTGGTGCAGAACCAGCTCGCGCAGGCGCTCGACGCTGCGCTCGGCGAGGCGCGCAAGGCGGCGCGGCCAGGCGACATCGACGTGCGCACCGGCAACTTCTCGCTCTACCCGCGCTTTGCGGCCAAGGGCGGCATCACCGGATGGCAGGGTTCGACCGAGCTCGTCGTGGAAGGCCGGGACATCGAAGGCATCTCGCGCCTGGCCGGGCGCATCCCGGGCATGACGATCGCGCGCGTGGCCTTTTCGCTCTCGCGCGAGGCGCGCGCCAAGGTCGAGAACGAGGTCACGGCCAAGGCCATCGAGCAGTTTCGCGCCAAGGCCGAGTTCGTGAGCCGGCAGTTCGGGTTCGGCGGCTATTCGATCCGCGAAGTGGCGCTCGGCACCAATGACGAAGCGCCGGAGATGATGCCGCGGATGCGGGCGATGGCGCTCGCGTCGGCATCGGACAGCGCCTTGCCGGTCGAGGCCGGCAAGGCGAGCGTGACGGCGCGCGTCAACGGCAGCGTGCAGATGTCACCCGGGCGCTGAAGCGCCCGGATGTCAGCTCAGGCGCTGAAGCGCCCGGATGTCAGCTCAGGCGCTGAAGCGCCCGGATGTCAGCTCAGGCGCTGAAGCGCCCGGATGTCAGCTCAGGCGCTGAAGCGCCCGGA
>JAGWTS010000199.1 GCA_028868875.1 Burkholderiales bacterium | reverse complement strand
AGAAGATGGCGCGCTTTCCCTTCGTCGTCGCCTTCGCCTATACGCGCGACGAGAGCAACCATTTCGCCGACATCCTGCTGCCCGACGCCACCGATCTCGAAAGCCTGCAGCTCATCCGCATCGGCGGCACCAAATACCAGGAGCAGTTCTGGGACCACCAGGGCTATGCCTTGCGCCAGCCCGTGATCGAGCCGCGCGGCCAGGCGCGCGACTTCACCGATATCGCAAGCGAACTGGCGCAGCGCACCGGCATTTACGCGAAATACGTGGCCGCCATCAACAAGGGGGCGGCCGGCGTTCCGCTGCGCGGCGAGCACGGCGACTTCGCCCTCGACCCGGCGCAGCCGCACAGCCGCGAAGCCATCTGGGATGCGGTGTGCAAGGCCGCCAGCGCCGATCTCAGTAAAGGTGCCCAGGTCCACGGCCTGGACTGGTGGAAGCAGCAGGGCCTGGCGACCCGGCCTTTCCCGCGCAGCCAGTGGTACCTGTGGCCGACCCTGGTCGACCAGGGGCTGCGCTTCGAGCTGCCTTACCAGGAACGGCTCATGCGCGTCGGCGCCGAACTCGGCCGGCGCCTGCACGAGAACGAGATGTTCTGGTGGGACAAGCAGCTCGAGGAATACCAGGCCCTGCCGGTGTGGAAGGATTTTCCGGGGCAGTGGGAGGCCGTCATCGGCCAGGGCGGCGGCCGGCCCGCGGACTATCCGTTCTGGCTGCTCACCGCGCGCAGCATGCAGTACGCCTGGGGCGGCAACGTCGGCATGCAGCTCATCAGGGAGCTCGCCGACAACGTCGCCGGCCACCGCGGCGTGATCGTGAATCCGGCAACGGCGCAGCGCCTGGGCATCGGCGACGGCGACGCGATCGAGATCAGCACGCCGCGGCGCGCGGTGCGCGGGCGCGCCGTGCTGCGCCAGGGCATCCGCCCCGACACCCTGCTGCTCATCGGCCAGTTCGACCATTGGGCGACGCCGCTGGCGCGCGACTTCGGCGTGCCCAGCCTGAACACGCTGGCGACGATGTCGCTGGAGCAGACCGACGCCACCGGCTCGGGTGCGGACATCGTGCGCGTGAGCCTGCGCCGCGCCGCGGAGTCCGCGCCATGACGCGCTGGGCGATGGTGGCCGACCTGCGGCGCTGCGTCGGCTGCCAGACCTGCACGGCCTCGTGCCGCCACGTCAACGCCACGCCGCCGGACGTGCAGTGGCGGCGCGTGCTCGACATGGAGTTCGGCGAGTACCCCGACGTGCAGCGCGCCTTCGTGCCGGTGGGCTGCCAGCATTGCGACGAGCCGCCTTGCATGGAGGTGTGCCCGACGACGGCCACGCGCAAGCGCGCCGACGGCATCGTCACGATCGACTACGAGCTCTGCATCGGCTGCTCGTTCTGCGCCGTGGCCTGCCCCTACCAGGCGCGCTACAAGACCGACCGAGCGCGCTTCGCCTACGGCCCGCCGATCGCGAGCGAAGCCGAGCGCCGCGACGACCGTCGCCTCGCGGTGGCCACCAAGTGCACCTTCTGCGTCGACCGCATCGATGCCGGGCTGGAGCAAGGCCTCGTCCCCGGCGTCGACCCGGCGGCCACGCCCGCCTGCGTCAACGCCTGCATCGCCCAGGCCCTGGCCTTCGGCGACAGCGACGACCCCGAAAGCCCCGTCTCGCGCCTGCTCGCCGGCAACCGCTCGTTCCGGATGCACGAGGAACTGGGCACCGGGCCGGGCTTTCACTACCTCTGGGACAAGGGAGGCGAACAATGAGCGCGCCGGGCCGCTCGCAGGCGCTCGACAAGGAGCGCGTGGCGCGCAAGGGGAGTCCGATGAGCCAACGCGGTTCTGCGGCCCCGCCCGCGGGGGCCCCGGCGGCCGAACGCCGGCGCCGCCGCGTCGCCGCGAGCTACGGCCCCAACCCCTGGCAGCAGACGCAATGGGATGGGCGCGCCGCCGCCAACTTCATCGGCGGCGGCTGCGGGGCCGGGCTCATCGTCTGCGCCACGCTCGCCGGGGCGCCGCCGGGGCTGCTGCTGGCCGGCGTGTTCTGCGTCGGCGCCGGGCTCTTCTGCGTCTGGCTCGAGATCGGCCGCCCGCTGCGCGCGCTGCACGTGTTCTTCAACCCGTTCAGCTCCTGGATGTCGCGCGAAGCCTTCGTCGCGACGCTGCTGCTGCCGCTTGCGCTGTTGGCGGCGCTGGAGTGGGCGACGTTGGCACTGCCGGCCGCCGCGCTGGCGCTGGCCTATCTGTTCTGCCAGAGCCGCATGCTGCGTGCGGCGCGCGGCATCCCGGCCTGGCGCGAGCCCTGGCTGCAACCGCTGATCTGGACGAGCGGCCTGGCCGAAGGCGCCGGCTTGCTGGCGCTGCTCGACCCGGCCTGGGCCGCCTCGGCGCGGGGGGCCGGAATCGGATTCGCGGTGCTGCTCGTGCTGCGCGCCGCGGCCTGGCTCGGCTACCGGCGCCGCATCGGCGCAGGCGCGGCGCCGCGTGCGCTGGCCGCGCTCGATGCGGCCGGGCGCCGGCTGCTGATCGGTGCCACGTTGCTGCCGCTGCTGGCGCTGGCGCTGGCGCTGATGCTGCCAGCGAGCGGCGTGTCCGCACCGCTCCAGTTCTTCCTGTTCGCGTCGGCCGGGCTGCTCGCCTGGGCCGGCGGCGCCTGGTTCAAGTTCGTGCTCGTCACGCGCGCCGGCTTCAACCAGGGCTTTGCCCTGAGCCATCTGCCGGTGCGCGGCGTGCCGCGCTGATCCGCTTCATCGGTCCACTCTCCCGGGGAGGTCCCATGGCCGTCGCCCAAGAAACCCGCCGCGCCTCCGCCGCCGTGCCCTTTCTGCACCCGGCGCTGGAGACCCTGGACCGTGAGGCCCTCGCCGCGCTGCAACTCGAACGGCTGCGCGAGACGCTGCGCAACGCCTACGACCACGTGCCGGTGCATCGCGCCCGGCTCGATGCGGCGGGCATGCGCCCCGATGACCTGCGCAGCCTGGACGACCTGCGCGCCCTGCCGTTCACGGTCAAGAGCGACCTGCGCGCGCATTACCCCTTCGGCCTGTTCGCGCGGCCGGTGGGCGAATTGGCGCGGCTGCACGCCTCGTCCGGCACGACCGGCAAGCCGACCGTGGTGGGCTACACGCGGCAGGACGTCGCGACCTGGGCCGGCTTGATGGCGCGCTCGCTCACGGCGGCCGGCGCGCGCGCCGGCGACGTCGTCCACAACGCCTACGGCTACGGCTTGTTCACGGGCGGGCTCGGCGCCCATGCCGGGGCCGAGGAACTGGGCGGCGTGGTCGTGCCGATGTCGGGCGGCTCGACCGAACGCCAGGTGGCCTTGATCATGGATTTCCGCGCCCGCGTGCTCTGCTCGACGCCTTCGTATGCGCTCGCGATCGCCGAGGTCGCCGAAGCCCAGGGCGTGGACCTGCACACGAGCGCGCTCGAGATCGGCCTGTTCGGCGCCGAGCCCTGGAGCCACGCGATGCGCGCCGAGATCGAGGCGCGCATCGGCCTGCGCGCGGTCGACATCTACGGCCTGTCGGAAATCATGGGCCCGGGCGTGGCCTGCGAATGCGCCTGCCGCAACGGCCTGCACGGCTGGGAGGATCACTTCCTCTTCGAGGTCATCGACCCCGAGACCGGCGCCGTGCTGCCCGACGGCGAGGCGGGCGAGCTCGTGATCACGACGCTCACCAAGCAGGCGCTGCCGATGCTGCGCTACCGCACGCGCGACATCACGCGCCTGGCGCGCCAGCGCTGCGACTGCGGGCGCACGCACCTGCGCATCCTGCGCATCACCGGCCGCAACGACGACATGCTGATCATCCGCGGCGTCAACGTCTACCCGTCTCAGATCGAGGCCGTGCTGGTCGGGCGCCCGGCCACGGCGCCGCACTACCAGATCGTCGTCACGCGCCAGGGCAGCCTGGACGAGGTGGCGCTCGAGGTCGAGGCCGCGCCGGGCGTGGCCGCCGAGGCCTATTCCGGCGTGGCGGCCGACGTGCGCCACCACATCAAGTCGATGATCGGCCTCAGCGCCGAGGTCCGGGTGCTGGCGCCGGGCGCGATCGCGCGCTCGCAAGGCAAGGCGGTGCGGGTGCGCGATCTGCGGGCCAAGCCCGATTGAGGCGCTCTTCGGCGCCCGGCAGGGTCAACGCTGAGTGCGCTCACCCAAGCGGACGCCGCGGAGCCGGCTTCGCCGGGCCGCTGGCGTCGCCCCCCTGGGGGGGCTGCGACCGGACACAGGGGCGCGGCAGCGGCCCTGTGCCTGTCGCGGGCCCGATCGCCTGCAAGCGGTCGGGCGCGCCGTAGGCGCTTCGGGGGGGATCAATGAATCCGTTCGCGGATCCATTCGGGGAAGGGCGGGGGAGCGGGCGCGATCTCAGGACCGACGACGTGGAAGGCGCGCAGGCTGCGCCCTTCGCAGATCACGGTCGCGCCGCGCAGCACGCGGTGGCGGTGCACGACCGCGGCCTCGCGCCATTCCTCGACCCAGGTCAGGATCTCGAGCGCCTCGGGGTGGGCGGCGGCGCCGTAGAAGCTCATGTTCAGCTCCAGCGGCGGCATCGCGACGAGTTCGATCGGGTCCGCATGGTGGTCGGCGATCTGCGCGCGCCGCTGCCGGAAATGCTGCTGCGCCGCCTCGTCCATCCAGCGCGCGAACGACTGCACCAGCACGACGTTGCCGGGGCCGCAGTCGCCCCACTCCACCTGCACCGCGTAGGTCGTGGCGTCCATGGCGGCGCCTCAGCCCGCGGCCGGCGGGAGCACGGCCGTGGCTTCGAGCTCGATCTTGCCGGGGTCGTCGAGCAGGTCGGCGACGAAGATCATGCTCATCGCCGGGAAGTGCCGGCCCATGCGCTCGCGCCAGATCGCGCCGAGCTCGCGCCGCGCCGCCAGGTAAGCCGGCTTGTCGCAGCAGAAGGCGGTGATGCGGCAGATGTGCTCGGGCCGGCCGCCGGCCTGCGCGAGCACGGTGAGCAGGTTCTTCAAGGCCTGGTCGAACTGCGGCGCGATCTCGGTCGACTCGAAGCGCTGGGCCTCGTTCCAGCCGACCTGGCCGGCGATGAAGACGATGCGGCCGGCGTCGACCGCGACCCCGTTGGCGTAGCCGATCGGCGGCGCCCAGCCGGGCGGATGCAGGATGTCCATGGGCGGGGCTCCTTCGTTCGACCCTCAATCGAGATAGCGCGGCGGGTCCGGGTCGTTGTCCCAGTCGCCTTCGGGCTCGGGGAATTTCTTCATCCAGCGCCGCACGAGCTCGACGTGCTCCTGCTCTTCGCGCTGCAGCTCGAGCGCCGCTTCGCGCACGGCCTCGTTCGTCGTCGCCGCGGCGAGACGGCCGAAGAAGGCCTCGGCGCGCTGTTCGGCCGCCAGCGCCAGGTTCAGCGCATGCCAGGGCTGCATCAGGTAGTGCGCTTCGTCGAAGGGCACCGCCTCGGGCGACTCGAGCTCGGGCCAGTGATAGAGCGTGGGCGGCGGGTCGCTCGCCCAACCCATCTGGTGCAGGATCTCCTCGGCGTGCTTGGCCTCGTAGCCCGCCATGGTGCGGAACAGCGCCGCCACCTCGGTGTTGTTGTGCACCTCCATCGCGTCGGCGAAATCGCGGTAGCGGTCCACCGCCTCGCGTTCCATCGCCAGCGCCTGGGCCATGAAGTCTTCGAGGGTGGGGGGCGGGCTGGCGCTCACAGTTCGAACTCCGCTTCGAAATCGGCGGCCGCGCCGGGCTGCGGGTGGCGCGCGGCCTCGTAGGGCTTGCGCTCGCCGGCGTAGAGCACGCCGATGTTGAAGCCGTCGTCGGTCATGATGCGGCGCGCCGCGCGCGCCGGGTCGTCGGTGGTCTCGACCGCGGCGCGGTGCACCCGCGTCTTCCACTCGCGCTGTTCGGGGCGGAAGGTCACGCAGGGGCTCAGCACCTCGATGAAGGCGAAGCCCGGGTGGCGGATGCCGCGGGCGATGATCTCGGCCGTGCCGTTCGGGTCGCCCGAGAAGGCGCGGGCGACGAAGCTGGCGCCCGCCGCGAGCGCGATCACGAGCGGGTGGAACGAGCGGATGCCGGTGCCCCCGGGGCTGAGCTTGTTGTCCCAGTCGGGCTCGGTCGTGGGCGAGGCCTGGCCCTTGGTCATGCCGTAGACGTGGTTGTCCATCACGATGTAGGTGAGGTCCACGTTGCGCCGGCAGGCGTGCATGAAGTGGTTGCCGCCGATCGAGTAGCCGTCGCCGTCGCCGCCGGCCACCAGCACCGTGAGCTCGGGCCGCGCCACCTTGAGCCCGGTGCCGGCGGCGAGCGCCCGGCCGTGCACGCCGTGGAAGCCGTAGCACTGGGTGTAGGCCGGAATGCGCGACGAGCAGCCGATGCCCGAGACCACCGCCACCTCGTGCGGCGGGCGCTGGATCAGCGCCAGCGCCTTCGTGATCGAGCCCAGCACGGTGAAGTCGCCGCAGCCGGGGCACCAGATCGGCTTGACCGCCGATTTGTAGGCCGCGGCACCGAGCACCGCGGCGGGAACCGCCAGATCGTTCATGCCAGGGCTCCTTCGCGCTGTCCAGCGCCTTGCCACGCGAGCACCGCGTCGGCGAGTTCCTGCGGGCGCAGCGGCAGCGGGCCCGGCCGGTGAAAACTGCTCGGTCGACCCGGCAGGTCGACCATCGCGCGCAGATAGCGGTAGAGCTGGGCGCCGTGGTTCTGCTCGACCACCAGCACCCGCTTCACGCCTTGCAGGGCGCGCTCGAAGACCTCGGGCTGGATCGGGGCGAGCAGGCGCAAGGCGATGAGCCGCGCCGGCGCGCCGGCCGCGGCGGCGCGCGCCAGCGCCTCGCGCACGGTGCCGGTGACCGATCCGAAGGTGATCACCGCGGCCTCGCCTTCGCCTTCGAGGTCGGCCCAGGCCGCGCCGTAGCCGTGGCGCGCGAGCTTGCGTTCGCGCTTGTCGAGCTGCAGGGCGTGGTCGCGCGCCTGGCTGCTCGGCACGCCGCTCTCGGCGTGTTCGAGGCCGTCGGCGGTGTAGACGGTGCCGGGCGTGCCCGGAATCGCCATCGGCGAGACGCCCGAAGGCGTGTCGCGGTAGCGCTTGTAGTCGGGGGTGTCGGCGGCGGCCGTCAGGCGTTGCGCGCCGCCGCCGCCGTCCGGCGGGCGGTCGATGATGGCGCGCGACTGGCCCATGAACTGGTCCGAGAGCACGATCGCCGGCGCCTGCAGCGCCTCGGCCAGCTGCACCGCCCATTGCGTGGTGGCCAGGCAGTCGGCGATCGAGGTCGGCGCCAGCACCAGGCGCGGCGCGTCGCCCGGCAGGCCACTCACCGCGTACGCCAGGTCGCTCTGCTCGCTCTTGGCCGGAATGCCGGTGGACGGCCCGCCGCGCATCACGTCGACGACGACGATCGGCACCTCGGAGGCCACGGCCAGGCCGATGGCCTCGGTCATCAGCGCCAGCCCCGGTCCGGCGGTGGCGGTGAGCGCGGGCACGCCGCCGTAGGAGGCGCCGATGATCATGTTGACCGACGCCAGTTCGTCCTCGGCCTGAAGCAGGCTGCCGCCGACCCGGGCCAGCGCCGGCGCCATCCATTCGAGCAGCTCGGTGGCCGGCGTGATCGGGTAGGCGGCGACGAAGCGCACGCCGCCGCGGATCGCGCCGAAGCCTGCCGCCTCGTTGCCGCTGATGAGCCAGCGCTTGCCGGCGGCCGGGGCGCCGGCCTCGAGCTGCGCCATGCCGACGATGGCGCCGGCCTGTTCGTAGCCCGCGTGCAAGGCCGCGAGGTTGGCCACCAGCCCGGCTTCGGCGCGCTTCCACGAAGCGCGCAAGGCGGCTTCGAGCGCGGCCAGCGGCAGGCCCGACAGGCCGCCGGCCAGCCCGAGCGCAAGCATGTTGGTCCAGCAGCCCGGAATTGCCTTGGCCCACTTCTTCAAGGGCAGGGCGACGCAGCGCGCGCCGCTGCGCGCGAAGACTTCGGGCACCTCGCCTTCGTCGGCGTCGCCGATGACGAGGCTGGCGGCGGCCAGCGGAATCTCGTCGGCGAAGCGGTGCACGTTCTGCCAGTCCATCGCCAGCAGCAGGTCGAAGCGGTCGTCCAGCGCGTCCAGCGGCCGGCGCGCCAGGCGCAGCAGCGCCGCCGCCTCGCCGCCCCGGATCTGCGGCCCGCTCGTGCGCACCATCAGGCCGTAGAGGCCGGCGCGCGCGGCGGCGTCCAGGAACATCGTGCCGGCGGTCATGACGCCGCTGCCGCCGCTGCCGGCCAGGGCCACCGAGACCGAGGACGCCGCCGGCGAGGCGGCACCGGGGGCGGGTTGGTCGTTCGAAACACGGGCATCCACGCGGGGCTCCTCGTCGGTCAGGTGAGCTCAGTGAACGGCGCCGGCGACGCCTGCGGTCTGATGCAGATCAAGGTCGGCGCGTCCGGCGGGCTGGGGCATTGCATTATTCGGCATTGCGGTACCACAATACAACAATAGCCAGTTCCCCCCATCCCCGTCAAGACCCGAAAGCGAGGAGCCGCCGATGAACCTCCCAGCCCAGCGTTGGCTCATGACCGCCGTCGGCGCGCCGCTCGTGCGCGCCGCATTCGACGCCACGCCGGGGCCGGGCGAAGTCGCCGTGGAAGTGGCGGGATGCGGCGTCTGCCACACCGACCTGGGCTACTACTACGACGGCGTGCGCACGAACCAGCCCTTGCCGCTGGCGCTGGGGCACGAGGTCAGCGGCCGCGTCGTCGCCTGCGGCGCCGGCACGCAAGCCTGGGCCGGCAAGGCGGTGATCGTGCCCGCGGTGCTGCCCTGCGGCGAATGCGATCTGTGCCGCCGCGGCCTGGGCACCATCTGCCGCGGCCAGAAGATGCCGGGCAACGACATCCAGGGCGGTTTCGCGAGCCACCTCGTCGTGCCCGGGCGCGGGCTGTGCGAGGTCGACGAAGCCCGGCTCGCGCGCGCCGGGCTCGAACTGGCCGAGGTCTCGATCGTCGCCGATGCGCTCACCACGCCGTACCAGGCGGTGCGCCGCGCCGGCGTCGGCCCGGGCAGCCTCGCCGTCGTCGTCGGTGCCGGCGGCGTCGGCGGCTATTGCGTGCAGGTGGCGCGCGCCTTCGGCGCCGCGGTCGTCGCCGTCGATGTCGATGACGCCAAGCTCGCCGCGATCGCGGCGCACGGCGCGGCGCTCACCTTGAACAGCCGCGAACTCGACGCGAAGGCCCTCAAGGCGGCGGTCTCGGCCTTCGCGAAGCAGACCGGCCTGCGCAGTACCGAGTGGTTCGTCTTCGAATGCTCGGGCACCGCGGCGGGGCAGTTGAGCGCCTACAGCCTGCTGGTGCATGGCGCGACGCTCTCGGTCGTCGGCTTCACGATGGACAAGGTCGAGATCCGCCTGTCCAACCTGATGGCCTTCGACGCCCGCGCCCTCGGCAACTGGGGCTGCCCGCCGGAGTTCTATTCCGCAGCGCTCGACCTCGTGCTCGACGGCCGGGTCCAGATCAAGCCCTTCGTCGAACCCCATCCGCTGGACGACATCAACCGCGTTTTCGAGGCCGTGCACCGGCGCGAGATCAAGAAGCGGGCCGTGATGGTTCCCACTCAAACACAAGGAGTCTGATCCATGAGCCGCGAATTCAAGAACCACGACCTCGTCGACGACTACGCCAAGCCCGGCGTGCGCTACGAGCGCCGCCCGGCGCACACCCCCGACGGCAAGGAGGCGCCGGGCCTCTTCAACGCCTGGATCACGCTCGACAACCCGGGCCAGTACAACTCCTACACCACCGACATGGTCAAGGGCGTGATCCTGGCGATGCGCGCCGCGTCCAACGACCGCAGCGTCAATTGCGTGGTGTTCACCGGCGCCGGCGACAAGGCCTTCTGCACCGGCGGCAACACCAAGGAATATGCCGAGTACTACGCCGGCCATCCGCAGGAATACCGCCAGTACATGCGTTTGTTCAACGACATGGTCTCGGCAATCCTCGCCTGCGACAAGCCGGTGATCTGCCGCGTCAACGGCATGCGCATCGGCGGCGGCCAGGAGATCGGCATGGCCTGCGACTTCTCGGTTTCGTCGGACCTCGCGCGCTACGGCCAGGCCGGCCCCAAGCACGGCTCGGCGCCGATCGGCGGCGCCACCGACTTCCTGCCCGTGGCCGTGGGCGCCGAGCGCGCGATGGCGGCCTGCGTGCTGTGCGAGCCCTTCTCGGCACACAAGGCCTACCAGATGGGCATCCTGACCGACATCGTGCCGGCGCTGGAAGTCGACGGCCAATTCGTCGCGAATCCGCTCGTCGAGACCCAGCGCCTGTTCGACGAATTCGGCCGCAACGCCTACGGCGAGCCCAAGACCGGTGCCGCGCTCGAAGCAGGCAAGGCGCTGATGAAGCGCGGCCGCGTCAACCTCGCGATGCTCGACGCCAAGGTCGAGGAGCTCTGCGCCAAGATCCTGCTGACCTTCCCCGACTGCACCACGAAGACGCTGGAAGAGCTGCGCAAGCCCAAGCTCGAAGCCTGGAACCGCAACAAGGAAGACTCGCGCGCCTGGCTCGCGCTGAACATGGTGACCGAGGCGC
>JAGWTS010000198.1 GCA_028868875.1 Burkholderiales bacterium | reverse complement strand
TCGTCGATCTGCTCGCTCTCGAAGCCCTGGCGCGACAGGAACATGATGAGGCCGAAGGTGCCCAGCGTGGTCAGCACGTAGGTGACGAGGTAGAACATCGCCGAGCTGTAGGCATTGCCCGCCGACAAGGTGTTGCCGCTGACGACGCCGCAGCACAAGCCGAGCACGACGAAGCCCATTTGCGAGATCGTCGAATAAGCCAGCATGCGCTTCAGGTTCTTCTGCGCGATCGCGGCGACGTTGCCGACGACGAGCGAGGCCACCGCGAGCACGACGAACATCGGCTGCCAGTCGAGCGCGAGCCCGAGCAGGCCTTCGACGAGCAGGCGGATCGTGATCGCGAAGGCGGCGAACTTCGGCGCCGCGCCGATCAGCAGCGTGACCGGGGTCGGGGCGCCCTGGTAGACATCGGGCACCCACATGTGGAAAGGCGCGGCGCCGAGCTTGAAGCCGAGTCCGGCGACGATGAAGACGACGCCGAAGCTCAGCACTTCCTTGTTGATGCCGGGGTTGTTGGCGATGCGGTCGAAGACCTTCGGGATCTCGAGCGTGCCGGTCGCGCCGTACATCATCGACAGGCCGTAGAGCAGGAAGCCGCTGGCCAGCGCGCCCAGCACGAAGTACTTCATCGCCGCCTCGGTCGCCATCGGGTAATCGCGGCGCAGCGCGGCCAGGGCGTACAGCGACAGGCTCATCAGCTCGAGGCCGAGATAGACCATGAGGAAGTTGTTGGCCGAGCACATCACCGACACGCCGAGCAGCACGAACAGCGTAAGCACGTAGAACTCGCCCTTCTGCATCGCGCGGCTGCCGAGCGTGGGGTGCGCGTAGCCCACCGTCACCAGCGAGCAGACGGCGGCGAAGAAGGCGAGCAGATGGCCCATCGGGTCGGCGACCACCATGCCCTGCATGCCGTAGGCCGTGATGCCCTGGTCGAAGATGCGGTAGTGCAGCGCCGCGAACACCGCGGTCGCGGCCTGGGTCAGCCAGAACGTGGTGCGGCGGTCGGCGTCGCTCACGAAGAGGTCGACGATCGCGATCGCGCAAGCCGCGAACAGCAGCCAGATCTCGGGGTAGATGACGAGCCAGTTCATCGCAGTCCTGTTCTTGTTCCGGCGTCAGTTGATCTTCGAGATCGCCACATGCTCGAGCAGCTTCGTCACCGAAACCTCCATCACGTCGGTGAAGGGCTTGGGATGAATGCCCATCCACAGCACCGCGATCGCGAGCAGCGAGAGCATCAGGATCTCGCGCCCGTTGATGTCCTTCATCTTCGCGACCTTGTCGTTGGCGACGGCGCCGAAATACACGCGCTTGATCATCCACAGCGTGTAGGCCGCTCCCGAGATCATCGCCGTCGCGGCGAGCAGGCCGATCCAGAAGTTGTACTTGACCGCGCCCAGGATGACGAGCCACTCTCCGACGAAGCCGGCGGTGCCGGGCAGGCCGCAATTGGCCATCGCGAACAGCACGACGAAGAATCCGAACTTGGGCATCGAGTTGATGACGCCGCCGTAGGCCGCGATCTCGCGCGAATGGACACGGTCGTAGAGCAC
Source organism: Burkholderiales bacterium (assembly GCA_028868875.1). GTDB lineage: Bacteria > Pseudomonadota > Gammaproteobacteria > Burkholderiales > Burkholderiaceae_C > Rubrivivax. The sequence goes on along the minus strand of JAGWTS010000198.1, from coordinate 8,980 downwards.
GCCGATGCACAGGAACATCGCGCCCGAGACGAAGCCGTGCGAGATCATCTGGACGATGCCGCCCGAGGCGCCGAGCTGGTTGAAGATGAAGAAGCCCATCGTGACGAAGCCCATGTGGGCGATCGAGCTGTAGGCCACGAGCTTCTTCATGTCCTGCTGCACAAGGGCGACGAGGCCGATGTAGATCACCGCGATCAGCGACAGCACGATGATGAAGCCGGAGTATTCACGGCTGGCGTCGGGCGCAATCGGCAGCGAGAAGCGCAGGAAGCCGTAGGCGCCGAGCTTGAGCATGATCGCCGCCAGAACGACCGAGCCGCCGGTCGGGGCCTCGACGTGGGCGTCGGGCAGCCAGGTGTGGACCGGCCACATCGGCACCTTGACCGAGAAGGCGGCGAAGAAGGCAAAGAACAGCACCGCCTGCGCGGCCAGCGGCAGGGGCAGCTTCTGCCAGGCCTGGATGTCGAAGCTGCCGCCGCTCTTGTAATAGAGGTAGATCAGCGCGATCAGCATCAGCAGCGAGCCGAGCAGCGTGTAGAGGAAGAACTTGAATGCCGCATAGACGCGCCGCGGCCCGCCCCAGACGCCGATGATGATGTACATCGGGATCAGCGTGGCCTCGAAGAAGACATAGAACAGCAGGCCGTCGGCCGCCGCGAAGACGCCGACCATCAGACCCGAGAGGATCAGGAAGGCGGCCATGTACTGGGCGACGCGGTCGTTGATGACCTCCCAGGCCGAGATCACGACGATCACGGTGATGAATGCGGTGAGGATCACGAACCACACCGACAAGCCGTCGACGCCGAGGTGGTAGTTCGCGTTCAGGCGCCCGATCCAGGGCAGGTTCTCCTGGAACTGGAGCGCCGCGCTGGTGGTGTCGAAACCGGTGACCAGCGGAATCGTCACGGCAAAGGCCGCGAGCGCGCCGACCAAGGCAATTGCGCGCACCACGCCCGCATTGCGGTCGCTGCCGATGGCCAGCAGCAGCGTGCCGAACGCGATCGGCAGCCAGATCGCAAGACTCAGGAGACCCATTCTTCTCTCGCTTTGTTCTTCGTCGTGTCCGGGTCAGCCTGCAAGGCCGCCCAGGAAGGGCCACAACCGCCAGGTCATGAAGCCGAAGATGCCCAGCAGCATCACGAGCGCATACCAGTAGAGGCGGCCGGTCTGGATCAGGCTCAGCACCCCGGCGAAGGCGCCGACGCCGCGCGCCGAGCCGTTGACAACGCCGTCGATGACGCCGACATCCCCACCTTTCCAGAGCCCGCGGCCGATCGCCCGGGCGCCGGCGGCGAGCACGTTCTCGTTGAACCAGTCGAAGTAGTACTTGTTCTCGAGGATCGTGCGCAGCGGCCTCAGGTGGCGGTCGAGCGCAGCCGGGATCGCCGGCGCCACGAGGTACCAGATCCAGGCCACGACGACCCCGGCCAGCGCCAGCATGAAGGGCAGCGACGTCAAGGCGTGGACCGCCATCTCCCAGGGGCTGTGGAAGTGCTCGGCGAGCTCCTGCATCGCCGGGTGGCGCGCGGCATCGACGACGATCGAATCCTTGAAGAAGTCGCCGAAGAGCATCGGCGCGATCGTGAAGTAGCCGATCACGGCCGAAGGAATCGCGAGCAGGACGAGCGGCACCGTGACGACCAGCGGCGACTCGTGCGGCGTCGCGTCGTGGTGGTGCTCGTCGTGATGGTCATCGGCCGGCGGAAACGGCTTGTGGTGGAAGCGCTCCTTGCCGTGGAAGACCAGGAAGAACATGCGGAACGAATAGAAGGCGGTGACGAACACGCCCGCGGTGACCGAGAAGAGCGCGAAGCCGGCGCCCGGCAGATGGCTCGCGTGCACCGCCTCGATGATGCTGTCCTTCGAATAGAAGCCGGCGAAGAACGGCGTGCCGATCAAGGCCAGCGAGCCGACCAGCGAGGTGATCCAGGTGATGGGCATGTACTTGCGCAAGCCCCCCATGTTGCGGATGTCCTGGTCGTGGTGCATGCCCATGATCACCGAGCCGGCGCCGAGGAAGAGCAAGGCCTTGAAGAAGGCGTGCGTCATCAGGTGGAAGACGCCGGCCGAGTAGGCCGACACGCCCAGCGCCACCGTCATGTAGCCGAGCTGGCTCAGCGTCGAATAGGCCACGACGCGCTTGATGTCGTTCTGGATCATGCCCAGGAAGCCCATGAACAAGGCCGTGATCGAGCCGATGACGAGGACGAAATTGAGCGCGGTGTCCGAGAGCTCGAACAGCGGCGACATGCGCGCCACCATGAAGATGCCGGCCGTGACCATGGTTGCGGCATGGATCAGCGCCGAGATCGGGGTCGGGCCTTCCATCGAATCGGGCAGCCAGACGTGGAGCGGAAACTGCGCGCTCTTGCCCATCGCGCCGATGAACAGGCAGATGCAGATCACCGTGATCAGCATCCAGTCCTGGCCCGGGAACGTGAGCTTGGCAAGTTCGGCGCCCTTGGCGAAGGCTTCGCCGTAGTTCAGCGTGCCGCCGTAGGCCGCGATCAGGCCGATGCCCAGGATGAAGCCGAAGTCGCCGACCCGGTTCACGAGAAAGGCCTTGAGGTTGGCGAAGATCGCCGTCGGGCGGGTGTACCAGAAGCCGATCAGCAGGTAGCTCACCAGGCCCACCGCCTCCCAGCCGAAGAAGAGCTGGAGGAAGTTGTTGCTCATCACCAGCATCAGCATCGAGAAGGTGAAGAGCGAGATGTAGGCGAAGAAGCGGCGGTAACCCGGGTCGCCTTCCATGTAGCCGATGGTGTAGACGTGCACCATCAGCGAGACGAAGGTGACGACGCACATCATCATCGCCGTGAGTCCGTCGACGAGGAAGCCGATTTCCATCTTCAGGCCGCCGACGTGGGCCCATTCGTAGACGGTGCCGGCATAGCGCGCGCCGCCGAGCACGTCCTGCATCACCATCGCCGAGACGACGAAGGAGATCAGCACGCCCAGGATGGCGGCCCAGTGGGCGCCGCGGTTGCCGATCCACTTGCCGCCAAAGCCGGCGATGAGCGAGCCCGCAAGCGGGGCCAGGGGAATGACCAGGAGCAGGTTCTGGGAGATCGAGGCCGCCATCTCAACCCTTGAGTTCGTCGAGTTCTTCGACGTTGATCGACGCGCGGTTGCGGAACAGCACGACGAGGATCGCAAGGCCGATCGCCGATTCGGCGGCGGCCACGGTGAGGATGAAGAAGACGAAGACCTGTCCCGCCATGTCGCCCAGATAGCGCGAGAAGGCGACGAAGTTCAGGTTCACGGCGAGCAGCATCAACTCGATCGCCATCAGCAGGACGATCAGGTTGCGCCGGTTCAGGAAGATCCCGACCACCGAGATGGCGAACAGGATGCCGCCCAGCGTCAGGTAATGTCCGAGCGTGAGGTCTGCGGCCATCAGGCGGCTCCTTCCTGGCGCGCCGCCGGTGCTTCGACCGTCGGCGGCATCTTGATGACGCGCATGCGATCGGCCTTCTTCGCCTTGACCTGCTCGCCCGGGTCCTGGTGGCGGCTGTCTTTGCGCGCGCGCAGCGTCAGGGCGATGGCCGCGACGATGGCCACGAGCAGCAGCACCGCGGCGAGTTCGAGCGGGTAGAGGTAGTTCGTGTAGACCTCGATGCCGAGCAGCCGCGTGTTGCCCATCTGCGCCGCCTTGGCCGACAGCTCCGGCGCCTGGCTCGGCTGGAAGCCCCGCATCAGCACCAGGGCCATCTCGAGCGCGATCAGGGCGCCGACCATGCCGGCCGCCGGAAAGTGGCGCCAGAAGCCTTCGCGCAGGCTGTCGGTGTTGATGTCGAGCATCATCACGACGAAGAGGAACAGCACCATCACCGCGCCGACGTAGACGAGCACGAGGGCGATGGCCAGGAACTCGGCGCGCAGCAGCATCCACACGCAGGACGCGCTGAAGAAGGCGAGCACGAGGAAGAGCGCCGCGATCACCGTGTTGCGTGCGGTGATGACGCGGAATCCCGCCCCGAGCAGGACCGCCGAGAAGACGTAGAAAAGCGCAGTGGTGTTGTTCATGGTCAGCGGAATTGGGCGTCCGCCTCGCGGTTCGCGGCGATCTCTTTTTCGTAGCGGTCGCCGACCGCGAGCAGCATGTCCTTGGTGAAATACAGGTCGCCGCGCTTTTCGCCGTGGTATTCGAAGACGTGGGTCTCGACGATCGAATCGACCGGGCAGCTTTCTTCGCAGAAGCCGCAGAAGATGCACTTGGCGAGATCGATGTCGTAGCGCGTCGTGCGCCGGCTGCCGTCGGCGCGCTGGTCGGATTCGATCGTGATCGCCATCGCCGGACACACTGCCTCGCAGAGCTTGCAGGCGATGCAGCGCTCTTCGCCATTCTCGTAGCGGCGCAAGGCGTGCAGGCCACGAAAGCGCGGCGACAGCGGCGTCTTCTCTTCCGGATATTGGATCGTGATGTTCTTGCGCAGGAAATGGCGCCCGGTGAGCGCCAGGCCCTTCCACAATTCGGTCAGCAGAAAGCTGGAGAAGAGATCCTTGATGGGTGTGGACATCGTCGCTGCCCTCACTTCCAGATGTTGAACGGCGAAACGATCCAGGCGCCGACGACGACCAGCCAGACCAGGGTCACCGGGATGAAGATCTTCCAGCCCAGGCGCATGATCTGGTCGTAGCGGTAGCGCGGGAAGGTGGCGCGCACCCACAGGAACATCGTGACGACGACGAAGACCTTGGCAGCGAGCCAGAAGAAGCCCGGGATGAAGTCGAGGAAGCCCACCGGCGAGAGCCAGCCGCCCAGGAACATGATTACGCACAGCGTGCTGACGAGGATCATGTTGGCGTATTCGGCGAGGAAGAACATCGCGAAGGCCATGCCCGAATACTCGATCATGTGGCCGGCGACGATCTCGGATTCGCCTTCGACGACGTCGAACGGATGGCGGTTGGTTTCGGCCAGCCCCGAGATGAAATAGACGAGGAAGATCGGCAGCAGCGGCAGCCAGTTCCAGGACAGGAAGCCCAGTCCCATGGCGGCGAAGGTGCCGCGGCCTTGCGACATCACGATGTCGGTCATGTTCAGGCTGCCGGTGACCATGAGCACGACGACGAGGGCGAAGCCCATCGCAATTTCATAGCTCACCATTTGCGCCGAGGCGCGCAAGGCACCGAGGAAAGCGTACTTCGAGTTCGAGGCCCAGCCGGCGATGATGACGCCGTAGACCTCGAGCGAGGTGATGGCCATCAGGAACAGCAGGCCGGCGTTGACGTTGGCCAAGGCGACGTCGGGGCCGAAGGGCACGACCGCCCAGGCCGCGAGCGCGGGCATGATGGTCATGACCGGGCCGGTGAAGAACAGCGCCTTGTTGGCCGCGCTCGGACGGATGATCTCCTTGAAGATCAGCTTCACCGCATCGGCGATGGGCTGCAGCAGCCCCATCGGGCCGACGCGATTGGGGCCCAGGCGGATCTGCGTGAAGCCGATGCCGCGCCGCTCCCAGAGCGTGAGGTAGGCGACGCAGATCATCAGCGGCAGCACGACCACGACGATCTTGACGAGGCTCCAGACGACGAGCCAGAGCGTGGGCCCGAGCAGGGCGATTCCGGTTTGGTTGACGTAGTCGAACATGGTGTCTCAGACCTTCTCGACCGTGATCGGCCCGAACATCGCACCGAGCGCCAGCGTGGAGGGATGGCCGGCGGCAACGCGCACCGCCGTAGGCGCCAGCGTGGCGTCGAGAGTCGCGGGCAGGACCACGGCGCCCTCGCCTTGCGTCACCAGTACCTTGGCCGGAGCCTGCAGGCCGAGTTGCGTCCACAGCGCCGGCGGGATGCCGACGACCGGCGGTTTCGCGTCGGCCGTGAGCTGCAGCGAAGCAGCGCGTCGCACCAGCATGTCGGTGGCGTAGATCGGCACGTCGGCGATGCGTTCGATTGCGCTCGAAGCAGCCACCGGCGCCATCGGCGCAATGCTCGAGTTGTCCAGGCGCGTGATCAGAGACGACACCTCGCCCAGCGCCTGGGCGCCCACCTGTTCGGAGTTGTCCTGGTCGAAACCGTCGAGGCCGAGCAGGTTGCCGAGCACCCGCAGCACCTTCCAGCCCGGGCGCGTCTCGCCCAGCGGCTTGACGACGCCGTGGAAGCCCTGGACCCGGCCTTCGGCGTTGACGAAGGTGCCGGAGGTTTCTGTGAATGGCGCGATCGGCAGCAGCACGTCGGCGTTGTCGACCGCGGCGTCCTTGAACGAGGTCAAGGCGACGACGAGGCCCGAAGCCGCGAGTGCGGCCCGGGCGGCGGCGGCGTTGGCGGCGTCGAGCGCGGGCTCGACGCCCAGCAGGATCAGCGCCTTCATCGGCTGCGACAGCATCTGGCCCGCGTTCAGGCCGCCTTCGCCCGGCATCGCATTGACGAGTTGGGCGCCGACGCTGTTCGCCGCTTCGCCGAGGTAGCCCACGGTGGCGCCGGTCTGCAGGCCGATCCAGTGCGCGAGCGCGAGCAGGGTCGAGGCCTGGGGATGCTGGGCCGCGGCGTTGCCGAGCAGGATGGCCTTGCGTTCGCCCGAGAGCAGCGACGCCGCGATGGCCTGGGCCGCTTCACCCGCCTTGGCGTCGACCGGGGCGGCGACCTGTTTGGCAGACGCCACCGCCGCCGCCACCTCGGCGAGCGCCGCCGTCCACGCCGAAGGCGCGGCCGTGAGGCTCCCGGCCAGCGGCATCGCCCAGTCGTCGTGAACGGCGTTCAGGCTGTGGATCTTCGCACCGTGGCGCGCCGCCTGGCGCAGGCGCTGGGCGAACAGCGGATGGTCCTTGCGCAGGAACGAGCCGACGACGAAAGCGCGCTCCAGCGTCGACAAGGAAGCGATCGAGGTGCCGAGCCAGCGCGACTGGCCGGGCGCCGGCCGGTTGTCGAAGTCGGCGTGACGCGTGCGGTGGTCGATGTTCTCGCTGCCCAGCGCGCGCACGAGACGCGAGAGCAGATGCAGTTCCTCGACCGTCGAATGCGCACTGCCGACGGCGCCGATCGATGCCGCGCCGAACTCGGCCTTGACCCGCTTCAGGCCGTCAGCCACGTAGCCGAGCGCGGTGTTCCAATCCACCTCCTGCCACTGGCCGCCTTGCTTGATCATCGGCCGGGTCAGGCGCGAATCGGCGTTCAAGGCCTCGTAGCTGTAGCGGTCGCGGTCGGCGATCCAGCACTCGTTCACGTCCTCGTTCTCGAGCGGAACGACGCGCATCACCTTGTTCGCCTTGACCTGGACGACGAGGTTGGCGCCGTTGCTGTCGTGCGGGCTCACGCTCTTGCGGCGCGAGAGCTCCCAGGTTCGGGCGCTGTAGCGGAAGGGCTTGCTCGTGAGCGCACCGACCGGGCAGATGTCGATCATGTTGCCCGAGAGCTCGCTGTCGATCGAGTTCCCGGTCATGGTCGTGATCTCGGAATGCTCACCGCGGTGGATCATGCCGAGTTCCATCACCCCGGCCACTTCCTGGCCGAAGCGAACGCAGCGCGTGCAGTGGATGCAGCGCGTCATCTCTTCCATCGAGATCAGCGGCCCCGCCTGCTTGTGGAAGACGACCCGCTTTTCCTCGGTGTAGCGCGAGCCCGAGGCGCCGTAGCCCACCGCCAGATCCTGCAGTTGGCACTCCCCGCCCTGGTCGCAGATGGGGCAGTCCAGCGGGTGGTTGATGAGCAGGAACTCCATCACCGACTTCTGCGCCTTGACCGCCTTCTCGCTTTGCGTGCGCACCACCATGCCTTGCGTCGCCGGGGTCGCGCAGGCCGGCATCGGCTTGGGCGCCTTCTCGATCTCGACGAGGCACATGCGGCAGTTGGCCGCGATGCTGAGCTTCTTGTGGTAGCAGAAATGCGGGATGTAGGTGCCTGCGGCGTCGGCCGCATGCATCACCATGCTGCCTTCGAGAACGCTGACCTTCTTGCCGTCGAGTTCGAGTTCGATCATGGGCTTCAGACGTATTGCGGGACCACGCAGGTCTTGTGTTCGACGTGGTGCACGAACTCGTCGCGGTAATGCTTGAGCATGCCCTGCACCGGCATTGCCGCGGCATCGCCGAGCGCGCAGATGGTGCGGCCCTTGATGTTGTCGGCCACCGAATCGAGCAGGTCCAGGTCTTCGGCGCGGCCCTTGCCGTGCTCGATGCGGTCGACGAGGCGCCAGAGCCAGCCCGTGCCTTCGCGGCAGGGCGTGCATTGGCCGCAGCTTTCGTGTTGGTAGAAGTACGACAGCCGCAGCAGGCTCTTGACCATGCAGCGCGAATCGTCCATCACGATCACGGCACCGGAGCCGAGCATCGAGCCGGCCTTGGCGATGGCGTCGTAGTCCATCGTCAGGTCCATCATCAGCTTGGCCGGCAGCACCGGCGACGACGAGCCGCCCGGAATCACCGCCTTGAGCGTGCGGCCGCTGCGCACGCCGCCCGCCATCTCGAGCAACTGGGCGAAGGGCGTTCCCAGCGGGATCTCGAAATTGCCGGGCCGGTTCACGTCACCGACGACCGAGAAGATCTTGGTGCCGCCGTTGTTCGGCTTGCCGCACTCGAGATAGGCCTGGCCGCCGTTGTTGATGATCCACGGCACCGCGGCGAAGGTCTCGGTGTTGTTGATCGTCGTCGGCTTGCCGTACAGCCCGAAGCTCGCCGGGAAAGGCGGCTTGAAGCGCGGCTGGCCCTTCTTGCCTTCGATGGATTCGAGCAGCCCGGTCTCTTCGCCGCAGATGTAGGCACCAAAGCCGTGGTGGGCGTGAAGTTGGAAGCTGACGCCGCTGCCGAGGATGTTGTCGCCCAGGAAGCCGGCGGCGCGGGCTTCTTCGAGCGCCTGCTCGAAGCGCTGGTAGACCTCGAAGATCTCGCCGTGGATGTAGTTGTAGCCGACCTTCGCACCCATCGCATAGCCGGCGATGGCCATGCCCTCGATCACCATGTGCGGGTTGTAGGCCAGCAGGTCGCGGTCCTTGCAGGTGCCGGGCTCGCCTTCGTCGGAGTTGCAGACGAGGTACTTC
>JAGWTS010000197.1 GCA_028868875.1 Burkholderiales bacterium | reverse complement strand
ACCTTCTCCTTCGACTCGACGTAGGCGGTGTTGAAGAAGCGGCCCTTGCCGCGCACGAAGCGCTGCTCGTGCATCGTCGCGACGCCGGCTTCGGGGGTGTCGTCGTTGCAAGGCCATTGCACGCTGCCCAGGCGATCGATCTTTGCGTAGCTCACGCCGGCGAAGCTCGGCGTCAAGGCCGCGATCTCGGCCATGATCTGCTCGGGGTGGCTGTAGTCCATTGCATAGCCCAGGGCCTGCGACAGGCGCACCGTGACCTCCCAGTCGGCCAGCCCGGCCAGCGGCGGCATGACCTGGCGCACGCGCGAGATGCGGCGCTCGGCGTTCGTGAAGGTGCCGTCTTTTTCGAGGAAGGAGCTGCCCGGCAGCAGCACGTGGGCGTACTTGGCGGTCTCGTTGAGGAAGAGGTCCTGCACGACGATGCAGTCCATCGCTTTCAGCGCCGCCGCGACGTGCTGGGTGTCGGGGTCGGACTGGACGATGTCCTCGCCCTGGCAATACAAGCCCTTGAAGCTTCCGGCGAGCGCCGCTTCGAACATGTTCGGGATGCGCAGCCCCGGCTCCGGGCTCAGCTCGACGCCCCAGGCGGCTTCGAACTGCGAGCGCACCGTCGTGTCCGAGATGTGGCGGTAGCCCGGCAGCTCGTGCGGAAAGCTGCCCATGTCGCAACTGCCCTGGACGTTGTTCTGGCCGCGCAAGGGGTTCACGCCGACGCCGGAGCGGCCGACCATGCCGCAGGCCATCGCGAGGTTGGCGATCGCCATCACCGCGGTCGAGCCCTGGGCGTGTTCGGTCACGCCCAGGCCGTAGTAGATGGCCGAATTGGGGCCCGCGGCGAAGAGCCGCGCCGCGGCGCGGACCTCGGCCGCAGCGACTCCGGTGACGGCTTCGACGGCCTCGGGCGCATGCTCGGGGCGGGAGACGAACTCTTTCCACTGCGACCAGCTCTTCGCGTCGCAGCGTTCGGCGACATAGGCTTCGTCGGCCAGGCCTTCGGCGACGACGACATGGGCCAGCGCCGTCAGCAGCGCGACGTTGGTTCCGGGGCGCAGCGCAAGGTGGTGGCGGGCGCGCACATGGGGCGAGTCGACGAGGTCGATGCGGCGCGGGTCGGCGACGATCAAGGCCGCGCCCTGGCGCAGCCGCCGCTTCAGGCGCGAGGCGAAGACCGGGTGCGCATCGCCCGGGTTGGCGCCGATGACGAGCACGACATCGGCGTCGGCCACCGAGGCGAAGGTCTGGGTGCCGGCCGAGGTGCCGAAGGCCTGGCCCATGCCGTAGCCGGTGGGCGAATGGCAGACCCGTGCGCAGGTGTCGACGTTGTTCGTGCCGAAGGCCGCGCGTACCAGCTTCTGCACGAGGTAGGCCTCTTCGTTGGTGCAGCGCGACGAGGTGATGCCGCCCACCGCATCGACGCCGTGCTCGGCCTGGATGCGCTCGAAGCGCGCCGCGGCGAATTCGATCGCCTCGTCCCAGCCAACCTCGCGCCAGGGGTCCTCGATGCGCTCGCGGATCATCGGCCGGGTGATGCGGTCCTTGTGCGTCGCATAGCCCCAGGCAAAGCGGCCCTTGACGCAGGCATGGCCTTCGTTGGCGCGGCCGTCCCTCCAAGGCGTCATGCGCACGACGGTGTTGCCTTTCATCTCGGCGCGAAAGCCGCAGCCGACGCCGCAATAGGCGCAGGTCGTGACGAGGCTGTGCTCGGCCTGGCCGAGCTCGATCACGGTCTTTTCCTGCAGCGTCGCGGTCGGGCAGGCCTGGACGCAGGCGCCGCAGCTCACGCAGTCGCTGTCCATGAAGGGCTGGCCGGTGCCGGCGGCGACGCGGCTGTCGAAGCCGCGGCCGCTGATCGTCAACGCGAACGTGCCCTGCGTTTCTTCGCAAGCGCGCACGCAGCGGTTGCAGACGATGCACTTGGCCGGGTCGTAGCTGAAATAAGGGTTGGACTCGTCTTTCGCCGCGTCGGTGTGGTGCGCGCCGGCAGCGGCGCCGACGCCGTAGCGCACTTCGCGCAGGCCGGTGACGCCGGCCATGGTCTGGAGCTCGCAGTCGCCGTTGGCGCTGCAGGTCAGGCAGTCGAGCGGATGGTCGCTGATGTAGAGCTCCATCACGCCTTTGCGCAATTCCTGCAGCCGCGGCGTCTGGGTGCGCACGACCATGCCGTTCTCGGCCGGCGTCGTGCACGAAGCCGGATAACCGCGCCGGCCTTCGATCTCGACCAGGCACAGCCGGCACGAGCCGAAGGCTGCGAGGCTGTCGGTGGCGCACAACCGCGGCACGCCGAGGCCGGCCTCGACCGCAGCGCGCATCAGCGAGGTGCCGGCGGGGACGCTGACGCGCTGTCCGTCGATCTCCAAGGCGACGGTTTCGCTCGAATCGCTGGCGGGCGTGCCGTGGTCGATCTCGAGGGGCGGGTGGTGGAGCATGGGGCAGTCCCTTCAGGCGGCCTTGGGCACGGCGGGCGCGATGCCGAAATCGGCGGGGTAATGGTCGAGCGCGGAAAGCACGGGGTAAGGCGTCATGCCGCCCATCGCGCACAGGCTGCCGTCGACCATGGTGCTGCACAGGTCGCGCAGCAGCCTTTCCTGGCGCGCCGCGTCGCGCCCGGCGACGAGACGGTCGATGACCTCGACCCCGCGTGTCGAGCCGATGCGGCAAGGCGTGCACTTGCCGCAGCTCTCGAGCGCGCAGAACTCCATCGCATAACGCGCCAGGCGCGCCATGTCGGCGCGGTCGTCGTGGACGACGATGCCGCCGTGGCCGAGCACGGCGCCGAAGGCGGCATAGGCTTCGTAGTCGAGCGGCTCGTCCCACCTCGACTCGGGCACGTAGGCACCGAGCGGCCCGCCGACCTGCACCGCCTTGATCGGCCGGCCGCTGCGGCTGCCGCCGCCGAAGTCGTAGAGCAGTTCGCGCAGCGTGAGGCCGAAGGCCTTCTCGACGAGGCCGCCGCGGGCGACGTTGCCGGCGAGCTGGAACGGCAAGGTGCCGCGCGAGCGGCCCATGCCGAAGTCGCGGTAGAAGGCCGCGCCGCGCGCCAGGATCAGCGGCACGCTGGCCAGGCTGATGACGTTGTTGATGACGGTGGGCGCCCCGAACAGGCCTTGCAGCGCCGGCAGCGGCGGCTTGGCGCGGACGACGCCGCGCCGGCCTTCGATGCTTTCGAGCATCGCCGTCTCTTCGCCGCAGACATACGAGCCTGCGGCCCGGCGCAGATCGATCGTGAAGCTGCCGCCGATCCGGCCCGCCGCGGTGGCGCGGCGCAGCGCCTCGGCCATCGTCGCGAAGGCGTGCGGGTATTCCGAGCGGATGTAGACGAAGGCCTTCTGCGCGCCGACCGCGAGGCCCGCGATGGCCAGGCCTTCGATCAGCATGTAGGGGTCGCCCTCCATCGTCATGCGGTCGGAGAAGGTGCCCGAGTCGCCTTCGTCGGCATTGCAGACCACGTATTTGCGCGGCCCCGCGGCCTGAGCCACCGTGCGCCATTTGATGCCGGCCGGAAAGGCCGCGCCGCCGCGCCCGCGCAGGCCCGAATCGAGCACCTCCTGCAGCGTCGCCGCGGGGCCGATTTCCAGGGCCCGCTCGAGCCCGGCCCAGCCGCCGTGGGCGGCGTAGTCTGCGAGCGAGAGCGGATCGGTCACGCCCATGCGGGCGAAGGTCAGGCGCTCCTGGCGCGCGAGGTAGGGAATCTCGTCGACCGGCCCCAGCGCCAGCGCGTGCGCGCCGCCTTGCAGGCAGCCTGCGTCGAGCAGGGCCGACACCTCGGCAGCGGCAACGGGGCCGTAGCCGACGCGGCCTTGCGCCGTCTGCACCTCGACCAGCGGCTCGAGCCAGAAGAGCCCGCGCGAGCCATTGCGGACGAGGTCGATGGCGATGCCGCGGCGCGCGCATTCGCGCTCGAAGGCGGCCGCGACTTCGTCGGCACCGACCGCGAGCGCGGCCGAGTCGCGCGGCACGTACACGCGCACCGGGCTCATCGTGCGAGCTCCAGCGCCCGCACCAGCTCGGCCAGGCGCGGCGGCGTGACGCGGCCGTGCAGCTTGTGGTCGATGGCCAGGGCCGGCGACGAAGCGCACAAGCCCAGACAGTAGACGGCTTCGAGCGTGACCGCCCCGTCGGCCCGCGTGCGGCCGCGGGCGCAGCCGAGTTCGCGCTCGGCCTGCTCGAACAAGTCGTCGGCGCCGCAGGCCTGGCAGGCTTCGGCGCGGCAGACCTGCACGAGATGGATGCCGGCGGGCTCGCTGCGGAAATGAGGGTAGTAGCTCAGCACGCCGTGAACCTCGGCGCGCGACAGGTTCAGCGCCCGCGCCAGCGGCGCCAGCGCCCGCGCCGGCACATGGCCGAAGCGGTCCTGCAAGGCGTGCAGCAGCGGCAGCAAGGCGTCGGGTTCGCGGCCCAGCCCGGCCAGGGCCTCGTCGATGCAGGTCTGCACAGCAGTCGGGGGTTCAGCGGTCATCGCGGCCATCCGGGCTTGGAGCAGGCCGGCGCGGGCCCACAATGTTTCGGGATCGGCGGGAATCGTCGCTGCCAAGCGATGGCGGCGCAATATGCGGCGCAGGCCCCATGCCATGTGAGCCGGACCGCCTAAAGACCAACCCTTATGAAACAGATTTCCATCAAGCCGGTCTGGACCATCGAAGACCCGGGCGGGCCTTCGCTGCCGCCGCGCCTGCTGGAGCTGCTCGTGCAGGTACACGGCCAGGGCAGCCTGCTCGCGGCGGCGCAGGCGCTCGGGCTGTCGTACCGCCATGCCTGGGACACGATCCGCCAGGGCGAAGCCCAGTTCGGCGCTGGCCTGCTGCACATGGAACGCGGCAAGGGCTCGACGCTGTCGCTGCTGGGCGAAAAGCTGGTCTGGGCCGACCACCGGATCGCCGCGCGCCTGAAGCCGACGCTGGATTCGCTGGCTTCCGAACTCGCCGCCGAAATCCGGGTCGCGATCTCGGCCGAACCCGCGGTGCTGCGCCTGCACGCCAGCCACGGCTTCGCCATCGAGCAGTTGATCGACCGCCTTGCGCGCGACGGTTTCCGAATCGAGCACCGCTACGACAACAGCAGCGCCGCCGCCGCCGCGCTGCACGACGGCGATTGCGACCTCGCCGGGCTGCACGTGCCTTTAGGCTCGATGCAGCAGCCGGCGCTGGCGCATTACGCGCGCTGGCTCGCCGGCGACGAACTGACGCTGATCGACATCGCCAGGCGGCGCCAGGGCTTGATGGTGGCGCCGGGCAACCCGAAGAAGATCTACGAACTCGCCGACCTTGCGCGGCCGGGGCTGCGCTTCGTCAACCGCCAGCCCGGATCGGGAACCCGCTTCCTGCTCGAAGGCCTGCTGCGCGCGCAAGGCATCGAGCCGGGAGGCGTCGCCGGATTCGAGACCGGCGAGTCGACCCATGCCGCGGTCGCAGCCTGCGTCGCCAGCGGCCTGGCCGACCTCGGCTTCGGCGTCGCCCCGCCGGCGCAGCGCTTCGGCCTGGATTTCGTGCCGATCGCGAGCGAGCGCTATTTCCTGCTCTGCCGCAGCGCCCAGCTCGAATCGCCAGCGATCCGCCGTGTCATCGAAGCCCTGGCAGACCCTGTGCTGCGTGCCGCGCTCGACGCCCTGCCCGGCTACGACGCCACCGACGCCGGCCGCCTCACGCCCTGGGAGCGGGCATTCGCGCCCACGGCCTGAGCGCCTGCCGGGTGCAGCCGGCGCACCGGCCATCGCTTCACAAGCTCAGGCTTCTTCGTCGTTCGCAGCCGCGCCCGGGCCGCGGTCGGCGCGGGTCGCGACATGGCCGTCGGCCAGGCTCGCGAGCGAGGCGGCCTGGCCGAGGGCGCGCCGCAGCAGCGCAGCGGCATCCTTGCCGTGCTCGGGGTAGTTCGCGATGCCGGCGCTCGCCCCCAGGGTCTGGCTGCGCCCGGCCACGGTAAAGGGCTGGGCCAGCGACTGCGCGAGCTTGGCGGCGACGCGCTCGCCGTCCTGCGGCGAATCGATCCAGGCCAGGAGCACGGCGAAGGCGTCGCTGCCGATCGAGGCCACGACGTCGCTGGCGCGCAGCCCGGCGCGCAGGCGCACCGCGGCCTTGCGCCGCAGCACGTTGGCCGACTCGGCGCCGAGCAGGCCGGCGGTGCGCGCCAGGCCTTCGATGCGCAGCACGATCAAGGCCATCGGGGCGGGCTCGCGCTCGCGCAGCGCCAGCAGATGGCTCATGTGTTCGCCGAGCTGGGTGTGGTTGGGCAGCCCGGTGGCGAGGTCGGTGGCGAAGGCCTTGCGCGCCGCGCGTTCGATGCGCTTGCGCTCGATCGCCAGGCGCAGCGAGCGCGCCAGCGATTTCGATTCGTCGGCCGCGAGCACGTCCTGGACCCCCAATTGCAGCAATTGCGCCGCGGCCGCGGGGGCCGGGTCGGGCAGGACGACGACGAGGGCCGAGTCGAGCACGGCATGCGAGAGCGCAGCCCATTGCAGCAGGGGCGCGGCGTCGGGCAGTTCGATCAGCAGGGCGTCCGGCGCCTCGCGCCGCAGCAATTCACCCGCCGCTTCGAGATCGGCACAGGAAACGAGTTCGAATGGGCCGAAGCGGGATGCGGCCAATTCGGCGCGGCCACCGGGCAGACACAGGACTCGGAATACGGCGGTCATCGCGGCAATGCGGGCGCCTCGCAAAGGGCACCCACCATCAATGAATGGCTGGCGGCACGAAGCCGGCCGGAGGCGAATGTTTTTAACACAGAATCCGCGCCCGCCGCGGACGGCTCCAACGAAAACGGCCGCCCCAAGGCGGCCGCGTGGCGATGGGAGCGGGTTTACTTCGACAGCAGATCGCGGATCTGGCGCAGCAGCACGACGTCTTCGGGCGTCGGCGCGGGCGGGGCCGGCGGCGTGGCCTTCTTCAGCTTGTTGATCTGGCGCACCATCAAGAAGATGATGAAGGCCAGGATGATGAAGTTCACCGCGACGGTGATGAAGTTGCCGTAGGCGAACAAGGGCACGCCGGCCTTGGTCAGCGCCTCGTAGGTCATGGGCCCGGCGTAATTCGCGGGCGGTTGCTTGAGCATCACGAAATAGTTCGAGAAATCGAGACCGCCGAAGATGTAGCCGACGATCGGCATGATCAGGTCCTTGACGATCGAATCGACGATCTTGCCGAATGCGGCGCCGATGATGACACCGACCGCAAGGTCCATGACATTGCCTTTGAGGGCAAATTCTTTGAATTCGGATGCGAAACTCATGGTGCGTCCTCTGACTGGAATGAAGATTGTCTTTTTGTGAATGCAGCGCGCCGCGCAGGACGCGGCGCGCTGCATGGCGCGAACCGGATCAGGAGCAGGTCTTGCCGTGGTCGGCGTGGTCGCCGGCGGCCTTCGCAGCGGCTTCGCTCATGTACTCGCCGGCCTTGGTCTTGCCGTAGTACTTGGTGCCGGGGCAGTGGTAGACCTTGGTTGCCGTGTTCACCCAGACCTGGCCGGCGCCGCCGCCGGGGGCCGCGGCGGTGGTCTTCGCGGCGGCAGTCTTCGTGGCGGCAGGCGCGGCCGGGGCCGCGGCGGTCTTGGCAGCCGGGGCGGCCGTTGCCGGGGCGGCGGCAGCGCCGTACCAGGCCTTCACCCCCTTGTGGCCGGCGCAGGCGCCCTTCTTGGTGGCGTTGGTGGTGAACGAGCCGTCCTTGCACAGGCCGGTCGAGCCGTCGGGTGCGTTGGCCGCGGGCGTCGCGGCGAAGACGGACGAAGCGGCCAGCAGGCCGGTGCTCAAGGTAAGCAGGGTGATCGAAAACTTCATGGTCTTTCCTGGTTGATTCGCTCGACGGAGCACGGGGGGGAGGGAAAACGGGTCGTGCCGGGCATGCGGGCGCGCCGTGGCGAGGCATTGTGCCGCCTGCGCGGCGCGCTGCGTGCCTCAGCGCTTGAAGACGAGGTGATAGGCCAGCAGCAGCACGATCGCGCCGACGACGCCGCCGATGAAGCCCGCGCTCTGACCGGCCTGGTACCAGCCCAGTGCGAGGCCGACATAGGTGGCGACGAGCGAGCCGGCAATGCCGATCGCCGAGGTGATGATGAAGCCGCCGGGCTCGCGCCCTGGCGTCAGCATCTTCGCGATCAGACCGGCGACGAAGCCGATCAGGATGGTCCAGATCAGGTGCACGGCAACTCCATGGGGTGGGTCGCGCCCCGGCAACATGCGCGGGGCGCCCGAGGGCTCACGCCGGATTGCGGTCGACGGCGCGGAAGAGCGCAGCGCCGACGAGTGCGCCGACGATGGGCGCGACCCAGAAGGCCCAGAGCTGCTCGATCGCCCAGCCGCCGGCAAAGAGCGCGACGCCGGTGCTGCGCGCCGGGTTCACCGAGGTGTTCGTGACCGGAATGCTGATGAGGTGGATGAGCGTCAGGCACAGGCCGATCGCGATCGGCGCGAAACCCTTGGGCGCGAGCGAATGGGTGGAGCCGAGGATGACGAAGATGAACATCGCCGTCATCACGACCTCGCAGACCAGGGCCGAGCCGAGCGAGAAGCCGCCCGGCGAATGCTCGCCGTAGCCGTTGGACGCGAAGCCCGCAGCGACGTCGAAGCCGGGCTTGCCGCTGGCGATGACGTAGAGCACGCCGGCGGCGACGATGCCGCCGAGAACCTGGGCCACGATGTAGGGCACGAGGTCGCGCGTCGGCAGGCGCCCGCCGGCCCAGACGCCGATCGAGACCGCCGGATTCAGGTGCGCGCCGCTGATGTGGCCGATGGCGTAGGCCATCGTCAACACCGTGAGGCCGAAAGCCAGGGCGACGCCGACGAAGCCGATGCCGAGGTTGGGAAATGCCGCGGCGAGGACTGCGCTGCCGCAGCCCCCGAGCACGAGCCAGAAAGTGCCGATGAATTCGGCCGCGTATTTGTTCATGTTGATGCCCGCTCCTGTGAGTTCTCGTAACCGGTTCGATGCGGCGACCCCGAAGGGTGCGCCAGCCGGTTCATCCTAGGCAGCGCCCTCTGGCCTCGCACTCGCCGGGGGTCGGGGACCGTCCCATACCCGGGTCGGGTGGCATCGCGCTTCGGCGCCGGGATCGACCGGAGGCCAAAGCGCTCCCTTTCTAGGGAGCCGGGACGATTTTGTGCTTCAGGGCTGTCAGGACTGCTTCCGTTCGATTGTCTGCTTGAAGTTTCGACAAGATGTTAGTGATATGAAACTTCACCGTAGGAAGTGCAATAGACAACTCGGCCGCGATTTCCTGATTGTTCATTCCGCGCGTCATCAACTCGAGCAGTTCGCGTTCGCGCGGCGTGAGGTCGTTGCCGGGCGTGTTCTGCTGGCGCCGCGCGATCAGGGCATCCGTGACCTCGGGTGCCAGGGTGCGGCGCCCGGCATGGGCGGCACGGATGACGTTTACCAGTTCATGCGCCGAAGCGGTCTTCAAAAGGTAACCGTTGGCACCCGCGGCGATCGCCCGATCGACCTCGCCCGGATCGACGAGGCTGGTGAGGATGACGAACTTCGTGCCCGGCAATTGCGGGCGCAGCCGGCTCGTGACTTCGATGCCGTCCATTTGCGGCATCACGAGGTCGATCAGCACCACGTCGGGCGCGGCCGCGGGGACGAGGCGCAGCGCTTCCGCACCCGTGGCCGCCTCGCCGACGCGTTGGAGTTCGCTCTCGCCGTCGATCATGGCGGCGAGGCCGGTGCGCACCATCGGGTGGTCGTCGACGACGAAGACGCGGATCCGTTCTCGGTTCATGGGCTCGGGGGGTTCCATTCGACGCGCAACTCGGTGCCTTCGCCCGGCGCGCTGGTGAGCGTGAGTTTGGCACCGATCTCCAGCGCCCTGCCGCGCATGTTCTCGACCCCGAAATGGCCCGGCCGCGCCGCCTCGGGGTTGAAGCCGGTGCCGTCGTCGGCGATGCGCAGCAGCGCCGAGCGCTTGCCGGTGGGCGTCCATTCGACGCGGCAGTGCAGCGCCCCGCTGTGGCGCGCGACGTTGGACAAGGCCTCCTGGGCGATGCGGTAGAGCTGGACCCGGACCTCGGGAGCGAGCGCATCCTGCGGCGCGAGCGCCGACTCGATTGCGATATCGCCGCGGCAGGCCAGGGCCTCGATCGCATGCTGCAGCAGCTCGGCCAGCGGCGTCGTGTGCAAGGCATCGGGCCGCAGCTCGAACATCAGCAGCCGCATCTCGGCGAGCGCGCCGCGGTTGAGCCGCTCCAGCGCTTGCGCCTGCGCCGCGACGCTCGCGGCCTCGGGCGCCGGCTCGCGCTGGAACGAGCGCGCGAGTGTGCCGGCGAGGACGTTGGCGGCGAACAGGGTCTGCGAGACCGCGTCGTGCAGATCGCGTGCGATGCGGTTGCGCTCGGCAATCACCGCGACCTCGCGCTGCTGGGCCTGCAGCCGCGCATGGCGCATCGCGAGCGCGGTCTGGCTGCTCACCGCATTGAGCAGGCGCGCGCGCTCGGGGTCGAAATAATCGGGCTCCTGGTGGTCGACGCGCATCACGCCGAGCACGTCTTCGCGATAGCGCAGCGGCACCGCCATCCAGGAACGGCTGGCGCGGTAGAGCTCTGAAGACGGCGCATCGTCGGTGACCTTGGACCAGAGCCAGGAAAACAGGCTCTGGCGCGCGCGGTTCTCGATCAGCGCCTCGCGCTCGCGCTCGATCTGCTCGTA
>JAGWTS010000196.1 GCA_028868875.1 Burkholderiales bacterium | reverse complement strand
GGGTCTTCGGTTTCGTGCAGCCCGTAAGCCTGACCGAACGAGGGCCCCGCGGGCACCACGACGGCCACGTGACGCAGCGCCGGCTTCCTTCCCGCGTGAAGCTTCCTGACGCCCGCCTTTTTCACGCGCGCGGCCTTGAGCACGTGATGCTTGTGGGTCTTGGCCGACTTGCTGCCTGCCGAGGCCGCGAAAGCGGTGCCGGCCGGCGCGACGCAAAGCGCCAGCACGAGGGCTGCGCCGCTCAAGAGGCCAGACCAACCCACCTTCTTCTCCAACCCGATCACTGAAGCACCTCGTTGCAAATCACCTGCCGAGTTTAGGCCACCAGGAAATCTCATGCAAGATCAAAAACTTGCAAAGCATTCCTCAAGTGGCCCCCGGGCGTCGCCGAGGCCCTCGAGACGGGCTCTAACCCTGGGCCGCCACGCGCTCGCCGTTGCTGTGAAGCTTGTTCAACGCAGCAAGGTACGCTTTCGCTGACGCGACGACGATGTCCGGGTCGGCCCCGACGCCATTGACGACCCTTCCCCCGAATTGCAGGCGGACCGTCACCTCGCCCTGGGATTCTGTGCTTCCCGAGGTGATGGCATTGACCGAATAGAGCAGCATTTCGGCGCCACTTCGGACCTTGGACTCGATCGCCTTCAAGCTCGCATCGACCGGGCCGTTGCCGTCGCTCTCGGCGTGGTGTTCGACCTCGCCCGCCTTGAAGACCACAGAGGCATGTGGGCGTTCGCCGGTCTCCGAGTGCTGCGCCAGCGACTCCAGCCGGTAGTGCTCCTGCTCGGCGCTGACGCTCTCGTCGCTGACGAGGGCGATGATGTCCTCGTCGAAGATCTCGCTCTTGCGGTCGGCCAGGTCCTTGAAGCGCGCGAAGGCGGCGTTGACCTCGCCCTCGGATTCGAGCTCGACGCCGAGTTCCTGCAGCCGCTGCTTGAAGGCGTTGCGCCCCGAGAGCTTGCCCAGCACGATCTTGTTCGCGCTCCAGCCCACGTCCTCGGCGCGCATGATCTCGTAGGTGTCGCGCGCCTTGAGCACGCCGTCCTGGTGGATGCCCGAGGCATGGGCGAAGGCGTTGGCGCCGACCACCGCCTTGTTCGGCTGGATCACGAAACCGGTGGTCTGGCTCACCATGCGCGAAGCCGGCACGATTTGCGTCGCGTCGACGCCGACCTCGAGCCCGAAGTAGTCGCGCCGCGTGCGCAGCGCCATCACCACCTCTTCGAGCGAGCAATTGCCGGCGCGCTCGCCCAGGCCGTTGATCGTGCATTCGATCTGGCGCGCGCCGCCGATCATGACGCCGGCGAGCGAGTTCGCGACCGCCATCCCGAGGTCGTTGTGGCAGTGCACCGACCAGACCGCCTTGTCCGAATTCGGCACGCGCTCGCGCAGCGTCTTGATGAACTGGCCGAAGAGTTCGGGCACGGCGTAGCCGACGGTGTCGGGCACGTTGATCGTGGTCGCCCCTTCGGCGATCACGGTCTCGAGGACGCGGCAGAGGAAGTCGGGGTCGGAGCGGTAGCCGTCCTCGGGCGAGAACTCGACGTCGGCGCACAAGTTGCGCGCGAAGCGCACCGCGAGGCGCGATTGCTCGTGCACCTGCTCGGGCGTCATGCGCAGCTTCTTCTCCATGTGCAGCGCCGAGGTCGCGATGAAGGTGTGGATGCGCGAGCGCGCCGCGCCCTTCAAGGCCTCGGCGGCACGCGTGATGTCGCGGTCATTGGCGCGCGCCAGCGAGCACACGATCGACTCGCGCACATGGCCGGCGATGGCCTTGACGGCTTCGAAGTCGCCGTTGCTCGATGCCGCGAAACCGGCCTCGATGACGTCCACGCGCAGCCGCTCGAGCTGGCGCGCGATGCGCAGCTTCTCGTCGCGCGTCATCGAGGCGCCGGGCGACTGTTCGCCGTCGCGCAAGGTGGTGTCGAAGATGATGAGCTTGTCGGCCATGGCGGTCTCCCGGGTCAGGCGGTGGTGGGGACGATGGACTCGGCCTGGAGCGCGATGCCGGCACGTCGCAGGCCGCCGAGCACCGCCTTCATCGAGGCGCTGACGATGTTGGCATCGATGCCGACGCCGAACAGCGTGCGCCCTTCGCCGATGCGCAGTTCGAGATAGGCCGCCGCGCGCGCCTGGGCGCCGGAGCCGATCGCGTGCTCATGGTAGTCGAGCACGCGCAGCGAGACGCCGGCGGCCTGCGCCAGCGCCGCGACGAAAGCGTCGACCGGGCCGTTGCCCACGCCTTCGATGCGGACTGCGTGGCCGGCCTCGTGTACCGTCGCCTGCCAGCGCACGCGGCCGTCGGCGAGTTCGCTCATCGTCTGCTGATCGATTCGCACCGGTTCGGCGAGGCCGTATTCGCGCTCGAAGAGCGCCCAGAGGTCGGCGGCGCTGAATTCACCGCCCTGCTCGTCCATGCGCGCCTGGACCGCGGCGCTGAATTCGATCTGCAGCCGGCGCGGCAACTCGAGCCCGTACTCAGACTCGAGCAAATACGAAATGCCGCCCTTGCCCGACTGGCTGTTGACGCGGATCACCGCGTCGTAGTTGCGGCCCAGGTCCTTCGGGTCGATCGGCAGATACGGCATCTCCCAGATGTCGTTCTCGCGCCGCGCCGCGAACGCCTTCTTGATCGCGTCCTGGTGCGAACCCGAGAACGAGGTATAGACGAGGTCGCCCACATAGGGGTGGCGCGGGTGCACCGGCAACTGGTTGCAATGCTCGACGCAGCGCCGCACTTCGTCGATGTCGGAGAAATCGAGTTGCGGCGCCACGCCCTGGGTGTAGAGGTTGAGGGCGATGTTGACGAGGTCGACGTTGCCGGTGCGCTCACCGTTGCCGAACAAACAGCCTTCGATGCGGTCGCAGCCGGCCATCAAGGCGAACTCGCCGGCTGCGGTACCGGTGCCGCGGTCGTTGTGGGGATGGACCGAAAGCACGATGGCGTCGCGGCGTTCGAGATGGCGATCCATCCACTCGACCATGTCGGCGAAGATGTTCGGCGTCGAATGCTCGACCGTCGAAGGCAGGTTGACGATGCATTTACGCTCGGGCGTCGGCTGCCAGACGGCGGTCACGGCATCGACGACGCGCTTGTTGAACGCGAGTTCGGTGCCCGAGAACATCTCGGGCGAATACTGGAAGGTCCAGCGCGTGCCGGGCTGGCGCGCGGCGCAGTCGGAGAGCATTCGGGCATGGCGCGTCGCGAGCTCGACGATGCCGTCTTCGTCGAGGCCGAGCACGACCCGGCGCATCACCGGCGCGACCGCGTTGTACAGGTGCACGATGGCGCGCGGCGCGCCTTGCAAGGCCTCGAAGGTGCGCGTGATGAGGTGGTCGCGGGCCTGGGTGAGCACCTGGATCGTCACGTCGTCGGGAATCCGGTCTTCCTCGATCAGCAGGCGCACGAAATCGAAGTCGGCCTGCGACGCCGAAGGAAATCCGACCTCGATTTCCTTGAAGCCGATTCGCACCAGCATCTCGAACAGGCGCAACTTGCGCGCCGGATCCATCGGCTCGATCAAGGCCTGGTTGCCGTCGCGCAGGTCGACGCTGCACCAGAGGGGCGCGCGCGTCAGCTGCGCGTCGGGCCAGCGCCTGTCGGGCAGGCGCACCGGCGCGAAAGCTCGGTACTTCGAGGCGGGGTTCTTCAACATGGTCATCGGAGTTCTCCTGGGGTTTTGTCCACCGCGCAAAACAAACGGCCCGCTGCTTTGCGCTGGCGGGCCGTTGATCGGGAAAATAGGTTCAGTCGAAGACGATCAGCGCACCCGCGGTACGGCTAGGAGCGCTAGCGAAATGAGGGCTTGGATCGTCTTCACGGGCGGAATAGTAGCACGCGGCCCGCGCATCAAGGATGCAGGCCCTTTTCGTCCGGCTCGTCGGTCGAGGTCGCGATCACGCTCACCGGCTTGCCCTTCATGCGGCGCCAGCCGTAGACCGCATAGCCCGAGAGTCCGTAGGCGACGAAGAGCGCGAACAACACGCGCGGCGGATCCAGGCTGATCACCGCGATGCCCAGGGCGATCGCAACGATGACGATGAAGGGCACGGTGCGGCGTCCACCCACGACCTTGAAGCTGTAGAAGGGCGCGTTCGTCACCATCGACAGTCCGGCGAACAAGGTCACGAAGAAGGCCGACCAGACGAGCCACTCGATGTGCGTCACGCCCTTGAAGCCGCTGTCGTCCATGACCCAGATCAGGCTCATCACCAGCAGGGCCGCGGCCGGGCTCGGCATGCCCTGGAAGAATCGCTTGTCGACGACGCCGATGTTGACGTTGAAGCGCGCCAGCCGCAGCGCGGCGCCGGCGACGTACACGAACGTGGGGATCCAGCCCAGCTTGCCCAGGTCTTTGAGCGCCCAGATGTAGACGATGAGCGCGGGCGCGGCGCCGAAGCTCACCATGTCCGACAAGCTGTCCATCTGCTCGCCGAACGCGCTTTGCGAGTTCGTCATGCGCGCGACGCGGCCGTCCAGGCTGTCGAGCACGGCGGCGACGAAGACGGCGATGCAGGCGCTGTCGAAGCGCCCGTTCATCGCCATCACGATGCCGTAGAAGCCCGAGAACAGTGCCGCCAGCGTGATCGCGTTGGGCAGGACGTAGATGCCCTTGCGGCGCGGCCGCGGCCGCTCGGCGACATCCGCCGCATCGGCGTCGTCGTCCTCGGCGAACTTCGAATCTTCGATCATCGGCCGAGGATAACGCGAGCCCTTGTCAGTTGCGGCTCTTGTCGACGAGCTTGTTGGCCTTGATCCAGGGCATCATCGCGCGCAGCTTCTCGCCCACGACCTCGATCGAGTGCTCCGAGGTCAGGCGCCGGCGCGACAGCAGCGTCGGCGCGCCGGCGCGGTTCTCGAGGATGAAGCTCTTGGCGTATTCGCCGGTCTGGATGTCCTTGAGCGCCTGCTTCATCGCCAGCTTGGTCTCGTCGTTGACGATCTTCGGCCCGGTCACGTACTCGCCGTATTCGGCGTTGTTCGAGATCGAGTAGTTCATGTTGGCGATGCCGCCTTCGTAGATCAGGTCGACGATGAGCTTCAGCTCGTGCAGGCACTCGAAATAGGCCATCTCGGGCGCGTAGCCGGCTTCGACCAGGGTCTCGTAGCCGGCCTTGATGAGCTCGACCGTGCCGCCGCACAGCACCGCCTGTTCGCCGAAGAGGTCGGTCTCGGTCTCTTCGCGGAAGTTGGTCTCGATGATGCCGGCCTTGCCGCCGCCGTTGGCCGCGGCGTAGCTCAGCGCCAGGTCGCGCGCCTTGCCGCTCTTGTCGGCGTGCACGGCGATCAGGTGCGGCACGCCGCCGCCCTGGGTGTAGGTGTTGCGCACGGTGTGGCCCGGGGCCTTGGGCGCGACCATCCAGACGTCGAGGTCCTCGCGCGGCACGACCTGGCCGTAGTGGACGTTGAAGCCGTGGGCGAAGGCGAGCGACGCGCCCTTGCGGATGTGCGGCTCGACGTCGTTCTTGTAGACGGCACCGATCTGCTCGTCGGGCAGCAGGATCATGACGACATCGGCATTCTTGACCGCTTCGGCGACCTCGGCCACCTTCAGGCCGGCACGCTCGACCTTGGACCAGCTCGCGCCGCCGCGGCGCAGGCCGACGGTGACCTTGACGCCGCTGTCGTTCAGGTTCTGGGCGTGGGCGTGGCCTTGCGAGCCGTAGCCGATGATGGTGACGTTCTTGCCCTTGATCAGGCTCAGGTCGGCGTCCTTGTCGTAATAGACCTTCATGTTCATCTCCAGGAAAAAAGCGGTTAAAAGAGGCTGGGCTGACGCCGCGTCAAGCGGCCGCCGCGGAACCGGCTTCGCCGGGCCGCTGGCGGCGCCCCCTCGAGGGGGAGGCGCCGAAGGCGCTTCGGGGGTGGTTCAAACTCTCAGGATGCGTTCGCCGCGGCCGATGCCGCTGGCACCGGTGCGCACGGTCTCGAGAATCGCCGCGCGGTCGATCGCGACGAGAAAGGCGTCGAGCTTGGCGGAGTCGCCGGTGAGTTCGATCGTGTAGGACTTTTCGGTGACGTCGATGATGCGGCCGCGAAAGATCTCGGCCATGCGCTTCATCTCCTCGCGCTCCTTGCCGACGGCGCGCACCTTGACCATCATCAGCTCGCGCTCGGTGAAGCTGCCCTCGGTCAGGTCGACCACCTTGACGACCTCGATGAGGCGGTTCAGGTGCTTGGTGATCTGCTCGATGACCTCGTCGCTGCCGGTGGTGACGATGGTCATGCGCGAGAGCGACTCGTCTTCCGTGGGCGCGACCGACAGGCTCTCGATGTTGTAGCCACGGGCGGAGAACAGCGCGACGACGCGCGAAAGGGCCCCCGCCTCGTTCTCGAGCAGGACGGCGATGACGTGTTTCATGGGGATTTCATCCTTTGCGCGCTGTACGCAGTCCGCGGCGGTAACCGGCGGCTGCTCGAGCGGCGCAGTGGGGGTTTCAGCGGTTCAAGACGCTCCGGGGCCGATTCGTTCGCTCACCCGCCGCGCGCGCGAAGCCGGCGCGGTAGCGCCGGTTGCGGTCGGCGGCTTCGCGAACGTCACAGGTCCTCGGAGCCCAGCAGCATCTCGGTGATGCCTTTTCCGGCCTGCACCATCGGCCAGACGTTCTCGGTCGGGTCGGTGCGCACGTCGAGGAACACGGTGCGGTCCTTCAGGCGGATCGCCTCCTTCAAAGCCGGCTCGACATCGGAGGGCTTCTCGACGAGCAGGCCGACGTGGCCGTAGGCCTCGGCGAGCTTGACGAAGTCGGGCAACGCATCCATGTAGCTGTGCGAATAGCGACCTTCGTAGGTGATCTCCTGCCACTGCCGCACCATGCCGAGGTAGCGGTTGTTGAGCGAGACGATCTTCACCGGCGTCTTGTACTGCAGGCAGGTCGAGAGCTCCTGGATGCACATCTGGATCGAGCCTTCGCCGGTGATGCAGAAGACGTCGGAGTCGGGCTTCGCGAGCTTGATGCCCATCGCGTAAGGCAAGCCCACGCCCATGGTGCCGAGGCCGCCGGAATTGATCCAGCGCCGCGGCTGCTCGAAGCGGTAGTACTGCGCCGCCCACATCTGGTGCTGGCCCACGTCCGAGGTGATGTAGCAGTCGCTCTCGCGCGTGAGCCTGGACAGGGTCTCGACCACCATCTGCGGCTTGATGACTTCGCTGCTGCCCTTGTAGACCAGGCACTCGCGGCGCCGCCATTCGTTGATCTGGTTCCACCAGGCGCCCAGCGCCTGGGCGTCGGGCCGCGCCTGGGCTTCGCGGATCTGCACCGCGAGCTCGACCAGCACGTCCTTCACGTCGCCGACGATCGGCACGTCGACGCGCACGCGCTTGCTGATGCTCGACGGATCGATGTCGACGTGGATGATCTTGCGCTCGACCGAGGCGAAATGCTTCGGGTTGCCGATCACGCGGTCGTCGAAGCGCGCACCCACGGCGAGCAGCACGTCGCAATGCTGCATCGTCATGTTGGCTTCGTAGGTGCCGTGCATGCCCAGCATGCCGAGGAACTTGGGGTCGCTCGCGGGCATCGCGCCCAGGCCCATCAGCGTGTTGGTCGTCGGGAAACCGAGCAGGTCGGCGAGCGCGCGCAACTCGTTCGAGGCATTGCCCAGGATGACGCCGCCGCCGGTGTAGATGTAGGGCCGCTTGGCCGCCAGCAGCAACTGCACCGCCTTGCGGATCTGGCCGCCGTGGCCGCGCTTGACCGGGTTGTACGAGCGCATCTCCACCGTCTCGGGATACGAGAAGGGCGCGGTCTCGAGCGAGACATCCTTCGGGATGTCGACGACGACCGGCCCCGGGCGCCCGGTACGCGCGATGTGGAACGCCTTCTTCATCGTCAGCGCGAGATCGCGCACGTCCTTGACGAGGAAGTTGTGCTTGACGATCGGGCGCGTGATGCCGACCGTGTCGCACTCCTGGAACGCGTCCATGCCGATCGCGGCGGTCGGCACCTGGCCCGAGATGATCACCATCGGGATCGAGTCCATGTACGCGGTGGCGATGCCGGTGACGGCGTTCGTGACTCCGGGGCCCGAGGTGACGAGGGCGACGCCGACCTCGCCGGTGGCGCGCGAGTAGCCGTCGGCGGCGTGGACCGCGGCCTGCTCGTGGCGCACCAGGACGTGCTGGATGCCTTCCTGCTTGTACAGCGCGTCGTAGATGTAGAGCACCGCGCCGCCGGGGTAGCCCCAGACGAACTTGACGCCCTCGGCTTCGAGGCAGCGGACGAGGATTTCCGATCCGTTCGGATCGGCGGGGGGAGTTGGGCTGGGAGAAGAAGGCTGCGCCGTTGCGGCACGCTTGACTTCCGCGGCAGACATTTCCATTTGGAACCTTTGCGAATTTCTCTGACGAAAATCCATCGGTGCACCTCCTCGCGTCCTCGTGGGGCGGTTTCGGTGCCTGCGCGGTCAAAAACTGTGCCGTCCGGGTCGGGCGGCCGGTCTGAGACCTAAAGAGCGTTGTGCGGGGCAGCATTATGCCACCGGCATCCGCCATCGCTCAGGTGCCGCGATGACATAATCCGCCCCGCCCGAATCGGGCAGAAGCCGCCGCCGAGCCCGCGTTGGCCACCGACAAAGAACTTTCGGACTTCCTCAAAAGCGTCGAAAAGCGCGCCTTCAAGCGCGCTGCCTACGCCGTGCGCGACGAGGACGCGGCGCTCGATATCGTCCAGGACACGATGATCCGGCTCGCCGAGAAATACGCCGACCGCCCGGCGGCCGAACTGCCGCTGCTGTTCCAGCGCATCCTCTCGAACGCGACGATGGACTGGTTCCGGCGCCAGAAGGTGCGCAACGCCGTCGTGCAGAACCTCTCGGACTTCGAATCCGACGGCGAGGACGGTGAATTCGATTTGCTGGAAACTCTGCATGCCCTCGAAGACACCCTGGGCACCGAGAGTGCCGCCGATGCCGTATCTCGGGACCAGATCCTGCGGGTCATCGACTCCGAGGTGGGATTGCTCCCGGCGCGTCAACGCGAAGCCTTCCTGCTGCGTTACTGGGAAGAGTTCGACGTGGCCGAGACGGCGGCGGTCATGGGGTGTTCCGAGGGCAGTGTGAAGACGCATTGCTCACGGGCGGTTCATGCACTGGCAGCAGCCCTACGAACCAGGGGAATCACGCCATGACCAGTACCAACATCTATCAGGACCGCGAGGCGCTGGAAGCACGCCTGGCCTTCCGCCTTGCCGCCGGGCTCAGCGAACAAGCCTCGGCGCTGCCCAACGACTTGTCCGAGCGCCTGCGCGTGGCGCGCGAACAGGCGGTCGCACGCGCCCGCGCTTCGCGCAGCGTCGTCGCGGTGCCGGCCGCGGCAAGCGCCGTCGTGGGCCATTCCCGCGGCAGCGCGGTGCTGGGCGGTGCGCCCTCCCCCTGGCAGCGGCTGGCCTCGGTGTTGCCGCTGGTCGTGCTCGTCGCCGGGCTCCTGCTCATTCACCAATGGGTCGCCCATGAGCAGGTGCTGGCCGCGGTCGAGATCGACTCCGTCCTGCTGGCTGACGATCTGCCGCCGGCCGCCTATACCGACCCGGGCTTCGCCGAATACCTCAAGTCCCCGCCGCCGTGACGAGACCCCCGGCCCTCGCTTCGCTCGTCGTCCTCGTCCTCGTGCTGGCGACGGCGGGCCGGCCGGTCTTCGCCGCCGGCACGGCGCACCCCGAGCAAGGACCGGCCTGGGCCACGCTCAGCCCGCAGCAGCAGGCCGTGCTGGGGCCGTTGCAGCCCGAGTGGTCGGCGCTGCCGTCCTCGCGCAAGCAGAAGTGGATCGAGATGGCGCGGCGCTTCCCCAGCCTGCCGGCTCCCGAGCGCGAGCGCATCCAGCAGCGCATGGCCGCCTGGGCCGGCATGTCGGCCGCCGAGCGCACCCGAGCCCGACTGCAGTTCCTCGAATCGCGCGAATTCAGCGCCGAGGATCGGGAAGCGCGCTGGGAAGCGTACAAGGCCTTGCCCGACGCCGAACGGCGTGAACTGGCTCGCCGTGCCCGGCCCACGGCCAAGGTCGCTGGCCCCCATGCCTCGGGCGCCGAGGCGCATGCCGCCGGAGCCAAGCACAACCACGTCGGCCCGAGCCGGCACCCGCCCGTGAAGCCGGTGGCGCCCACTTT
This sequence comes from Burkholderiales bacterium, assembly GCA_028868875.1. Taxonomy (GTDB): domain Bacteria; phylum Pseudomonadota; class Gammaproteobacteria; order Burkholderiales; family Burkholderiaceae_C; genus Rubrivivax. The sequence continues at coordinate 532 of JAGWTS010000196.1, read as the reverse complement.
GGTGCAGGCCAACCCCGGCGCCAGCACCAGCTTGATGACCGCGCGCCCCGCCCCCGTCACCCAGGCCCAGTCGGGTCTGCCGAAGATCGCGGCGACACGCGGCTTCGTCGACCCGCGGACCCTGCTGCCGCTGCTCGGCCCGCAAGGGGCGGCAATGATCGGGACGACGCCGGCGGCGCCCTCCGAAGACGTGCATCGATGAGACCGCGGGCTTTGCCGAGGTATCAATCTCGCTCGGCAGGGCCGGCCGCAGGCGCCTTGGTGCCCAAGTGAGTACGCCGGCCGAAGGCGCGGGCGTGCTCGAGACGCCGGGGCTGGGACGCCGCCTCGCCTGCTTCGTCTACGAAGGACTGCTCCTGTTCGGCGTCGTGATGGTCGCGGGCCTGGTCTACGGCGTCGCGATCGGCCAGCGCGACCCCCAGGTCGGCCACAGCGGCTTGCAGGCGCTGCTGTTCGCCGTCATCGGCGCCTACTTCATCTGGTTCTGGAGCCGCAGCGGCCAGACCCTGGCGATGAAGACCTGGCGCATCCG
>JAGWTS010000195.1 GCA_028868875.1 Burkholderiales bacterium | reverse complement strand
GATTCGCCCGGCCCGGGGCAGCAGACGAGGTCGCGCCCGCTGCGGGCCAGCGCGCGCGCGAATTCGGGGAAGGCGGGCCAGGTCTTGTCCTGGCCCTCGAACACCCCGGCCGCGAAAGGACAGAGCACGATGAAGCCGGGGCGCACGCCCTGCGCGGCCAGCAACTCGTCGGCGCGCTGCTGGTCTTCGTGGCGGGTGGCCAGCGCGATGCGCTCGGGCGCCTGCCGCTCGATCTTCAGAAAGCGGCCGGCCAGGCCCCAGATGTGCTCGAGCGCGTGGCCCCAGACGGGCTCGACCGCGCGCGCCAGCAGCAGGCGCCTTCCGTCGAGGTCGTTGGCCACGGCGTTCAGGCCGGCGAGCCAGGGTTCGATGCCGCCCGAGAACGCGTTCGGGAACACCAGCATGTTTTCGCGCCCGTCGAATCCGGGGTCGGCCGCGAGCGCGGCGCGGCGCAGGCGCCGCAGCTGCGCGACCCGGGCGAGCGGCCTCGGCGCGCGCGCCGTCACCGTCCACGGGTAGGCGCTGAGCAGCGAAGCCGCCCAGGGCTTGGCGACGAGCTGGAGCGCATAGCCCTGCGCCGCCAGCCATTCCAGTGCGGGCACGCTGAGGACCACATCACCGACGTAGTTGCGCAGGCGAACGATCAGCGTCTTGGGTTGCATCTTCGGATTCTTCCGAGTCGCCGGGAGCGACCCGCCCTCACTTCACTCTAGCCACGGTTCGTAAAGACTTTGTGATTCTGGACGCGCAATCTCGAGCGCCGTGGCGCCAGTGCGACTGAACACGGCTCGTGACGCCGCCCAGCGCCTGGGCGATGATCGCGCATCCAGGGACTGGGCAGCGCCGCAGAGCGTGGGCAGCAGGAGGAGAACGGAGACGATGGCGGACAAGGCACAAGCGATCGAGAAGCGCGACCTGATCGAGGGCCTGGGGCGCGGGCTGCGCGTGATCGAAGCCTTCGACGACGAGCATCCGCGCCTGACCCCGAGCCAGGTCGGCGCGCTCACCGGCATCACGCGCACGGCGGCACGGCGCTATCTGCTGAGCCTGGTGCATTTCGGCTACGCCGGCAGCGACGGGCGCCAGTTCTGGCTTCTGCCGCGGGTGCTGCGCCTGGGCCAGAGCTACCTCGGGGCGGCGCGCCTGCCGCGGCTGGTCCAGCCCTTCATCCAGCGCGTCTCGATGGAGTCGGGCGAGACCGTCAACGTCAGCGTGCTCGACGGCCACGAGGTCGTCTACATCGCGCGCAGCAATTCGCCGCGGCTGGTCTCGATCGGCTACCACCTGGGCGCGCGCGTGCCGGCCCATGTGGTGACCCCGGGGCTGGTGATGCTGGCGGCGATGGAAGAGCCCGCGCGCGAGACCTGGATCGCCGAGCACAACTTCAGCGCCTTCACGCCCCATACCGTGACCGACGCCTCGGTCTTTCGCGCCAGCGTCGAGGAAGCCCAGGCCCTGGGCTACGGCATGACGACGCAGCAGCTCGACATCGGCCTGCGCGGCGTCGCCGTCGCGCTGCGCGACCGCAAGGGCGCCTGCAAAGGGGCGCTGGGCATGACCCTGCCGGCGACGGCCTTCACGACCGAGCAGATCCGCGACCGGCTGCTGCCCTTGCTCAACGAGGCGGTGCAGGCGCTGCGGCCGCTGCTCTGAGGTCCGCGGCGACCCCGCCCGAGCGCTCCGGGTCGCCGCCGGGCTCGGCGTCGACCGCGCCGAGGTCGAGGTATGCGCCGTTCGCGAGCGCATCGGCGGGCCCGATGCGGGCGCCCGCGGCGCCGAGTTCGTCCAGGGTGCGGCGGCTGCGGGACACCAGGCGCCAGTCGGATGCGCCGGCTGCCGCGGTGTCGGCCTCGCCTGCCGGCTGCAAGGCCGCCTGCGTGGCTGTCCGCGCGGCCGTCGGCGCAGCACTCTGCAGGGCAGCCTGCAGGGCCGTACGCAGCGCCGGCCGCGGCGGCCGGTGCGCGACGAAGCCTTCGCCGCCGATCGCCGCGCAGTCGACGCCGAGTTCGGCGCACAGGCGCTGCTTGAGGCCGGCCTCGCGCCGATCGGCTTCGCGCGAGGCCTCGATCGCCGCGTGGGTCTCGGCCTCGACGATGCGCCCGGCGCGCAGCAGCGCCGGCTGGCCCGGGTCCCAGGCCTGCGGCGGGCAGCCCTTGTGTGCCGGCACGAGGGTGAGGAAAGGATGGATCTCGGCCGGATAGATGCGGCACACCAGCGGCCGGCGCGCATAGACCGCACAGCGATCGTCCGCACCCAGGTTCGGGCAGCGCCCGGAAAACGCCGCGGCCAGCACCACGATCACGCGCAGGGGAAGACGGCCGCTGTGCGCTGCGAACGAGCGCCGCCGCCGATGCGCGGCCGGCTCGTCGTCGCGCGCCGGCTCGGCCGGCCAGGGCAGGGCTTCGCAAAGCAGTTCGACCTCGTGGCCGTCGCCCAGCCAGCCCAGGGCCTCGCCCAGGGTGAGCGGCAGGCGCAGCCCGGTGCAGCATCGTCCGCAGCGGGTGCAGCCGAAATCCAGGTCCAACATGTACGGCCTCGTCGGGTGCGGCCGCGAGCATAAGGCCGATGCAAGGCGGACGGCGCGCCCGCCTACACTGGGCCATGCAAGCCGCCGACCCGCCCGCCACCGACCTCTGGCACGACTGGCTGCTCGGACGCCGCCTCGGGCACGACGCCGCGCTGGAGCAGGTCGTTCGCGCCAAGGTCGAGCGCTACGTCGAGCGCCTGCTCGATGCCGCCGCGCTCGCCCCGGGCCAGCGCATCGCCGACATCGGCTGCGGCGAAGGCGTCGTTGCCTGGCGCGCCTTCGAGCGCGTCGGGCCGACCCTGTCCGCGCTGCTGGCCGACGTCTCCGCGCCCTTGCTCGAACACGCGCGCGCCCGCGCCGAAGCCCTGGGCCTGGCGGGGCGTTGCCGCTTCCTCCAATGCCCGGCCGACGAACTGGGCGCGGTCGGCGACGCCAGCCTGGACCTCGTGACGACGCGCGCCGCGCTCGCCTACGTCGCCGACAAGCCGCGCGCGCTGCGCGAGTTCCTGCGCGTGCTCGCGCCGGGCGGCCGGCTCTCGATGGCCGAGCCGGTTTTTCGCGACGACGCCCTGACGGCGCTGGCCTTGCGCCAGCGCGCCGGGGCCGCGGGCGCCGACGCGTTCATCGGCCTGCTGCAGCGCTGGAAGGCGGCCCAGTTCCCGGACTCCGAGGCCGCGATCGCCGCGAGCCCGATCGCCAACTACAGCGAGCGCGACCTGTTCGCCTTTGCCCAGGCGGCGGGCTTCGAGGCCGTCCACCTCGAACTCCACATCGACCTGCGGCCGGCCGAGACCCGCTCCTGGGCCGCCTTTCTCGCGACCTCGCCGCACCCCTGGGCGCCGACGCTGGGCCAGGTGATGGCCGAACGCTTCAGCGAAGCCGAGCGCGCGCTGTTCGAACAGGTGATGCGCCCCGCGGTCGAGGCCGGCCGCACCGAGACCGTCGACCGCGTGGCCTACCTCAGCGCGCGCAAGCCCGGGGCCTGAAAAAGAAAGCCCCAGGCCGCGGCCCGGGGTTGCGCCGAGCGCGGGCAGAGCCCGCTGGCTTTCAGCCGGCCGGCGCCTCGAGCGCGGCGTGGCGTGCCGCCACCTTCTTGTGGTCGGTGCCGATGAACAGGTACATCGCCGGCACGACGAAGAGCGTGAACAAGGTGCCGATGGCCATGCCGGCGCAGATCACGATGCCCATGGCCTGGCGCCCGGCCGCGCCCGCGCCCGAGGCGATGACCAGCGGCACGACGCCGAAGACCATGGCCGCGGTCGTCATCAGGATCGGCCGCAGGCGCAGCGCGGCCGCGCCTTCGATCGCCTCGCGCTTGGTCTTGCCTTCGCTCTGCAGCTGATTCGCGACCTCGACGATGAGGATGCCGTGCTTGCTGATCAGGCCCATCAGCGTCACCAGCCCGACCTCGGTGTAGATGTTGATCGAGGCCGCGCCGAGGAAGGTGAAGATGAGCGCCCCGAACAAGGCCAGCGGCACCGACACCAGGATCACGATCGGGTCGCGGAAGCTCTCGAACAACGCCGCCAGGGCGAGGAAGATGATGATCACCGCGAAGGCGAAGGTCAGCGCGAAGCCGCCCGATTCCTGCATGAACTGGCGCGACGGCCCGGCATAGTCCACCGAGTAGCCGCTGGGCGCGACCTCGTGCACGGCGTTGCGCAGGAAGTCGAGCACCTCGCCTTGCGACTTGCCCGAGACGCCCGAGATCGTCACCGAATTGAGCTGCTGGAAGCGGTTCACCGACTCGGGCTGGACCGTCGTCTTCAGGTGCGCCACCGTGCTCGCCGGCACCATGCTGCCGCTGGGGGTGCGCAGGTAGAAGTCGAGCACCTCGGACGGGTTCAGGCGGTCGACCTGCTGCACCTGCGGAATCACCTTGTACGAGCGTCCGGCGATCGAGAAGTAGTTGACGTAGCCGCCGCCGAGCGCGGCACCGAGCGCGTTGCCGAAGTCCTGCTGCGTCAGGCCCAGGGTGGCGAGCTGGTCGCGGTCGATCTGGACCGAGGTCTGCGGCTGGTCGAGCTTGAGGTCGGTGTCGGAGAAGTAGAAGAGCTGGGCCTTCTGCGCCTTGTCCACCACCTGCTGCGCCACGTCGTTGAGGTTCTGGAAGGGCTCGGTGCTGCTGATCACGAACTGCACCGGCAGCCCCGAGGATCCCGGCAGCGGCGGGAACTGGAAGGCGACGATGCGCGCGCCGGCGATGCCGTTCCACTTCGCCTGCAGCTCCTGCTGCAGCTCGTGGGCGCTGCGCGTGCGTTCGCCCCAGTCCTTCAGCAACACGCCGGCGAAGCCCTTGTTCACCGTCGGGAAGCCGGTGATCTGGAACATCTGCTGGTACTCGGGCAAGCTCGACGCGTCCTTGAATGCGGCATCGGCGTAGGTCAGCATCTGCTGCGCCGTCGCCGTCGGGGGGCCCGTCATGAGACCGCCGATGATGCCCTGGTCTTCTTCCGGCGCGAGCTCGGACTTGGACATCTTGAACATCAGCCCGGCCGCGCCCATGAGCAGCGCCGCCATCACGATCAGCACCGGCCAGGTGTCCATGAGCGAGTGCAGGAGCCGGCTGTAGCCGCCGTGCACGCGGTCGAAGACGCGGTCGATGGCCTTGACGAAGCGGCCTTCGTCCTGCTCCTTGCGGAAGATGCGCGAGGACAGCATCGGCGAGAGCGTCAAGGCGATCACGCCCGAGACCGTGACCGCGCCGGCGAGCGTGAACGCGAACTCGGTGAAGAGCGCCCCGGTGAGCCCGCCCTGGAAGCCGATCGGCACGTAGACCGCGATCAGCACCACCGTCATCGCGACGATCGGCCCGCCGAGCTCGCGCGCCGCGGCCAGCGCCGCCTTCATCGGCGTCTGGCCTTCCTTCATGTGGCGGTCGACGTTCTCGACGACGATGATCGCGTCGTCGACGACGAGGCCGATCGCGAGCACGAGCGCCAGCAGCGTGAGCAGGTTGATCGAGTAGCCCAGCGCCAGCATGATGAAGAAGCTGCCGATGAGCGACAGCGGCATCGCGATCACCGGCACCGCGACGGCGCGGAAGCTGCCCAGGAACAGGTAGATCACGACCGAGACGATGACCAAGGCCTCGGCCAGGGTCTTGACCACCTCGTAGATCGAGGTGTTGATGAAGGCCGTGGCGTCGTAGACGATCTGCGCCGTGAGGCCCGCGGGCAGCTGCTGCTGGATCGGCGGGAAGGCCTCGCGCACGCGCTTGGCCACGTCCAGGATGTTCGCGTCGGGCGCGACCTTGATGCCGACGAACACCGAGCGGTTGCCGCTGAAGGCGACGTTGAAGTCGTAGTTCTCGCTGCCCAGCGTGACGTTGGCCACGTCCTGCAGCCGCACCAGCTGGCCGCCGCTGCGCTTGACGATGAGCTGCTTGAACTCCTCGACCGTATGCAGGTCGGTGGCCGCGGTCAGCGGCACCGTCACCATCTGGCCCTTGGTCGAGCCGAGCGCGGTGAGCACGTTGTTGTTGCCCAGCGCCGCGCTCACGTCGGCCGCGGTGAGGCCGTAGGCGGCGAGGCGGTCGGCCTCGAGCCAGGCGCGCAGCGCGAACGGGTGCCCGCCCAGCACCTCGGCCGTCTGCACTCCCTGCACCGCATCGAGCTTGGGCTTGACGACGCGGACGATGTAGTCGGTGATGTTGTTGGTGGGCAGCTTGTCGCTGTAGAAGCCCATGTACATCGCGTCGGTGGTCTGGCCGGTCTGCACCGTCAGCACCGGCTGCTGGGCCTGCGGCGGCAGCTGGTTGCGCACCGAGCTCACCTGGGTGTTGATCTCGGTGAGCGCGCGGTTGGCGTCGTAGTTCAGGCGCAGCGTCGCGGTGATGGTCGAGACCCCGGCGCTGCTGCTCGAGGACAGGTAGTCGATGCCCTGGGCCTGGGCGATCGCGGCTTCCAGCGGTTGCGTGATGAAGCCCGCGACGGTCTGGGCGTCGGCGCCGTAGTAGGCGGTCGAGACGGTGACGACGGCGTTCTGCGTCTGCGGGAACTGGTTCACCGGCAGGCTCACGACCGAGCGCAGGCCGAGCACCAGGATCAGCAGGCTGATCGTCATCGCCAGCACCGGCCGGCGGATGAAGAGATCGGTGAGTTTCATGGCCGTTGGCTCACTTTTCCTGCGGGGTCGGGTTCGGGTCGTTCGCCGGCTGGATGCTGTTGTCGACCTTCACCGGCGTGCCGTTCTTCAGCTTCAGCTGGCCGCTGGTGACGATCATCTGGCCTTCGCTGATGCCGCTCAGAACCGCCACCTGGTCGCCGCGCGTCGCCCCCGTGGTGACGAAGACCTGCTGCGCGACCTGCCCGCCCTTGTCGTCCTTGACGACGAACACGGTGGAGCCGTAGGGGTTGTAGGTGATCGCGGTCTGCGGCAGCGTCAGGTAGCGCTGGGTGGCGCCGGTGTCGACCGCGACCTTCGCATACATGCCCGGCATCAGCTGATGCTTCGGGTTCGGCAGCGTGGCGCGCACGCTGAGGTTGCGCGTCGCCGCATCGACGAGCGGGCTGATGGCGGTGATCTGGCCCTTGAAGTCCTGGCCGGGAAAGGCGTCGCTGCGCAGGTGCACGGGCTGGCCGGTCGCGAGCGCGCCGACCTGGTTCTGCGGCAGGCTGAAGTCGACGTGGATCGGGTCCAGCGTCTGCAGGGTCACGATCTTGTCGCCGGTGTTGAGGAACTGGCCCGGGTTCACGTTCGTGATGCCCAGGCGGCCGCTGAAGGGCGCGCGGATCGACTTCTTCGCCACCGTGGCTGCCTGCTGGGCGACGTTGGCGCGCTTGACCTTCAGGTCGGCGGTGTCGGCGTCGACCTGGGCCTGGCTCACCACCCTGGCCTCGAGCTGGCGCTTGTCGCGCGCCAGCACCAGGGCCGCCTGCTCGGCTGCGGCCTGCGCCGACTGCAGCAAGGCGAGGTCCGAATCGGCGTTGAGCTGCACCAGCAACTGGCCCGCCTTCACCTCCTGGCCCGACTTGAAGTTCACGCTGCGCACCAGGCCGCTGATCTCGGTCGTCACCTCCACGCCGCGCACCGGGACCATGCTGCCCACGGCCTCGAGCTGGGGCTGCCAGTCGAGCTGCTGCGCCTTCATCGCGCTCACGGTCTGCGGTCCCGGCTTCGGGATGCTGGCCATCATCTTCTTGATGTGCAGGAAGAAGCCGCCCGCCAGCGCGGCAACGAGGAGGACGACGCAGAGCAGCATGATGATCATGCGTTTGGTCATGCGGTGGGCCATGGATGCTTTCTCCGGCTGTTCTTGTCGATTCGAAAGGGGCGCGTTCATCGCTGAGCGTCGGCGAGTTCGGCGCGGTTCCACCAGCCGCCGCCCAGCGCCTGGAACAGCGCCGCGCTGTCGGCGAAGCGCGCCGCCTGCGCCTGCACCAAGCCGATGCGCGCCTGCTCGACGCTGCGCTGGGCGTCGAGCAGGGTGAGGACGGGCACGGCGCCGGCGTCGTACTGGCTTTGCGCCAGGGCCAGCGATTCGCGTGCCAGGGCCTCGGCCGCGGCCTGCGCGCGCAAGGCATCGGCGTCGCTCTGCAGCGCCTGCAGCGTGCTCGCGACGTTCTGGAACGCGACCAGCACTGTCTGCCGGTATTGGGCCTGGGCCTGGTCGTAGGCCGCGACCGCGGCGCGCGCGCGCGCGGCGAGGGCGCCGCCGTTGAAGATCGGCCCGGCGATGCCGGCGCCCAGGCTCCAGGCCGTGCCCGCGGTGGTGAACAGGTTCTGCGGCTTGAAGGCCTGCAGGCCCAGACTGCCGCTCAGGGTGATCTGCGGGTAGCGCGCGGCCTCGGCCACGCCCACCTGGGCGCTGGCCTGGTGCAGCAAGGCTTCGCTGGCTCGGATGTCGGGGCGCTGGCGCACCAGGGCCGAGGGCAGCGACAGCGGCAGCTCGGCCGGCAGCTGCAGTGAATCGAGGCTGAACTCGGGCAGGTCGGCGGTGTCGGGCTGGCGCCCGGCCAGGACGGCGAGCTGCAGCCGCGTCTGCGCCAGCGCCTTCTGCAGCGCCGGCAGGCCGGCCCGGGTCTGGGCGAGCTGCGCCTGCTGGGCGAGCACGGCCTGATGGCCGATGCCGCCCAGCGCTTCCTGGCGCTGCACGAGCGCGAGCGAGCGCTGCTGCGCTTCGATCACCGCCTGCGTGGCCGCGAGCTGGGCCCGCAGCGAGGCTTCTTGGACCGCCGCCGTCACGAGGTTGGCGGTCAGGCTCAGGTACGCGGCTTCGATCTGCCAGTGCTGCACGTCCACCGCCGCCTGCAGCGCTTCGAGGCTGCGCCGCGTCGCGCCGAAGGCGTCGATCGTGTAGCCGACGTTGACCGAGGCGTTGTAGAGCGTGTATTCGACGCCGCCCGGAACCGAGCTCGCGGCCTGCGATTGGCGCGAGCGCTGGGCGCCTGCCTGGCCGGTCACGGCCGGCATCAGGCGGCTGCCCGACTCGGCCTCGTAGAGCTCGCGTGCCTGGCGCAGCGCGGCCTGGGCCGCGGCCAGGGTCGGACTCTGGGCGAGGGCCGAGCGGATCAGGCCGTCGAGGGCCTGGTTGTGGAACACCTGCCACCACTCGCCCGGAATGTCGCGCTCGAGCACCAGGCGCTGCGCGGCTCCGGCCCGGCCTGGGGCGCTCGCGGTTTCGGCCGGCCATGCAGCGGCGCTGTAGGGGTGGGCAGGGTCGGCCACCGTGGGCGCCGCGGGCGCCTTGAAATCGGGACCGACCGCGGCGCAGCCGGCGAGCGCGGCGGCGGCGGCCAGCGCAAGGCTGGCGCGGCGCCAGCCGGTACGGGATGTCGTCATGGGCGTTTCCTCGTCGAGGGGCTGCGTTTCGGGGGCGTCGCGAGGCGGCGCTGGCGCTCGGCTTCGACCATGGCGTCGGCGTAACCGAGCAGGCGTTCGCGCCAGCGGTCGATCGAGTCGTTCGTGCGTCCGAGCTGGGGCGCGAGGGCGTCGATCACGTCGCAGGCGATGAACAGGTGGATCGCGAGTCCGGCGATCGAGATCGCGAGCCGATGCACGTCGTCGTCGGCCTGCTCCAGGCCGAGCCGGCTGCACAGCAGCGCCACCAGGCGCGCGTGCATCGGCTGGATCTCCTGTTCCAGCTTTTCCTGCCACAAGCCGGTCGGCTCGAGCATCTCGCGCCGGTGCAGCTTGACCCATTCACGCAGCTGGTCGCCGCTGCGCAGCGGCTCGAGAAAGCGGTCGAACAGGGTCTCGAGCGTGAGCGGGCCGTCGCAGCACGGCCGCGCTTCGCGTCCCGTCACGGGCTCGTCGCAGAACACGGCGCGGTACAGCCCCGCCTTGTCGCCGAAGTAGTAGCTCACGGCGGCGACGTTGGTCTGGGCCTCGAGCGCGATCTGGCGCACCGAGGTCTTGGCGAAACCCTGGCCCGCGAACAGGTGCAGCGCCGCGTTCAGCAGCCGCGTGCGCGGCTGCGCGGCTTCGGCGCGTGCAGCAGGGACCTGCTCGGAGGGCGGCGTCTTCATCGGCGCGCACTTTAACAGGCTGATCAAACGTTTGTTTGAAACCCCGCGCCGCGCAGGGATCCGGCCCGGCCGGTGGATCAGGCGAGCACGCCGCGCAGCCAGGCGCCGAGGTCGCGCACCTCCTCGGTGCAGACTGAATGCTCCATCGGGTATTCGTGCCACTGGACCGGGTACCCCAGGGCTTCGAGCGCGTCGCGCGCCGCGCGCCCGCGCTCGGGCACGACGACGCCGTCGCCCGTGCCATGGGCGCCGAACACCGGCAACCCGGCGTTCTCCTGGCTGCGCTCGGTGGCGCTCGTGGCGGCCAGGGGCAGGTAGCCCGACAGCGCGGCCAGGCCGGCGAGCCGCCTGCGGCAGCGCAGCCCGGCACCGAGCGTGATGGCAGCGCCTTGCGAGAAACCGGCGAGCACGATGCGCCGCGCCGGCACGCCGCGCGCGATTTCGCGCTCGATCAGCGCGTGAACCTCGGCAAACGATTGGCGCAGGCCGGCTTCATCCTCGCGCCGTTGCAGGTCGGGCGCGAGGATGTCGTACCAGGCGCGCATCGGGTAGCCGCCGTTGATCGTCACCGGCCGCACCGGCGCGCGCGGCAGGACCCAGCGCACCGGGCCGATCGATGCGAGGTCGATCTCGTCGGCCAGCGGCAGGAAATCGGTGCCGTCGGCGCCGAGTCCGTG
>JAGWTS010000194.1 GCA_028868875.1 Burkholderiales bacterium | reverse complement strand
TCGTAGGCGCTGCGCACGGCGTGGGCGATGAGGCGGTCGCGCACGTAGCGGCCGTTGACGAAAAGGTATTGCAGATCGGCGCGCGAGCGCGCCGCCTCCGGCTGCCCGGCGCGGCCGTGCAGCGCGAGCGGCCCGGCTTCGGCGCTGAATTCGCGGCTCGCGGTGATGAAGTCGGCGCCCAACACGTCGGCCAGGCGCTGCTGCGGCGTCGCCGCGCGCCACTGGGCGACGAGGCGGTTCTCGTGCCACAGCGTGAAGGCCACGTCGGGGCGCGCCAGGGCGTGGCGCCGCAGCGCCTCGAGCGAGTGCGCGAGTTCGGTCGCGTCGGTCTTCAGGAACTTGCGCCGCGCCGGCGTGCTGAAGAAGAGCTCGCGCACCTCGATCGTGGTGCCGCGCGCGCGCGCCGCGGCCTGGAGTTCGCCGCTGCGCGCGTCGAGCCGGCTCGCGTGCGCGGTGTCGGCCTCGCGGCTCGTGATCGAGAGGTCGGAAACCGAGGCGATGGCGGCCAGCGCCTCGCCCCGGAACCCCATCGTCGCGACCGATTCGAGCTCGGCCAGCGAACCGATCTTGCTCGTGGCATGGCGCAGCAGCGCCAGCGGCAGCTCGGCGGCGGGGATGCCGCAGCCGTCGTCTTCGACGACGATGGCGCGCACGCCGCCCGCGGCCAGGCGCACGACGATCTGCGTGGCGCCGGCGTCGAGCGCGTTGTCGACGAGTTCGCGCACCACCGACGCCGGCCGTTCGACGACTTCGCCGGCTGCGATCTGGCTCACCAGTTCGTCGGGCAACGCGCGGATCGGCCGCCTCGGCGACGACGACAGCAAGGCATTCATGCGGCTGGATTGTAGGAAGCTCGCCCGGGCCTGACGCAGCGCGCGCCTCGGCCACCGCTCGCCGGGGGGCGGGTGGGTGGCGGCGGCCGCCCCCCGATAATCGCCGCCCATGGAAACGGCCCGCCTTCTCGTCGACTTCGTCCTCCACGTCGACGTCCAACTCACCCAGTTCGTCCAGTTCTACGGCGCCTGGGTCTACGCCCTGCTGTTCGCGATCATCTTCGTCGAGACCGGCGTCGTCGTGATGCCCTTCCTGCCGGGCGATTCGCTGCTCTTCGTCGCCGGTGCGCTGTGCGGGCTCGGCCTGATGAGCCTGCCGCTGACGCTGCTGCTGCTCACCGCCGCGGCGGTGCTGGGCAACCAGTCGAACTACACGATCGGGCGCCACGTCGGCGTGCGCGTGTTCCAGTGGGAGCAGTCGCGCTGGTTCAACCGCAAGGCCTTCGACCGCACCCATGCGTTCTACGAGAAGTACGGCGGCTTCACCCTGATCGCCGGACGCTTCATGCCCTTCGTGCGCACCTTCGCCCCCTTCGTCGCCGGGGTCGGCAACATGACGCGGCGCCGCTTCACGCTGTTCGACGTCGCTGGCGCTGTGCTCTGGGTCGGCGGGCTCACGCTGGCGGGGTATCTGTTCGGCAACGTGCCCTGGGTGCGCGAGCATCTGTCGCAGATCATCTGGGCCATGATCCTGGTGCCGGGGGCCGGCGTGCTGTACGGAGCCTGGCGCTCGCGCGGCGCGCGGCAGGCCGCCTGATCCGCGCCGCATCGTCTACCCGGGCGCACGTGCAACGCGCTCTTCCATGACGGACATTCCTCGAGCCGCGGAAGTCGCCGTCATCGGCGCCGGCAGCGTCGGCATCGCCGTCGCCTACTCCCTGGTGCGCCGCCACGGCGTGCGCGACGTGGTGCTGGTCGACGCGCTCGAGCCCATGAGCCTGACCTCGGCCCAGTCGGGGGAGAACTACCGCAACTGGTGGCCGCATCCGACGATGACGGCCTTCACCGACGCCAGCATCGACGAGATGGAGGCGATCGACCGCGAATCGGGCGGGCGCCTGAACATGACGCGCGGCGGCTACGCGCTGGTGACGCGGCGCGAGCGCCCCGCCGACCTGATCCGCGAACTGGAACGCGGCTACGCTAACTCGCCCGGCTCCATCCGCCTGCACGAGTCTTGCGCCACAAGCTACCAGCCACCGTTGCGCGGGCCCTGGAGCGCCGCCCCCGGCGGCGTCGACGTGCTGCTCGAGCGGGGCCTGATCCGGCGCCATTTCCCGTCCTGGGCCGACGATGTGGCCACCGTCATCCACGTCCGCCGCGCCGGCTCGATCAGCGCCCCGCAGCTCGGCCAGTTCATGCTCGAACGGTTGCGCGCGGGCGGCGCCCGCGTGCTGCGGGCGCGGGTTCGCGCCATCGACGGCGGCGCGCCGTTCCGGCTCGAACTCGAAACCGAGGAAGGAGTCCGGCAGCTGCAGGCCGGCCGGATCGTCGACGCCGCCGGCCCCTTCGTGCGCGACATCGCGGCGATGCTCGGCGAGGACCTGCCGGTGCGCTGCGTCTTCCAGCAGAAGATCGCGTTCGAGGATCGCCAAGGCGCGGTGCCGCGCCAGATGCCGTTCACGATCGACCTCGATCCGCAGACGCTGGCCTGGAGCGAGGAAGACCGCGAACTGCTGGCCGGCGACCCCGCGACCCGCTACCTGGTCGAGCCGCTGCGCGGCGGCGTCCATTGCCGCCCCGACGGCGCGCCGCAGGGGCGCTGGATCAAGCTCGGCTGGGCCTGCAACGACGCGGCGACCGATCCCCATGGCGAGCCGCCACTGGATCCGCAGTTTCCCGACACCGTGCTGCGCGGTGCGAGCCGGCTGCACCCAGGGCTTGCCGCCAACCTCGGCCGGCTGCCGCGCGGCGCGCGCCACTACGGCGGCTGGTACGCGATGACCGACGAGAACTGGCCCCTGATCGGGCCGCTGGCGACGCCCGGGGCATTCGTCGCCGGCGCTCTCTCGGGTTTCGGGTCGATGGCGGCCTGCGCCGCGGGCTCGCTGTGCGCGGCCTGGGTCCAGGGCGAGCGCGTTCCGGTCTGGGCCCGCGCTCTCGGCCTCGAGCGCCACGGCGATGCGGCCTTGATGGCGGAACTCGTCGCGGCGGGCCGCGGCAGCCTGTGACGGACGGTCGGGCCGCTGAAGCGGGCCCGGTGCGGATGGAGTCGGCACCTTCGCCGTCCACGGATTCGCATCCGACTCGCGCGCGCACGGCCTCGATCCCGTCATGCGCCGCTGCGCCGGGATGGTGGGTGGAAGAGTGGCGGGCGGCCGCGGCATGGTGTTCGACGTGACGGCCATTTCGAAGCGCTCTGCCGCCTGCCTCGTGGCGCCGCCATCCGGCCGCCCGTGCTTCCCGGACTCACCCCTGAGGCACGACGGCTGTCAGCGGGGTGGGCCGCTCAATCCAACGGAAAGTCCTGAGCGATATATTTCAAGACACAATTGAACTCGATTCTTGCTGCCGTGCCGTCTGCGCCTCGGGATCGACTTGCCGCACGAGACAACGGCTGGATCGAGAGCGTGCGCAAATCCGACCCACTCCTCCCGCGTTCACCGAGAAACAATGAAGCTGCTGCGCTGTGAACCACAGGGAGGCAAGCGCCCGGCTGTGCCCGATACGGATGAAAGCTTGCGCTGTCTGCCCGCACACCGGGCACGTGGCACCGACAGGGCCATGGGCAAGCGGCAACCCGCGCGCGTCGTCGTGCTCGGCTGCTGCGGTCACCGCGCCGAGTTGCGCGCGATGATCTTCGGCCTGCCGACGCCGCCATGAACCGCATCGATCTCGAAGGCCGTGTCGCGGTCATCACCGGCGGCGCGCAAGGCATCGGCCTTGCGGTGGCCGAACGCATGCTGGCTTCGGGCGCCAAGGTCGCGCTCTGGGACGTCGCGGCCGACAAGCTCGAAAGCACGCGCGGTGCGCTCACGGCCTCGGGGATGGTGAACGGGGTCGAGACAGAGGCGGTAGAGCTGAGCGACGCGGCCGCGGTCGATGCCGCCACCGCGTCCACCCTGGCCAAGCTCGGGCGCATCGACATCCTCGTCAACAGCGCCGGCATCACCGGCGGCAACGCGCCCACCTGGGAGCTCGACCCCGAGGTCTGGCGCCGCGTCATCGAGGTCAACCTCACCGGCTGCTTCCTCACCTGCCGCAGCATCGTGCCGCTGATGAAGGCCCAGGGATACGGGCGCATCGTCAACATCGCCTCGGTCGCGGGCAAGGAAGGCAACCCCAACGCCGCCCACTACAGCGCCTCCAAGGCGGGCCTGATCGGACTCACCAAGTCGCTGGGGAAGGAACTGGCGCAGAGCGGGGTGCTCGTCAACGCCGTGACGCCGGCGGCGGCGCGCACGCCGATCTTCGATTCGATGAAGCCCGAGCACATCCAGTACATGCTCGCGAAGATCCCGATGGCGCGCCTGCTCGAAGTCGGCGAAGCCGCGGCCCTGATCGCCTGGCTGTGCAGCGAAGACTGCTCGTTCAGCACGGCAGCCGTGTTCGATCTTTCGGGCGGCCGCGCCACCTACTGAACGGCGGTCCGTTCCTTGCCTGGCGTTCGTGAGCCGGGTGACAATTTGCACCGCGGACCGGGTCCGGGCGTCGAGACCGAAGAGGTCCGCGTCATCCGGGCAAGCCGCAACGCCGGCGGGCCGTCCGCGTACCATCGCGGCCCATGAGCCGCCGGTTGGTGGCGCTCCGCGGTGATCGGGACATCGCCCGCCTTCATGACCACGCCCGACGCGAACGACGACCCCACCCTGATTCCCGGCCCGGGCGCCGGCCGCGCCTCCGCGCCGACCGTGGCGACGGCGCGCACCGCATCGGCGGCCGGGGACGGGCACGACCTGCTCGGCCTGCCGCTGGGCACCCGGCTCGACGAGTTCGAGATCACGCAGCGCATCGGCGAGGGCGGCTTCAGCATCGTCTACCTCGCCTGGGACCATTCGCTCGAGCGCCGCGTCGCGCTCAAGGAATACATGCCGATGTCGATCGCGGTGCGCGGCCGGCACACGGAGGTGATCCCGCGTTCGGAGCGCCACCGCGAGACCTTCGTCGCCGGCCTGCGCAGCTTCGTCAACGAGGCCAAGCTGCTGGCCCAGTTCGACCATCCGTCACTGGTGAAGGTCTACCGCTTCTGGGAGGCCAACGGCACCGCCTACATGATCATGCCCTTCTACGAAGGCGTGACCGTGCGCGACACGGTGCGCGCGATGGCGCATCCGCCCGACGAGGCCTGGCTGTGCGCGCTGCTGCGCCCGCTGGCGCAGGCGCTGCAGGTGATGCACGCCCAGCAGTGCTACCACCGCGACATCGCCCCCGACAACGTGATCCTGCTGGCCGAGACCGGGCGGCCGCTGCTGCTGGACTTCGGCGCCGCGCGCCGCGTCATCGGCGACATGACCCAGGCGCTCACCGTCATCCTCAAGCAGGGCTACGCGCCGGTCGAGCAGTACGACGAGATCCCGGGGATGAAGCAGGGGCCCTGGACCGATGTCTATGCGCTCGCCGCCGTGGTCCACTGGGCGATCACGGGCAAGACGCCCCCGCCTTCGGTGGGACGCACGCTGCGCGACACCTACGTGCCGCTGGCGCAAAGCGCCGCCGGGCGCTACAGCGTGCAGTTCCTGCAGGCGGTCGACCGGGCGCTGGAGGTGTTCCCCGAGAAGCGCACCCCCTCGCTCCCGGCCTTCCTGGCCGAGCTGACGCAGGATTCGGAACTGCCGACCGAAATCGTCGACTCCGGCGCGGCCGGGGCGATCGACGAAGACGATGACCGCACCGTGATCCGGCCGCGCGCGCAGGCCGGGACCTCGCAGGCGCCGGCGCGTGCCGTAGCCATGGCACAGGCCGCCGGCACGAAGGAGGCGGGCTCGAAGCTTCCCGGTCTCGTGGCCGCAGCCGCCGGCGTTGTCGTGCTCGCCGGCGCCGGGCTGTGGTGGTCGCTGGCCAACCGCCCGACGCCGGCGCCCGCGCCCACGCTGGCTCCGACGCCGACGCCGACGCCGACGCCAACGCCAACGCCAACGCCAACGCCAACGCCAACGCCAACGCCAACGCCGACCCCGACCCCGACCCCGACCCCGACCCCCAAACTCTGGGCGCTGCCGCGATCCGTTCCCCAGGCCTTCGAGCAGTTGCATTCGAGCGCCGACCCGGCGATCCGCGTCACCGCCATCGCGCGCCCGCAGGCTCCCGGCCGACTGCAGTTCGAGCTGAAGTCCAGTGTCGCCGGTTACGTCTACCTGTTTGCTGCCGGCAGGGATGCGAACGAGATCGCCTTGCTCGCTCCCGAGCCCGGCGCCGCCGCCGAACCGATCGCAGCGGGCAAGACCCTGCGCGTCAGCGCGGGCGAAGCCGTGGCGGCGGCGCTCGGGCCCGCGAGCCACAGCGCCGCCGTGCTCGTCTCGCGCCAGCCGCTGGATCTGGCGGCCGCGGGCTGGAGCGCCAGCGGGCCGATGCGGGTGCGCCGCTTCGACGCCGCGGCCGCGGTCTCGGAGTCGGCCGATCCCTGGTGGGGACGGACGATCTGCCCGGACGCGGGCGCCTCCTGCCAGGGTGGCTGGGGCGTGGCGTCCCTGTCGATCCAGTTCGCTCCGGCCGCGTCCCCGAAGGGGCCGTCGCCCGCGCCCGCGCCGCGCCTGGCGAAAAAGCCCGAAGGCGCTGCAACCGAAGCGCCGCGGGCCGCCAGGCCCTCCGAGGCACCCGCGCCGGGCGGCG
Source organism: Burkholderiales bacterium (assembly GCA_028868875.1). Classification (GTDB taxonomy): domain Bacteria; phylum Pseudomonadota; class Gammaproteobacteria; order Burkholderiales; family Burkholderiaceae_C; genus Rubrivivax. The sequence goes on along the minus strand of JAGWTS010000194.1, from coordinate 4,086 downwards.
CCGACAACCAGGCGCAATGCGCGCGCATTCTTCAGCAGATGTCGCTGGGCGGCAGCAGCCGCGAATTGGTGGCGCGCATGAATGCGCTGGGTTGCCGCTGAGCGTTTTCGTCAGCCCGAATGGCCCGTTCGGGTTGTTTCCCCCATGAATGAGATTACGGGTTAACCCGAAACGCTGAATCAAACTCGTTTCGCCGTGCCATGATTGACGGAACGAAAAGCCGCATCGCGCGGCCGATTGTCCGGGTTGCGCCCGATCTCAATCATCCGCTCGGCACTTCGGGCAGCGAGGGGCGCCCGGCAATGTCAATGCAAGGGGCAGCAGCGCAATGGAAAACGATCGAGTTCCGCGCCAATCCAGGGGGGGCGCTTGGGCCGCACTCGCGCTCGTGTGCCTTGCCGCGTCGATGGCCGGTTGCGGCGGCAGCGCATCTGTCCAGGACAGCGGCCCCAGCAAGACCACTCTCACTGTGGCCGCCGCCGATGCCCAGGGCAATGCCTTGCAGTACCAATGGCGGGTGACCTCGGGCAGCATCGACAACATCAATTCGAGCCACACGGTCTGGACCCTGCCGGACGGGCCGGGCCTGCATTTCGCCTACGTGCTGATCTCCAATGGCAAGGGCGGCTATGTCGAACAGCAATATGCGGTATCCAGCGATGCATTGGGCACGACTGCCCCGGCGCGCGCGCCGGTCGTCAACACGCCGCCGGCAATCAATGACTTCAGCGGTTCGACGGTTCGGCTGAGTTTCATTTCGTCCAGCAATACGGCATTCACGCCGGTCGCAGGCGGAACGGCCGCCAATCGCCAGGTCTATTTGGCCGACGTACCGGTGCAAATCCTCGATTCGACCGGTGCCTTGTATTACGCCGCGCGCTCGGATCTCGGCGGCGATGTCGATCTGCCCAAGCTCGCCGCGGGCCAGACCTACAGCATCCGTTGCGGTCTGGCCCCGAACGCCGCGCTCGTCGGCTGCGGCAGCATCACGGCCGGCACCGTGGCGTTCCGCCAACGCGTGAGCCTGCCGGTGACGCCGGCCCAGAACCTGCGCCTGTTCGGCCATGTGGGCCTCGCCGACGGCGCCCTGTGCGGCTACGAGGACCCCTTCTTCGGCGTCGAAGCGGCGGCCACCGTGTCCCTGCTCGCCGCCGACGGCACGGTGCTGGCGCCGCCGCGGCGCGTGAACCGCTATGGCGACTACGAGATCGATGCCGCGGTGGCGGCCAACGCGAGCCTGATGCTCGCCGTGCAGTGCGAAAGCTACAGCGCGAACCTCGCCGTGCCTGCCGCGCCCGCGGGTGGCTACACCAGCACGATGCCGGTCGAGCTTTCGCATGTCATCGCCGCGAGCAGCCGGCCGCAGCTGATCAACATGGTCGCCAACGGCCCCGACGGCAACGTGCGCGGCAAGATGGTGCTGCCCGAGACCGGTACGACCATGGGCGCAGGCCCCGGGCCGCTGCAGTTCCTCACCTACAAGGGCGCGGACAACGCCATGAGCGCCTGCCTGTACTACCGCGCCCTCGGCGCGGTCCAGGGCTGCGACGCGCAGGGCGGCATGATCGGCGCCATCTCGCTCGACGACTGGCTGCGCCAGCATGGGTTCGCCCCCTACGCCGGAACGAACGCCCAGGTCGCCGCGACCTACGTCAACCGCATGGACCTGAACCTCGTGCGCCAGATGTTCGCGACCCAGAAGAGTGCGCAGGACATCGCGTTCTACGTCTGCAACCATCCGGGCCCCGACGGCAGTTCGCAGGCGGAGGTCGACGCCGCCATCGACACCGTGACCGCGGGCGTCAACAACGTGGCCTGCGTGGCGATGGAATGGTCGGTGACGCCGGGGGTGAACAACAACCAGCCGTTCACCAAGTTCCTCACCTTCGCGCCCGACGGTTCGCTGCTGGCCTCGGTCAACCTCGACGGGCGCGGCGAGAAGTACATGCCCGGCACCTGCGTCGCCTGCCACGGAGGCAGCGTCTACAACGGCCGCCTGCCGGACCAGGGCAATCCGTCGCCGTACCTCGGCTCCGGCTTCCTGCCTTTCGACACCGGCAACTACCTCTTCAGCTCGGCGCCCGGTTTGAGCGAGGCGGAGCAAAGCGACTCGATCCACGCCCTGAACCTGCTCGTGATGGCGACCGAGGCTTCGACCACCACCCCGACGAGCCAGCTCATCCAGGGCTGGTACGCCTCGGGCTCGACGACGCTGGACAAGAACTACCTGCCGCCGGCCTGGCAGGCCGCGGAGGCGGCGACGCCCGGGGCCGCGCAGTTCTATCACGCGGTGGTGGGCTCGGCCTGCCGCACCTGCCACGCCTCGCTGGGGGCGAACTTCGATTGGGACCGCATCGTGCTGAGCCCGGCCCGGGCTTCCACCTGGTTCTGCGGCGGCCAGTCCGATGTCGCGATCGACGCCTCGATGCCCAACGCGCTGATCTCGAGCAACCGCGTGGCGCAGCGGGTCCAGGCCGACCCGACGCTGGCGCCGCTGCTCGTGAAGTACCTCGGTTGCAGCGCGCAACTGCCCGACCCCGTCTACCCGAAACGCTGAGTGCCGCCGCAGCGGCGCCGTGCAAGGAGCCCCGTCTCATGAACCTGCAGCGAAACCACCGAGCCCTCGCCATCGCGGCCTGGCTGGCTGCCGCCGGAGCGATTGGCGGTTGCGGCGGCCCCGTCGTCAACGCCGAAGCGCCGGTCCCCCAGACCGTCGCCGCAAGCCCTGCCGCGAGCCCCGCAGCGCCGGCACCGAAAGCGCCGCCGAGCCAGGCGGTCGTCAAACCTGCGAGCCCGGCCGCAGCCGCCCCGCCGGCGCCGGCCGCGACGGCGAGCGACGACGACCTGGTCGCCGGGGCGCCGGTTCCGTTCAAGACCGCGATCGGCCGCGCCGGCGCCGAACTCCTGGCCAAGGCCCAGGCGCGGCTGGGCGGCGAGCCGCGCGCGCTCGTCATCGACCCCCTCATCGACGCCAACACCGGCGCCCAGACCGTGAGCACCGTGAGCATGGGCGAGCAACTGAGCGCGATCGTGCGCGAGCGCCACAAGGCCTGGACCGTCGAGCCGCTGACGCGCAAGAGCCTGGACCAGCAGCCGCTGCTGATGATCGGCACGCTGACGCCGGTGAACGTGGCCCCTGCGGTCGACACGCCGCCCGATGCCTTCCGGGTCTGGCTCACGCTGATCGACCTGCGCACTGGCCGCGTCGTCGCCAAGCAGCTCGACCGCTCGACCGTGGACTCGGTCGACCCGTCTCCGCTCAAGTTCTATTCCGACAGCCCGACCTGGGCCAAGGACGCCACCGTGCTGGGCTACATCAACTCCTGCCAGGTGAACACGCGCACCGGCGACCCGGCCGACCCCGACTACCTGAAGCGCCTGCCCGCCGCTGCGGTCGTCAACGAAGCCACGATGGCCTATGACGACGGCAAGATCGCCAAGGCGCGCGATCTCTACAGGCAGGCGCGCGCGATCGCCGACCCCGGCGACCTGCGCGTGTTGAACGGGCTGTACCTGACGAACTGGCAGCTCGGCCAGCGCGAAGCGGCGAAGCAGGAATTCGACCGCCTCGTCGATTCCGGGCTCGAACTCAGGCAGCTGCCGCTGAAGCTCCTCTTCAAGCCGGCGACGACCGCCTTCGAGCAGATCGGCGACCTGCCCGAGCAATACCGTGTCTGGATCAGCTCGCTCGCGAACCAGGCCGGCAAGGCCAGCGTGTGCGTGAAGATCGTCGGCCACACGACGCGCACCGGCGATGCGCACAAGAACGTGATCCTGTCGCGGCGCCGCGCCGAGACCGTGCAGAAGATGCTGACCCGGGACAACCGCGCGCTCGGGGCGCGCCTGAGCGCGACCGGCGTGGGCTCGCGCGAAGCGCTGGTGGGGCTGGGAACCGACGACTTGCGCGATGCGCTGGATCGGCGCGTGGAGTTCAGGGTGGTGGACTGCGTTTGAGCGCCGACAAGCCGGCGCACCAAAGGACGACCGCGCTGTTCACGGGCAGCGCGGCCCCTGCCGGAGACCTACGCAACAACTGGGGTGGACATGGCAATTCGTCATCGATGGCAGTGGCTGCTGCGGCTCGCG
>JAGWTS010000193.1 GCA_028868875.1 Burkholderiales bacterium | reverse complement strand
ACCCAGCTCAGCGGCGGCACGAACGCATGGACCGGCGTGCTGCTGAACCACGCCACGCTGACGAGCAACACCGGCAACATCACGATCGCGTCCGACAGTTTCGGCTTCGGCGCCGGCACGGTCTTCACGACCACCGGTGCGATGGCCTTCGTGCCCAACGGCAGCGACAGCTTCACCAGCGCCGTCAACTTCGGCGGCAGCATGGTCGGTGCAAATTTCGTCGGCAGCAGCGCGGCCGCGGGGCTGACCATCAACAACCTGGCAGGCCTCAGCGGCTTCACGCTCGGCAGCACGAGCAACGCCGTGGCGACGACGCTGGGCGGCCCGTTCACCGTCGCCGGTCCGATCTCGGTGCTGGCCGGCGGCAGCGGCGGCACGGTCGCCACCACGGCCGCGTTGACGGCCACCACGGGCAGCGGCAACGTCACGCTGCAGGCCGCCGGCAATGTCACCGTCGGCGGCGCCGTGACCAGCGCCGGCAGCGGCGGCATCTCGGTCGCGAGCACGACCAATGGCGGCGTCGCGCTCAACGCCGGCCTCACCGCCAGCGCGGCGGGCGCGCCGGTGCTCGTCAAGGCCGTGGGCGACATCGTCAGCACCGACAACGCGACGACCTTCCAGACCAACAACGGCAACCTCACGCTCTGGTCCGACAGCGACGCCTATCTCGGCGGCGCGATCTACATCGGACGCAACAACACGCTCAACACCGCGGGCGGCAGCACCTCGCAGGCGAGCGGCGGCGGCCGCATCACGCTGGCCGGCGGCAACACGGTCGACGGTGCGGGCCTGCCGACGGGCTACGCAGCCGGCTCCAGCGGCAGCTCGGCGACGACCTCGGCCGGCATCACGTTCGGCAACGACGTGAACGGCGCCGACAACATCAACATCTATTCGGGCGGCGGCAACATCCTGTTCAAGGGATCGAGCTATGCCGGCACGGTCGCTTCGGGCTACTACGCGATGGGCATCGTCGGCCGCGGCGGCATGGTCGTCAACAGCGGCGCGGGCACCATCACCGCGCAGGGCCTCTTTGCCTCCACGGGCACCGCACCGGCCGATTCCGCCGGCCTGGCCTTCAACTACAACGATTCCAACCGCAGCACCGGCCAGGTGCAGTTCACCTCGGCGGCGCCGGTGGCCAACGCGATCGCGCTCACCGGCACCGGATCGTCCACCGTTCGCGGCATGTGGCTGGACTGGGGCAATTCGACCGGCGACGCGCTGATCTTCAAGGCCACGGGCAGCGGCGGCGGCATCAACTTCAGCACGACCAGCGGCAACATGGAGTTGTTCGGCGACTCGCTGTTGGCCAACGGCGGCGGCATCAACCTGTCCGTCGGCGCCGGATCATCGCTGCAGCTCGGCTTCCTCGGCGGCAACGAGGCGATGAAGATCGGCGCGACCGGCGCGAACAAGAGCAATGCCGTCACGCTGACGGCCGACAGCATCATCACCGGCTCGGCGTCGGCCGTCACCATCGACACCACCGGTGCCCTGACGGTCCAACCCACCAGCAACAGCTTCTCGGGCACCCTGAACTGGCTGCCGACGAATACCAGCCTGCCGAGCACGCCCAGTTCGTTGACGATCGGCAAGGACAGCGTCACCCACACCGACACCATCAACATCGGCTCGGCGCAGACCGTCGCCGGTCCGATCAGCATCTACGGCGGCAACATCGCCATCAACGCCGGCCTGAACTCGACCGCAGCCGGCTCGGCCATCCTCGTCAAGGCCGACAACAACATCACCGTGGGCGGATCGACGACGCTGCAGACCAACGGCGGCGCGCTGACGCTGTGGGCCAACGACCTCGGCACCAGCGGCTACATCCAGGCCGGCAACGGCACGAGCTACCTCAGCAACGGCGGCGCGATCAGCTTCGGCGGCGGCCTCAACCTCGCCACCGGTTACGCCTACGACCCCAGCGGCACCGTCGGCGGCATCCAGTTCGGCAGCGTCAACAATACCTCCGCGACGACGATCAACGCCGGCAGCGGCGCGGTCACGCTGCGCGGCCAGAGCGGCCACGCCAGCGGCACGTACCAGGGCATCGACTGGAACAACGGCGGCAGCATCAGCGCCGGCACGGTGGCCATCACCGGCCTGTCCAACGGCGGCCACGGCATCGAACTCGGGGCCTACGATCAGGGCGGAGCCAACGGCAACCTGACGATCCTCGCTTCCGGCGGCAGTGCCGGCCAGGCGGCGGTGAGCATCAACGGCAGCGCCACGGCCGGCGGCACCAGCAGCGCCGCCGGATACCAGGCCACGAACGTGCTCGTCGAAGTCACCGGTGCCGGCGGCATCAGCGTCAACGGGACATCGACGTCGACGGCCTACTCGGGCATCCGCCTGGCCGGCACCTCGAACTTCCTCGCCCCCAGCGGCGCGATCAACCTCAACGGCGGCAGCGCCGGCATCTACGACGCCGGCACGCTGGCGTTGGGTGCGCAGGCCAGCACGCCGGTTCCCACCAGCGCCGGCGCGATCACGGTGCAGGGCGACAGCCTGAACTTCGGCGGCACGACCACGGCGACGACCGCCGGCGCGATCGCCTTCGTGCCCAACGGCAGCGGCTTCAACCCGGGCGCGAGCTTCGGCACCCTGACGGCCAACTCGAGCGGCGCCGGGGTGACGATCGGCAGCAGCAGCAACAGCGGCAACATCAGCGTCGGCGCCGGCTCGATCAGCGCCGCCGGAGCGGTGCAACTGCTCGCGCCGGGCGGCAGCGCCCAGGTCGCGAACGCGGCGTCCATCAGCGCCAGCACCAGCGCCGGCAACGTCACGCTGCGGGCCGGCGGCGTCGTCGCGGAAAGCGGCAGCATCACCAGCGCCGGCAGCGGCGGCATCGCCCTGCTCGCGGGCTCGCACGTGGTCGACGACGGCAGCGCCGTCACGCTCAACGCCAGCGCCGCCGGCGCGCCGGTGGTGATCGCGTCCAACGACACCGGCTCGAGCGCTGGCGGCGACATCCAGATCAATTACCCACTGTCGATCACCACCAACGGCGGCGCCATCACGCTGGGCGGCGGCAACCTCCAGGGCAGCAGCTGGGCCCTCGGCAGCGCGACCGATGCCGGCAAGGCCGAAGGCATTGCGCTGCGCGGGCTCACACTGACATCGAACGGCGGCAACATCAGCATGATGGGCGAGTCGTCGCTCATCGGATGCAGCTGTGTCTGGGGCGACATGGGCATCACCGTCGGCAATGCGGTCGCCATCGACAGCGGCACCGGCACGATCTCGATCCAGGGCATCGGCCGCACGACGGTCACGGGCGACTACAGCTCGGCGGTGATCTTGGGCAGCGGCAGCACCGCCACCACCATCACCTCGGCGGCGGTGAACACGACCGCGATCCGCATCGTCGGCGACGCCTCCGCAGCCGGCAACGGCTACTGGAACCAGGGCCTGAATTTCCAGGGCAACACCGCGATCAGCGCCACCGGCGCCGGCGGCGGCATCACGCTGCAGGGCACGCGCGGCAGCAGCGGCGCCTGGGACATCTCATTCGCAACGGGCTCGCCGGCCTCGTCGCCGGGCGCCACGACCAACAGCATCCTGGCCACCAGCGGCCCGATCAGCATCACCGGCGCGAGCAGCGGCGGGAACATGATGTTCTCGCACATGACGCTGGGCAGCCAGGCGGGCACGGCGGTCACGACGAGCAGCAGCAACATCACGCTGAAGTCGGACAACTTCAACTGGTACTCCCCGCTGCCGGTGAACACCACCGGCACGACGAGCGTCATACCGTACGGCACGAGCTTCGGCGAGAACGCCGCCACCGGCTGGTTCAGCTTGAACGGCTCGACGGGCCTGACGATCGGCAGCAGCACCAATACCTACCAGGTCCAGGCCAACACCCCGACCTCGATCGCAGGCCCGATCTCGCTGCTCGCCGGCGGCGCCGGCGGCTCGATCTCGGTGACCTCCAACCTCGCCTCGACCGCGACCGGCGCGCCGATCATGCTGCAGGCCGGCGGCAACATCACGGTCGCTGGGTCGACCGCGATCACCACCCACAACGGCGACGTCACGCTGTGGAGCGACAGCGCGAGCCCCGACGGCACCGGCAGCGGCTGGATCGCGCTCGGCGACAACGCCACGATCAACACCAGCGCCACCGGCGCGAGCACGACCCAGACCACGGGCGGCGGCAACATCGTCCTCGGCGGCGGCAGCAACGGCACGAGCGTGCCGACCGGCCCGGCGATGGCCAGCACCACGGGCGGCATCGTGATCGGCTCGTCCAACAGCAACAGCGGCTCGTTCTACTCCGGCGGCGGCAACATCTCGCTGGCGGCGCAGTCCTCCGCCAACAACATGCCGGCACTCACGGTCTGGCAGTCCGGGGTCTTCAACAGCGGCGCCGGCACGATCGCGCTGGCCGGCAACAGCACCGGCGGCGAACACGGCATCGAACTCGAATTCACCTCGGCCGTCGTCGCGGGCACGACGCGACTGATTTCCTCGGGCGGCAGCGCCACCCAGCCGGCGATCACGCTCACCGGCACGACCAACGCGAGCTCGACCTATTTCGGCATCCAGCTCGGCGACAAGGCCAACTCGGCCAACGACACGCTTGTCGAAGCCACCGGCGCCGGCGGCATCACGATCAACGCCAACGGCGCCGCCGGCAGCTCGCAAGGCGCGAACTTCAACGGCACTGGCATCCTCTCGGCCAGCGGCCCCATCGTCATCAACAGCGGCGCGAGTGCGATCCAGACCGGCATCGGCGTCTTCCAGGGCCTCCAGCCGGTCACGCTGGGTTCGTGCAGCACCAGCCTGTGCAGCAGCAGCCTGGTCACGACGTCCTCTGCCAACATCACCCTCACCGCCGACCGCATCAACCTCAACGGCGCCGACAGCGTCAACAGCACCGGCACGCTGACGATCCAGCCCGCGTCTGCCAGCTTCGCCAGCGCCTTCAGCTGGCCGCTGGCCAACCTCAGGGTGACGACCGGCACGAGCGGCATCACCGGCCTGTACCTGGGCAAGCCGGGCAACACCGCGGCGATGACGATCGCGTCGGCGCTCGACGTCAACGGCCCGGTCGATGTCTGGGGCGGCCAGATCACGACGAATGCGGCGATCACCGCGGCCGGCGACGTGCTGCTCGACGCCGACACCGGAAGCCAGCTCGCGACCAGCGGCGTCGGCCTCACCATCAACGGCAACGTCACCAGCAGCGGCGGCAACATCACGCTGCAGGGGCGCGGCGGCAGCAATGCCTCGGGCAACCAGCATGGCGTCTGGGTGGAGGCCAACCGCCAGCTCCAGGCCGGAGGCAGCATCTCGATCACCGGCCTCGGCGGCGCGTCGACCGGCAACTACAACGTCGGCGTCGAGATCGACAGCGGCGCGGTCGTCGGCAGCACCGGCGGCAACGTCGCCGTCAGCGCCAGCGGCGGCGGCAGCGGCAGCTCGCCCTACGATTGGGGCCTGGTGTCCAGCGGCACGATCAGCGCCGGCGGCAGCGGCACCGTCACCGTGCAGGGCACGGGCGGCGCCACCGCGGCGGCCGACAACCGCGGCATCACCCTGAATGCGGGCTCCGTCATCGCCAGCAACGGCGGCGCCATCGGCGTCAGCGGCACCTCGGGCGCCGGCACCACCAGCGGCGGCCAGGGCTTCACCTCGGCAGGCCAGATCGGCAGCGCCGGCTCCGGGCCCATCACCGTGAGCGGCAGCGGCGGCGTCGTCGGGCTCGAGCTCACGGGCTCGGCCCAGATCGGCGTCAGCGGCTACACCGGCGCCATCGACCTGCGCAGCGACAACCTCGCGATCGGCAGCAGCACGGGCATCGCCTCGACCGGCGCGCTGACGATCGAGCCCATCAGCGCCGGCGCCACGCTCGGCCTGGGCGGCGGCAGCGGCGTCTATCTCACGCCGGGCAATTTCAGCAGCAATTTCGCGAGCACGCTGGCGTCGATAACGGTCGGCAACGCCACGGCCGGCAACGCCAGCGTCGGTGCGGCGATCAGCAGCGCAAGCCCGCTGACCCTGCTCAGCGCGGGCAACATCACGCTGTCCCCGGGCGCCTCGATCACGACGACGGGCGCGGGCGAGGACATCGTGCTCGCCGCCAGCGGCGCGTTCGTCAACAACGCCGGCAGCGCGGCGCTGGCACCCAGCGGCCGTTTCATCGTCTACAGCAACAGCCCCTCGACCGACAACTTCGGCGGCCTCGTCAGCGGCAACGAGGCGCTCTGGGGCCAGAGCTACGCGACGCTGGCGCCCGCCGCCGTCGCCTCGGGTTCGCGCTATGTCTTCGCCAACAGCGGCGACGCCGCGATCACCGCCACCACCGGCAACGCGAGCAAGGTCTACGGCCAGGTGGCCGATGTCTCGGCCGACATCACCTACAGCGGCACGCCGCTGCTGAGCGCGGCGACCTACGGCAACGTCTACCTGAACACGCCGATCGGCCAGCTGCTGTCGGTGCTGCCCACGGCCAGCTCGGTCGGCAGCGCCGCGACGGCCGGCGTCGCCGCCGGACCCTACGCGATCGATGCCGCCGGCGGCACGGCGAATGCGGGGTTCAGCCTCGCCTATGCCAACACCGGCCTGCTCACGGTGACGCCGCTGGGCCTGACCGTGGCCGGAACCACAGCGGCGAACAAGACCTACGACGCGACCACCACCGCGGCGCTTGCCGGCGGCAGCCTGCAAGGCGTGATCAACGGCGACGCCGTGACGCTGACGCAGAGCGGCCACTTCGCCAGCGCCAACGTCGGCAGCGGCATCGCCGTGACGGCCGGCGACACGCTGGGCGGCAGCGCCGCCGCCAACTACACGCTGACCCAGCCGACCGGCCTCACGGCCGACATCAGCCCCGCGAGCCTGACGCTGACGGCGCTGGCCAACACCAAGACCTACGACGGCGGCACGAGCGCCGCCGCGGCACCGGGCGTGAGCGGGCTGCAGGGTGCCGACACCGTCACCAACCTGGCCGAGACCTACGCCGGGCGCAACGTCGGCAGCGGCCTGACGCTGTCGGTGAGCGGCTACACCGTCAACGACGGCAACGGCGGCAACAACTACGTCGTGACGACGCTGCCGACGGCCAGCGGCGTCATCACCCCGGCCACGCTCACGGTGAGCGCGGTCAGCAACACCAAGGTCTACGACGCCGGCACCGGCGCCGCGGCCACGCCGACTATCGCCGGGCTCATGGCCGGCGACCAGGCAAGCGCGAGCGAGGTCTATGCATCGCGCAACGTGCTCGGCGCGAACGGTTCGACCCTGGTCCCGAGCCTGGCGCTGAACGACGGCAACGGCGGCGCCAACTACACCGTGGTGCTGCAGAACGCGAGCGGCAGCATCACCCCGGCCCCGCTCACGCTCGCCGCCGTGGCCGACCGCAAGACCTACGACGGCACGACCAACTCCGCGGCCACGCCCACGGTCAGCGGCCTGCTCGGCAGCGACTCGGTGACGGTGGCGAGCGAGGCCTATGCCTCGGCCAACGTGCTCGGCGCAGGCGGCTCGACGCTCGTGCCCGGCGTCGTCGTCCACGACAGCAACGGCGGCGCCAACTACAGCGTCACGGCCCGGAACGCGGCCGGCACCATCGACCCGGCGCCGCTCGTCGTGACCGCCAACGATGCGGCCAAGTTCTACACCCAGGCCGATCCGGCGGGCTACAACGGCGTGAGCTACAAGGGCTTCGTCAACGGCGAGACGAGCGCGGTGCTCGCCACCGGCGGGCTCGCGATCACGCGCAGCAACGCCGGCACCGAGGCCGCGGGGCCCTACCCCGGCGTGCTCGTGCCGAGCGGGGTGGGATCGACCAACTACGCGGTCAGCTACGCCGCGGGCAACTTCACGATCGTGCCCGCGGCCCAGCTGCTGGTGCAACTGGGCAACCTCAGCACGGTCTACGGCAGCGCGCCCGCCTACGGCGTGACGAGCGCGCAGTACATGCTCCCCGACAACACGACGCTGGTCAGCCTGACGCCGGTGGTCAGCGGCAACACCGTGACGGTGAGCGACGGCAGCGGCGGCTCGGTGAGCTTTCCCCTCACCGTGAGCGGGGCTGGCACCAGCACGAGCGGCCATCTCTCGGTCGGCAGCTACCAGCTCGGCGCCGGCGCCGTGAGCGGCAGCTCGGGCAACTTCACGAGCCTCGTCGTGACGGGTTCGCAGGCGGTGACGCCGCTGGCCATCGGCGTCGCGACCGCCAACGTCGGCAAGGTCTACGACGGCACGCGCTCGATGAGCGGCGTCAGCCTGAGCCCCACGGGCCTGGTCGCCGGCGACGCGGTGTCGATCAGCGGCATCGGCGCCTTCGCCAGCCGCAACGTCGGCACTGCGGTGGGCTACACCGTGAGCCAGCTCGCGATCGGCGGCGCCGACGCCGCCGACTACGTGCTCGCGGGCGGCCAGACCAGCCTCAGCGGCAGCAACGGCGTGATCACGCCGGCCGCGCTGACGCTCGCCGCGACCTCGAACACCCGGACCTACGACGCCACGACCGGCGCCGCGGCCCTGCCCGTCTACAGCGGGCTGCAAAGCGGCGACACGATCGCGGTGAGCGAGAGCTATGCCTCGAAGAACGTGCTCGGCCTCGACGGCTCGACCCTCGTTCCGTCCGCGGTCATCGGCGACGGCAACAACGGCGCGAACTACAGCGTCAGCAGCCACAACGCCGCCGGCACGATCACGCCGGCAACGCTGACCCTGAACGCGACCTCGCAGACCAAGACCTACGACGGCGGCACAGGCGCCAGCGCCCTGCCCGTCTACAGCGGCCTGCTCGGCGCCGACACGCTCACGCCGAGCGAGCACTACGCCTCGAAGAACGTGCTCGGCAGCGGCGGCTCGACCCTCGTGCCGGACGCGCTCGTCGCCGACGGCAACAACGGCGCGAACTACCTCATCGTCGCCCACAGCGCCGCCGGCACGATCACGCCGGCCACGCTGACGCTCACCGCCGTGGGCCAGAGCAAGGTCTACGACGGCGGCACCGGCGCCTCGGCCCTGCCCGGCTACAGCGGCCTGCTCGGCGGCGACTCGATCAGCGTGAGCGAGAGCTACGCCTCGAAGAACGTGCTCGGCAGCGACGCCTCGAGCCTCGTCCCCGCCGCCGTCATCGGCGACGGCAACCAGGGCGCCAACTACCTCGTCGTCGGCCAGGCCGCAGCCGGCACCATCACGCCGGCGGCGCTCACGATCGCCGCGGTCCCGAACACCAAGGTCTACGACGGCGGCACCAGCGTCGCCGCCGCGCCGAGCGTGAGCGGCCTGGCCGCCGGCGACAGCCTGGCCGGCCTGGCCGAGGTCTATGCCGATGGCAACGTCGGCAGCGCCAAGCTCCTGGCCATCGGCGCCTACACGCTGGTCGACGGCAACGGCGGGCGCAACTACAGCGTCTCCACGCTCGCCAGCGCCGCCGGCGTCATCACCCCGGCCGCGCTCGTCGTCAGCGCCACGCCGGTGGCCAAGACCTACGACGGCGGACTCGGCACCAACGGCGCCACGCCGCTGGTCGCCGGCCTCGTGGGCGGCGACCGCCTGGGCCTGGCCGGCAGCGAGCTGTTCAGCGACAAGAACGCCGGCAGCGGCAAGACCGTCGAGGCCGGCGGCGTGACGGTCGTCGATGCGACCGGGGCGGCGATGAGCGCCAACTACACGATCAGCTACGTCGCCGACCACACGAGCCGCATCGACCCCCTCGGCAGCGTGAGCTGGACCGGCGGCGCCAGCGGCAACTGGTTCGACCCCGCCAACTGGGCCGGCGGCGCCGTGCCCGACCTGTCCAACGTCTCCCGGGTCGTGATCCCCGCCGGCGTGACGGTGGCCTTCGGCCCCGCCGTGGTCGCTCCGGCCGAGGCCGGCCCGGTCAGCCTGGACAGCCTGGGCAGCGCCGGCACCCTCGAGATGGGCGGCGGCAGCCTCCAGGTCGGCGCCGGTGGCATGACGCTGGGCGCGATCGAGCAAAGCGGCGGCAGCATCGCCAGCCTCGGCGCGGTGAGCCTGGGAAGCTTCAACCAGAGCGGCGGCAGCTTCACGGCCGGCGGCGACTTCGGCACCCGCAACGGCTTCAGCCAGGGCGCGGGCGGCAGCCTGGCGGTGGCGGGCGCGACCACGATCGCCGCCAGCAGCGGCCCGGTGCAGCTCGGCAACCTCGCGAGCGCCGGCCCGCTGACGGTGGCGAGCAGCGGCGGCGCGATCGGCCAGGCCGCCGGCACCGCGCTCCACGCCGGTGCCAGCGCCAGCTTCAGCGCCGCCGCCGGCGGTTCGGCGGCCGACATCACGCTGATGAACCCGGGCAACCGCTTCGCCGGCGCCGTCGCGGCCCAGGGCGCCGCGGTCTCGATCGCCAGTGCGGGCCCCCTTACTCTGGCCGGGGTCGACGCCTCCGGCAACCTGACGCTGGCCTCCAGCGGCGCACTGCAGTTCGGAGCGACCCAGGTCGGCGGCGATCTCCTCGCGACCAGCGCCGGGGGCGACATCGGACAGAGCGGGCCGATCACGGTAGCCGGCAACGCCGGCTTCGACGCCGGCAGCGGCGTGATCCTGCTCGCCGACGCCGGCAACCGCTTCGGCGGCAGCCTGAGCACGCGCGGCGCCCAGGTGACCGTCGACAGCGCGGCCACGACCAGCGCTTCGGGCGGCGTCGCTGCGCTCGCCGCAGGCATCGCCGCGGCAGGCCAGAGCGCGGCCGCGGGCCTGTCCGCCAGCGCCGATGCGGCCACGGTCGAACAGGCGCTCGGCCAGGCCGAGACCCAGGCCGCCGGGCC
>JAGWTS010000192.1 GCA_028868875.1 Burkholderiales bacterium | reverse complement strand
TTCCGCCGTCGAAGGCGCCGCGCAGGTCGGGCCGCACGATTCCCCCGCGGCAGCGCGGCCGCCCGAGTCCCCCGCGACGTCGCCGGCGCAAGATCTGCAAGCGCCTCTTGCGGCGGCCGAAGGCGCGGCGCCGTCCGCGGCGGCAGCGCCCAAGCCGGTGCGAGAAGCGGCGCCGCCGATCGACTGGTCGCGCTTCGCCGCCGGCGCGGCGCAGGTTGCGCCGGATCGCCCTGCGACCCAGGGCAGCGGCGTCGTGCGCGTGCGCGGCGGCCTGCTCGACCGGCTCCTCAACCAGGCCGGCGAGGTCAGCATCGCGCGCGCGCGCATCGACGGCAACGTGCGCCAGCTCCAGGGTTCGCTCAACGACCTCACCGACAGCCTGGACCGGATGCGGCGCCAGTTGCGCGACATCGAGCTTCAGGCCGAGACCCAGATGAGCTCGCGCCTGGAAGCCGCCAAGGCCGCTTCGGCGAGCTTCGATCCGCTCGAGATGGACCGCTTCACGCGCTTCCAGGAACTCACCCGCTTCATGGCCGAATCGGTCAACGACGTGGCCACGCTGCAGCGCAGCCTGCAGCGCGCCCTGCAATCGACCGAGGACGAGCTCGCGGCCCAGGCGCGGCTCACGCGCGAACTCCAGGACGACCTGCTGCGCACCCGCATGGTCGAGTTCGAGAGCCTGGCCGACCGCCTCTACCGCGTCGTGCGCCAGGCCGCCAAGGACAGCGCCAAGCAGGTCAAGCTCGACATCGTCGGCGGCTCGATCGAGATCGACCGCGGCGTGCTCGAGCGCATGACCGGCCCGTTCGAGCACCTGCTGCGCAACAGCGTCGTCCACGGCATCGAATCCCCCGAGCAGCGCGCCGCCGCCGGCAAGGAGCGCGGCGGCACGATCTCGATCGCGATCACCCAGGAAGGCAACGAGGTCGGCGTCGAAGTGCGCGACGACGGCGCCGGGCTCGACCTCGGGCGCATCCGCGAGCGCGCACTCGAACGCGGCTTGATCGGCGCCGCCGACCCGGCCAGCGACACCGAACTCGCCCAGCTCATCTTCGCCCCCGGCTTCACCACGGCCGAGGCCGTGACCGAGCTCGCGGGCCGCGGCGTCGGCATGGACGTGGTCCGGGCCGAGGTCGACGCCATGGGCGGGCGCATCCAGACCGCGAGCACGCGCGGCCAGGGCACGAGCTTTCGGCTGCTGCTGCCGCTGACGACCGCGGTCACCCGGGTCGTGATGCTGCGCTGCGGCGAGTTGAGCGTGGCCGTGCCCTCGACCCTGGTCGAGATCGTGCGCCGCGCCAAGGCCGAGGAGATCGACCAGGCCTACGCCAGCGGCCACTACGCCTTCGCCGGCGAGAACGTGCCGTTCTACTGGCTCGGGGCCCTGCTGCAGAGCGGCTCGCGCGCGGCGCCGGGCGCGCGCATGCAGCTCGTCGTCGTGGTCCGCAGCGCGGCCCAGCGCGTGGCCCTGCACGTCGACGAGGTCGTCGGCAACCAGGAAGTCGTGGTCAAGAACGTCGGTCCCCAGCTCGCGCGCCTGCCCGGTCTGGCCGGCGTCACGCTGCTGCCCTCGGGCCAGGTCGCGCTGATCTACAACCCGGTGGCGCTGGCCACCTTGTACGGACCGGCGGCGCGCGAGCTCATGCGCCGCCTCGCGGCCGAGCCGGCGCCCGCACTGCCGCGCCCGGCCGCGCTGCCGGCCGAGCGCAGCCCGCTCGTGCTCGTCGTCGACGATTCGCTGACGGTGCGCCGCGTCACCCAGCGCCTGCTCGTGCGCGAGGGCTACCGCGTCGTCACCGCCAAGGACGGCCTCGAGGCGTTGGAGCGGCTGGCCGAGGAGCGGCCCGCGGTGCTGCTGTCGGACATCGAGATGCCGCGCATGGACGGCTTCGACCTCGTGCGCAACCTGCGCTCCGACCCCCGCCTGGCGCAGCTGCCGGTCGTGATGATTACCTCGCGCATCGCCGCCAAGCACCGCGAATACGCGGCACAACTCGGTGTTGATCATTACCTCGGCAAGCCCTATTCCGAGGAAGAATTGCTGGCATTGGTGGGGCGCTACGCAGGCGCCGACATCCCGACCTGAAGTTTTTTCCCGAGGAGTCATGTCGCAAGTCGTCGAGTACCTGGCCGAACTGACCGGATTTCGCGACCGCGATGTCCTGGACGTGACCCTGGTCGGCGCGCTCAAGGACTTGCTCGAACCCCGCGCCGTGGCGATCTACCGCTGCATCGGCGAAGGCGCCGAGCGGCGCTGGATCACGCGCGCGCGCCAGGCCGCGGGGGACCTCGTCGCCAGCGCCGATCCGCTCTGGCAGGACCCGGCCACGCTGCCGACGCTGGAATCGGAGCCGGCGCGCCAGGCCTGCATGCTGCGCCAGGAGCCGTTGACGATCGACGGCGACCCGGCGAAGAGCCTGTTCCCCTTGTGCAGCGACCGCGAAGGCGTGGGCGTGCTCGAGGTCGAGACCGGGCTTGCGCTCAGCGACGAGCAGATGCGCCTGGTGAGCAGCATCCTGCGCGTGTACCGCAACTTCGAGGCCTTGCTCGACTACAGCGAACGCGACACCCTCACCGGGCTGCTCAACCGCAAGACCTTCGACGAGGCCTTCATGCGCATGACGGCCGTGCCGGCGGGCCTGGCCCCGGTCGCGGCGGATACGGCCGATGCCCGGCGCGGCGGCGGCAGCAGCGCCTGGCTCGGCGTCATCGACATCGACCATTTCAAGCGCGTCAACGACGGCTTCGGCCATCTCATCGGCGACGAGGTGCTGCTGCTGCTGTCGCGCCTGATGCGCGGCAGCTTCCGCTACCAGGACCGGCTCTACCGCTTCGGCGGCGAGGAGTTCGTCGTGCTCCTGCGCAGCAGCTCGCACGATGCCGCGCGCCTGGCCTTCGAGCGCCTGCGCTCGCGCGTCGAGGGCTACGACTTCCCGCGCGTCGGGCGCATCACGATCAGCGTCGGCGTCACCGAGGTGCGCGCCGGCGACACCCCGGCCGGCGCCTTCGAGCGCGCCGACCGCGCCGTCTACTACGCCAAGCAGAACGGGCGCAACCAGGTGGCGCACCACGCCGAGCTCGTCGCCAGCGGCAAGCTCACCGAGGAGAGCCACGACGGGGGCGTGGAACTGTTTTGACCGCTACGGTTTTTCCTTGACCACGGCGTAGCGCTCCAGGGTTCGCTTGCGCGCCTGCTCGTGGTCGACGATCGGGCGCGGGTAGTGGCGGCCGAGCTCGACCCCGGCGGCGGCGAGGTCGGCCGGGCGGGCGAGCCAGGGGGCGTGGATCAAGGCGTCGGGCAGGCGCGCGAGCTGCGGCAGGTAGCGCCGGATGAAGCGGCCCTCGGGGTCGAACTTCTCGCTCTGGCGCAGCGGGTGGAAGATGCGGAACCAGGGCTGGGCGTCGCAGCCGGTCGAGGCCGCCCATTGCCAGCCGCCGTTGTTCGAGGCCAGGTCGTAGTCGTTGAGATGGCGCGCGAAATAGGCCTCGCCGCGGCGCCAGTCCAGCCCCAAGTCCTTGGTCAGGAAGCTCGCCACCACCATGCGCAGGCGGTTGTGCATGTAGCCGCTCTGGTTGATCTGGTGCATCGCGGCGTCGACCAGCGGATAGCCGGTGCGGCCCTCGCACCAGGCGGCGAAGGCGGCGTCGGCCGCCTTGCCCTGCTCCCAGCGGATGCGCTCGTACGCGACCTTGAAGGCGTGGCTCGCAACCCGGGGGTGGTGGTGCAGCACCTGGTGGTAGAACTCGCGCCATACCAGTTCCGCGAGCCAGGTCCGCGCCCCGGCCGAGCCGGCTTCGGCGCGGGCATGGGCTTCGCGCGCCAGGCGCCGCACCGAAATCGTGCCGAAGCGCAGGTGCGGGCCCAGGTAGCTCGGGCCCTTGGCGGCGGGAAAGTCGCGCGCCTCCTGGTAGCGGTCGATGCGGGCGACGAAATCGGCCCAGAGCTCGGCCGCCCCGGCCGGCCCGCTGGGCAGCCGCAGCTCGAGCAGGTTGGTCGGCTGAAAGCCGATCGCGGCCAGCGTCGGCAGGCTCTCGCCGGGCGGGCGCGGCGCCAGCGCCGAGGCGTGGCGCGCCACCGGGTAGGCGCGCAGGTAGAACGGATCGAGCTTGCGCAGCCAGGCGTTGCGGTAGGGCGTGAACACCGAGAACGGGCCGCCGCCCTGGGTCATGACTTCGGAGCGCTCGAAGACGAGATGGTCCTTCAAGGTCTGGAAGGCGATGCCGGCCTCGGCCAGACGGCCGTGGACGCGGGCGTCGCGCGCGCCGGCCTGCGGCTCGTCGTCGTGGTTGGCGAAGACCGCCTGCACGCCGAGTTCGGCCGCGAGCCGGGGCAGTTCGTCGACCGCCCAGCCCTGGCGCACGATCAGGCCTGCACCTTCGACGCCGTGCGAGGCGGCGAGGGCGCGCAGTTCGGCGTCGACGCCGACGAGGCTGTCGCGGATGAACTCCACCCGCCGGTCGGCGCGCGGCAGCGGCTCGAGGATTTCGCGGTCGAAGACGAAGGCAACCCAGACCTGGCGCGCCTGCACCAAGGCGTGGTAGAGGGCGGCGTGGTCTTCGGCGCGCAGGTCGCGGCGCAGCCAGACCAGGGCGCGGGCGATCGTCTTGTCCAGCGTTTTCTCGTTCACGGCGCGGAGTGTGACGCGGATTAAAATACAAGCATGGGCGCCCGCATCGATCTGACGAACCAGTTCCTGATCGCCATGCCGGGCATGGCGGACGACAACTTCGCCGGTTCGGTCGTGTATCTGTGCGAACACAACGAGCGCGGCGCGCTCGGCCTCGTGATCAACAAGCCCATCGACATCAAGCTGCGCAACCTGTTCGAGAAGGTCGAGTTGTCGTTGGACCGCGAGGAACTCGCCGAGCAGCCGGTCTATTTCGGCGGCCCGGTGCAGACCGAGCGCGGCTTCGTGCTGCACGAGAAGCAGGGCGCGGAAGCCGGCCCCTACAGTTCGACGATGTCGGTCCCCGGCGGCCTCGAGATGACCACCAGCCGCGACGTGCTCGAAGCCATCGCCAACGGAGCCGGCCCGAAGCGCGTGCTCGTGACCCTGGGCTACAGCGGCTGGCAGGCGGGTCAGCTCGAGGACGAGATCGGCCGCAACGGCTGGCTCAACGTCGACGCCGACCCGGCCATCATCTTCGACACCCCGATCGAGAACCGCTACGAGCGCGCCTTGTCGCTGCTCGGCTTCGATCCGCGCATGCTCTCGCAGGAGGCGGGGCACGCATGACGGCGGTGCGCCCGGCGGCGCGGGAGTGGTCCTTGCTGGCTTTCGACTACGGCAGCCGCCGTGTCGGCATCGCCGTCGGCAATTCGGTGCTCGGCCGCGGCCGGCCGCTGAAGACCCTCGGCGCCGAAGGCGATGCGCGCTTCGCCGCGATCGCCGCGCTCATCGCCGAATGGAAGCCCGACGCGCTCGTCGTCGGCGTGCCGTTCCACCCCGACGGCGCCGAACACGACAATACGCGGCGCGCCCGGCGCTTCGGGCGCCAGCTCCACGGCCGCTTCGGCCTGCCGGTGCACGAGGTCGACGAGCGCTACACGACGACCGAGGCCCTTGCCGAAGGCGCCGGCGCCGGCGATGCCGACGCCGCGGCCGCGGCAATCATCCTCGACCAATTCTTTTCCAGTGCGCACCATGCTCCAGCTTGACGCCGAAGCGCTGTATGCCGACCTGCGCCAGGGCGTGCGCAGGCTCCTGCCCGAAGGGGCGCTGCTCGTGGGCGTCTGGTCCGGCGGCGCCTGGCTCGTCGAGCGCCTGCAGCGCGACCTGGGCCTGGCCGGCAGCGCCGGGGTGATCTCGAGCCGCATGCACCGCGACGACTTCGACCGCCGCGGCCTCGCCGCCGGCAGCGATTCCACCGTGCTGCCGGTCTCGATCGACGAGCGCCACATCGTCCTCGTCGACGACGTGCTCAACACCGGCCGCACGATCCGCGCCGTCGTCAACGAGCTTTTCGATTTCGGCCGCCCGGCGAGCGTGAAGCTTGCGGTGCTGGTCGACCGTGGCGGGCGCGAACTGCCGATCGAGGCCGCCTACGCCGCGGCGCGCATCGCCCTGCCGGCCGCGCAGCGCCTGGCGCTGGCGCGCGCCGAAGACGGGCGCTTCAGCTTCGCCGTCGAGGAGTCGGCCTGATGCTCGACCAGCGCAACCCGCAGCTCAACCGCCACGGCGAGCTGATCCACCTGCTGTCGATCGAAGGCCTGCCGCGGGCCGTGGTCGAGCAGATCCTGGACACCGCCGGCACCTTCCTGAGCGTCAACGACCGCGACGTGAAAAAGGTGCCGCTGCTGCGCGGAAAAAGCGTGTTCAACCTGTTCTTCGAGAACAGCACGCGCACCCGAACCACCTTCGAGATCGCGGCCAAGCGGCTGTCGGCCGACGTCCTCAACCTCGACATCGCGCGCTCGTCGACGGCCAAGGGCGAGAGCCTGCTCGACACCATCGCCAACCTCTCGGCGATGCACGCCGACATGTTCGTCGTGCGCCATGCCGAAAGCGGAGCGCCTTATCTGATCGCGCGCCATTGCGCGCCGCACGTGCACGTTGTCAACGCCGGCGACGGCCGCCACGCCCATCCGACCCAGGGGCTGCTGGACCTCTACACCATCCGCCACTTCAAGAAGGACTTTTCGAAGCTGACGGTGGCGATCGTCGGCGACATCGTGCATTCGCGCGTCGCCCGCTCCGACATCCACGGCCTGGCGACGCTGGGCGTGCCCGAGATCCGCGCCGTCGGCCCGCGCACCCTGGTGCCGGGCGACCTCGCGCAGATGGGCGTGCGCGTGTGCCACGACATGGCCGAAGGCATCCGCGACGCCGACGTGATCATCATGCTGCGGCTGCAGAACGAGCGCATGAGCGGCGCCATGCTGCCCAGCGCCGGCGAGTTCTTCAAGCGCTACGGCCTCACGCCCGACAAGCTCGCGCTCGCCAAGCCCGACGCCATCGTCATGCACCCGGGGCCGATCAACCGCGGCGTCGAGATCGCCTCGGCCGTGGCCGACGGCAGCCACAGCGTGATCCTGCCCCAGGTCACCTTCGGCATCGCCGTGCGCATGGCGGTGATGAGCACGATTGCGGGGAACCAGGCATGAGCGCCGCACGGCCGCTGCGAAGGCGCTCGCTCCCCACGGGCCACGAAGAGGCCCTGAACGGGCCCTTGGGGACGACGCGCAGCGTCAAGGGGGCACCATGAAGATTTGCATCCGCAACGGCCGCGTCATCGACCCGCTGTCGGGCCGCGACGAGCGCGCCGACATGGCGATCGCCTCGGGCCGCATCCTCACCATCGGCGAGATCGGCGACTTCCAGGCCGAGCGCACGATCGACGCCGCCGGCCTCGTCGTCGCGCCCGGCCTCGTCGACCTCGCGGCGCGCTTGCGCGAGCCGGGCCAGGAACACGAAGGCATGCTCGAGAGCGAGCTCGCCGCGGCCGCGGCCGGCGGCGTCACCAGCCTCGTCTGCCTGCCCGACACCGACCCCGTGCTCGACGAGCCGGGCCTGGTCGAGATGCTCAAGTTCCGCGCGCGCAAGCTCTCGCGCTGCCGGCTGTTCCCGCTCGGCGCGCTCACGCGCCGGCTCGAAGGCGCCACGCTCACCGAGATGGCCGAGCTGACCGAAGCCGGCTGCGTCGGCTTCTCGCAGGTCGACGTGGCGCTCGCCGACACGATGGTGCTGCTGCGCGCGCTGCAATACGCCGCGACCTTCGGCTACACGGTCTGGCTGCGGCCGCAGGACGCCTGGCTCGGCAAGGGCGTCGCGGCCCAGGGCGCGGTCGCGACCCGGCTCGGGCTGTCGGGCGTGCCGGTCGCGGCCGAGACCATCGCCTTGCAGACGATCTTCGAGCTCGTGCGCGCCACCCGCGCCCGCGTCCACCTGTGCCGGCTGTCCAGCGCCGCCGGCGTCGCGCTGCTGCGCCAGGCCAAGGCCGAAGGCCTGCCGGTGACGGCCGACATCAGCATCAACTCGCTGCACCTGAGCGACCTCGACATCGGCTACTTCAATGCCGACATGCGCCTGACGCCGCCGCTGCGCCAGCCGGCGGACCGCGACGCGTTGCGCGCCGCGCTCGCCGACGGCACGATCGACGCCCTCGTCTCCGACCACAACCCGGTCGACGAGGACATGAAGAACCTGCCTTTCGGCGAGGCCGAGCCCGGCGCCACCGGGCTCGAACTGCTGCTGAGCCTGGCGCTGCAATGGGGCCAGGCCGCGGGCCTGCCGCTGGCGCGCACGCTCTCGCGCGTGACCCAGGACCCGGTGCGCGTGCTCGGCGACGCCATCGGCTCGCTCGCGTCGAGTGCGGGCCGGCTCGTCGAAGGCGGCGTCGCGGATGTCTGCGTCTTTGACCCCGAGGCGAGCTGGCAGGTCGGCCCGGCCTCGCTCGCGAGCCAGGGCAAGCACACGCCGTTCGCTTTCGCGACGACCGGCCAGGCGCTGCCCGGTCGGGTGCGGGCGACGCTCGTCGCCGGCACCGTCGCCTACGAGGCGCCCTGATCGTGGCACCGGGACGGGCGAGCGCCTGATGCCCGGCGCGGCGCCGTTCCGACTCGGCCTGGCCGTGGTGCATGCGCTCGTCGGCCTCGCCATCGTGCTGTGCCTGTTCCCGTTCCTCGAACTCGCGGCGCGGCGCCGTCGCATCCGCTGGTGGTCGGCCGCGATGCTGCGCCGCCTGGGCATCGAGCACCGCGTCGAAGGACGGCTGGAAGAGGGCGCCAAGCTCATCGTCGCCAACCATGTGTCCTGGCTCGACGTGCTCGCGCTCCACGCCTTGTGCCCCGAGGCGCGCTTCGTCTCCAAGGCCGATGTCCAGCGCTGGCCGCTGGTCGGGCGGCTGGTCTCGGCGGCCGAGACGCTCTACATCGAACGCGAGCGCAAGCGCGACGCGATGCGCGTCGTGCACCAGATCGCCCAGGCCTTGCGCGAAGGCCAGACCGTGGCCGCCTTCCCCGAGGGCACGACCGGCGACGGCGTCGCGCTGCTGCCTTTCCACGCCAACCTGCTGCAGGCCGCGATCGTCACCGGCACGCCGGTGCAGGCGGTGGCCTTGCGCTACGCCGACGCGCGCCACGCGGTGAGCCCGGCGGCGCTGTGGCTGGGCGAGACCACGCTCGTCGGCAGCCTGTGGAAGATCGCCCGCGCCGAGCGCCTCGTCGTGCGCGTGCGCGTGCTCGCCGCCGAGGCCAGCGCCGATGCCGAGCGGCGCGCCCTCGCGGCCCGGCTGCGCGAACGCATCGGCAACGCCTGGCAATGAGAATGCAGCCATGAACGGCCCAACGCTCGTGGTGCGCCGCGTCGCCATCGACACCTGGCGCGAGAACGTCGCCTACCTCCACCGCGACTGCCCGGCAGTGCGCGCCTCGGGCTTCCAGGCCTTGTCCAAGGTCGCGGTCGAGACGGGCGGGCGCAGCATCAGCGCGGTGCTCCACGTCGTCGACGACGCACGCATCGTCGCCACCGGCGAACTCGGCCTGAGCGAGGATGCCTTCGCCCGGCTGCAGGCGGTCGAAGGCGAGGCGGTGCACATCGGCCACGCCGAGCCCGCGGCCTCGATTGCGGCACTGCAGCGCAAGATCCGAGGCGAACGCCTGGGCCGCGACGAGTGGAGCGCCGTCGTCGCCGACATCGCCGGCGCGCGCTATTCGAAGGTCGAGCTCGCGGCCTTCGTCGTCGCGAGCCAGCAATACGAGCTCGACCGCGACGAGGTGCTGTACCTGACCGAAGCCATGATCGCGGTCGGCCGGCGCCTGGACTGGAGCGGCGAGGCGGGCGGCCGGCCGGTGGTCGACAAGCACTGCATCGGCGGCATTCCGGGCAACCGCACCTCGATGATCGTCGTGCCCATCGTCGCCGCCCACGGCCTGCTCTTCCCCAAGACTTCGTCGCGCGCCATCACCTCGCCCGCCGGCACCGCCGACACGATGGAGATGCTGGCCGCGGTCGAGCTGCCGATCGAACGCCTGCAGCAGATCGTGCGCGCCACCGGCGCCTGCCTGGCCTGGGGCGGCAGCGCCGACCTCTCGCCCGCCGACGACGTGCTGATCTCGGTCGAACGCCCGCTCGCGATCGACTCGCCTGGGCAGATGGTGGCCTCGATCCTGTCCAAGAAGATCGCCGCCGGATCCACCCACCTCGTGCTCGACATCCCGGTCGGGCCGAGCGCCAAGGTGCGCAGCGCGGCCGGCGCCCAGCGCCTGGCACGGCTGTTCGAATACGTGGCCGCGCGCCTGGGGCTGCAGCTCGAGGTGGTGGTGAGCGACGGCAGCCAGCCGATCGGGCGCGGCATCGGCCCGGTGCTCGAAGCGCGCGACGTGATGCAGGTGCTGAACAACGAGCCCGGTGCCCCGGTCGACCTGCGCGAGAAGGCGATCGCGCTGGCCGGCCGCGTGATCGAGTTCGACCCGGCGGTGCGCGGCGGCGACGGCGAGCGCATCGCGCGCGAGATCCTCGCGTCCGGCCGGGCCTTGGCGAAGATGCAGGCGCTGATCGAGGCCCAGGGCCGGCGCGACCCCGTGGCGCAACCGGCGCCGCTCGTGTTCGAGGCCCTGGCGCCGGACGACGGCATCGTGGCGGCGATCGACAACCTGCGCATCGCCCGCATCGCGCGCCTGGCCGGCGCGCCCCAGGCCGCGGGTGCCGGCCTCGACCTGTTCGTGCGCGTCGGCAGCGCGGTGCGGCGCGGCCAGGCGCTCTACCGCATCCACGCCGGCTTCGAGGCCGACCTCGGATTTGCGCGCCGCGCCGC
>JAGWTS010000191.1 GCA_028868875.1 Burkholderiales bacterium | reverse complement strand
CGCGATCAAGGCCTTGCACGGCTTCGAGACCCCCGTCTACGCCGGTTGCGCGCGCCCGCTGGCGCAGCGGCAGACCACGGCCCAGGACGTGCTGGGCGCGCACGGCATGGAAACCACCGGCGCGCCGCTTCCCGCGGCCGGCACCGCGCCCGAGCCTGCGCATGCGGTGCAGGCCTTCATCGACACCGTGCGCGCCAACCCGGGGCGCATCACGCTGCTGGCGATCGGCCCGCTCACCAACATCGCCACCGCCTTCGCGCTCGCGCCCGATCTGCCCGGGCTGCTTGCCGACATCGTCATCATGGGCGGCTCGACCGTGGGCGGCAATTCCACCGCGGCGGCCGAATTCAACATCCACGCCGACCCCGAGGCCGCAGCCCGGGTTTTCGATTGCGGCGTGCCGGTGGCGATGTTCGGCCTGAACGTCTGCCGCCAGGTGACCGTGTCCGCGGCCGAGGTCGAGCGCCTGCAGCGCATCGGCGGCGAGCGCGCTGCGGTGTTCGCCGGCTACCTCGACGGCTATGTCGGCATCGCGCGTCGGCGCGGCCGGCCCTTCCAGTCGGTCTACGACCCGACGCCGGTGATCTGGCTCGCGCGCCCCGATCTGTTCGAACTGCAAAGCGGCCGGGTCGAGATCGAGCTCGCGGGCCGCCACACCCGCGGCATGACGGTATGCGACCTGCGCGCGCCGGCGCAGGCCCGCGCCAATGCCCGCGTCGCGATGAAAGCCGATGGTGTGCCCGCGCTCGAGTGGGCGATGCAGCGCCTGGAAAACCTGCTCGGCGGCGCCGGCCGTGGACAATCGCCGCGATGAAACTCCCGCGCCGCAACACCGAAGCCGAGCTCGACGACTTTGCAGCGCTCTGCGAGCGCCTGTCCGGCTTCGAAGAACGGCTGTCGCCCGAGTGGTCCGACGGCTACCTGAGCGCGCTCGCCGCCGGCCCGCGCGCCGTGCCGATCGACGAATGGCTGCCGAAGTGGGCGGGCGAGGCCTGGGAACGCGCCGTCGCCGACCCGGAGGACGAGCTGCGTTCGCGCCGCATCCTGCATGCGCGCGCGGCCGTGCTCGCCGACCAGCTCGACCCCGAGGCGATGTTCGACGCCCCCGATGCGCTGCGCCTGTCGCCGCTGATGATGGACTGGCGCGACGAAGACCGGGCCCAAGCTGCGGCCGACGGCGTGCCTGAGGAAGACCTGCCGTTGCTCGTCACCGGGGCCGACTGGGTCGAGGGCTTCATCGCCGCGACCGAAGACTTCGCTGCCGACTGGGACGCCGAGGCCGACGACGAAGAGGCCGAGTACTTCGCGAGCCTGCTCGCCCAATTGAGCGCCTTGCTGCTGCCCGATGCCAGCGACGAGCTGCGCGCCCACGTCGAGCAGACCTACGGAGCGGCCGGCGCCGACCGCGACCGCCTCATCGACGAGGCCTTGTTCGCGGTGCAGGACATGCGGCTGTGGTGGGTCGAACACGCGCCCCGGCCCGAGACGCGCCACGTCGAGAAGACTCCGGGCCGCAACGACCCCTGCCCCTGCGGCAGCGGCAAGAAGTTCAAGAAGTGCCACGGCGCCGCGGCTTGAGAGCGCCCCCAAACCTGCCGCTTCGCGTCAGGCCCCCCGAGGGGGCATGAGTCGCCCGGCAAAGCCGGTTCGACTCATGAGCCTGACGATTCAGGCCGCGCTCAGTGTCATCAGGATGTCGGCGTACCAGGCGCAGTTCAGCCCCAGCGTTTCGTCCTGGGCGAGGTCGCGCCCGGCCATGTCCAGGCGCGCCGAATGCACGCCCAGCAGTTTCCAGGGCAGGGGCTTGCGGCTGGCGCCGGCGCCGCGTTCGCGCAGCACCACCGGGGCGCCGCTGGTGCCGCGGTGGGTGCGCGCATCGGTGAGAAAGTAGCCCTGGCCCTGGAACCGCATGCCCCAGGCCGAGGCCAGAACCGCCTGGCGCACCACCGGCAGATGGTGCAGCGTGTCGTGGAAGCCGAGCGGAAAGCCGACGATGAGCAGCGAGCTGCCGACCTCGATGCGCGCCGCCGCCCCCGCCAGGTGCGCCGGCGTGAAGGCGCGGATCAGCGCCGCCGCGGGCAGGGCGGCGCGGTCGATCTCGATCATCGCGACGTCGATCTCGCCGGCGGCGTCGCGCCCCTGGCGCCACTGGCTGCGGCCGCGCTCGAACAGCAGCAGCGAGAACGCGACCGAGCGGCCGAGGTCGGCGGCGTCGCTGTGGAGTTCGATCTCGATCCGGTTCGGGTGGTGGCCGCTCGGCTCGTCGACGAAGACGTGGCGGCTCGTCACCAGGAACAGGCGCTCCCCGCGCTCGAAGAAGAAGCCGCTGGCGCGCGTGAGCGCACGCTCGTGTTCGAAGGTCGAGATCGGCGTTGCCGCGAGCAGCAGTGAATCGATGCTCGGGCGGGGTTGGGCGGGCAGGGCTTGCGGAATGGGGCAACCTTCACGTTCGGCGGAATTTCGCGACCCTAGCACCGAAAGCAGTTCGCCGCGGCGGCGCGCATCTGTCAGCGCCCGGTGTTATGGTGCAGCGATGGTCAGAACCCTTGCATCGCCGCCGTCCCCGGTCTCCGCGGCGGCCCAGCGCAACGAGGCCTTGCGCGCGGCGCTGCTGTCCACGGTCGAGTTGCTGGCCCAGCGCCGGGCCTGCGAGATCGACACCGGGCTGATCGACGACTACGTCGCGATCAACTGGCTCGAGTGGGTCGGCGGCAGCCTCAAGCTCACCGTCACCGGCAACAACGTCTGCAAGCAGCTCACCGTGCGCCAAGGCTGATGGCGCCCCCGGACCCGCTGCAATGCCACATGCCCCCAGCGGGCGGGCGTGAGCAGGCTCGGGAGCGGACCGGCGTTTCCTCGCTCTGCTGCTAGAGTCGCGCCCCATGTCGGCGCCGCAGGAACTCGAAGGCCGGTCCATCGTGCTGGGCCTGACGGGCGGCATCGCCTGCTACAAGGCCGCCGAGCTGACGCGCGAACTGGTGCGCGCCGGAGCCCGGGTCCAGGTCGTGATGACCGAGGCCGCGACGCAGTTCATCGGCGTGGTGACGATGCATGCCTTGTCGAACCGGCCGGTCTACACCAGCGCCTGGGACGCCCGCCCGGACAATTCGATGGCCCACATCGAACTCTCGCGCGCCGCCGATGCCGTGCTCGTCGCACCGGCCAGCGCCGACTTCATCGCCCAGCTCGCGCAAGGCCGCGGCGGCGACCTGCTCTCGCTGTTGTGCCTGGCGCGCCCGATCGAACGCTGCCCGCTGTTCCTGGCGCCGGCGATGAACCGCGAGATGTGGGCGCACCCGGCGACGCAGCGCAACCTGGCCCAGGCCGTGGCCGACGGCGCCCGCGTCTTCGGCCCGGGCTCGGGCGACCAGGCCTGCGGCGAGGTCGGCGACGGCCGCATGCTCGAGGCCCTCGAGCTGCGCGACGAACTCGTCGCCGCCTTCCAGCCGCGCCACCTCGCCGGGCGCAGCCTGCTCGTCACCGCCGGCCCCACCTTCGAGGCGATCGACCCGGTGCGCGGCATCACCAACCTCTCGAGCGGCAAGATGGGCTTTGCCATCGCGCGCGCCGCGGCCGATGCCGGCGCCAGCGTGACCCTGGTCGCGGGCCCGGTGCACCTGCCGACGCCGCGCGCCGTGCGCCGCATCGACGTGACGAGCGCGCGCGAGATGTTCGACGCCGTCATGGCCGAGGCGCCGCGCCACCAGCTCTTCGTCGCCACCGCCGCGGTCGCCGACTGGCGCCCCGCGGCACCGAACGGCCACAAGATCAAGAAGGACGGCAAGCAGGCCGTGCCGAGCTTCCAGCTCGTCGAGAACCCCGACATCCTGGCCACGGTGGCGCACCTGCCCGCCGGCCAGCGCCCCTGGTGCGTGGGCTTCGCTGCCGAGACCGAAGACCTGGCGCGCCATGCGCGCGCCAAGCTCGAGCGCAAGGGCGTGGCCCTCATCGTCGGCAACCTCGGCCCCGCCACCTTCGGCCGCGACGACAACCAGCTCCTGCTCGTCGACGCCGCCGGCGAGCGCGCGCTGCCCGCCGCCGACAAGCTCACGCTCGCGCGCGAACTCGTGCGCGAGATCGCGCAACGCATGCCCAAATGACCTCCATCGACCTCAAGGTGCTCGACGAACGCGTCGCCGGGCAGATTCCCGAGTACGCCACGCCGGGCAGCGCCGGGCTCGACCTGCGCGCCTGCCTGGACGCGCCGCTCGTGCTCGAACCCGGGCGCACCGCGCTCATTCCCACCGGCCTGGCGATCCACATCGCCGACCCCGGCCTGGCGGCGATCATCCTGCCGCGCTCGGGGCTGGGCCACAAGCACGGCATCGTGCTCGGCAACCTCGTCGGCCTCATCGACAGCGACTACCAGGGGCCGCTGATGGTGAGCTGCTGGAACCGCGGCGACGCCGTCTTCACGATCCAGCCGCTGGAGCGCATCGCCCAGCTCGTGATCGTGCCGGTGGTGCAGGCGAGCTTCCGGCGCGTCGACGATTTTGGAGAATCCGGGCGCGGCACGGGCGGCTTCGGATCGACCGGCAGGGGTTGACCCGTACGCCGCTTTTACGCGCCGGAAATGCCGATGCCGGCACGGTTTGCTAAGCTAATCATTCGTAACACGAAGCATTGGCGACGATGGCCCTTACCGCCCTGTCCCGGGCCTGCGCCGACGACGTGCTCGAGGTCCTGCCCGACGCGATGGACACCATCCGCCTGGGCATGCGCTCGCAGCTCGACAACCGGCTCTCGGTTCCGCAGTTCCGCTGCCTGAACTACATCGACCACAGTCCCGGCGCCTCGGTCGGTGCGGTCGCCGCGTTCCTGGGCGTGACCATGCCCACCGCCTCGGCCATGGTCGACCGCCTCGCCCGCGCCGGCCACGTGCTGGCTTCGAGTTCGGCCGCCGACCGCCGCCGCTCGACCCTGCACATCAGCGCGTCGGGCAAGACCCTGCTCGAACAGGTGCGCGCCGAAACCCGGCACGAACTGGCCTCGAGGCTGGCGCGGCGCCCGGCCGAGGACTTGCGCGCGATCCGCGACGGCCTCGCCGCCTTGCGCAGGGCGCTGGCTTGAACCGGCGCCCGCACCCCGGCAGGCGCAGGGCCGCGCCGGCCCTGGCCCTGGCCCTGGCCCTGGCGCTCGGCGCCTGCAGTTCCGGCCCCGACTACGTGCGCCCGCAGCCGCCGGCCGGCGCCGCCGCGCCCGCGTTCAAGGAAAGCGCGCTCTGGAAGCCGGCCGAGCCGGCCGTGATCGACGCCGACGGCCGCTGGTGGAAGCTCTACGGCGACGCCGAGCTCGACGCCCTGGTCGAACAGGCCGACCGCTCGAACCAGAACCTGCGCGTGGCCGAGGCCCAGCTGCGCCAGGCCCGCGCCGTGGCCGCGGGCGCGCGCGCCGCCGGCCTGCCGAGCCTGGGCTACAGCCTGGCCGAGAGCCGCCAGCGCGCGGTCGGCAGCAACGGCATCTCGGTGCTCGGCGACTCCCACAACGGGGGCGTCCAGGCGGGCTGGGAGGCCGACTTCTGGGGCCGCATCCGGCGCACCGCCGAAGCCGCCGGGGCGAGCGCCCAGGCGAGCGCGGCCGACCTCGCCGCGGCGCGGCTGGCGCTGCAGGCCGCGCTCGTCAACGACTACCTGCAGTTGCGCATCGCCGACCGCCAGATCGACCTCTACCGCCGCACCCTCGAGGGCTACCGCAAGGCCCTGGCGCTGACCCGAAGCCAGTTCAAGGCCGGGGTCGTGACGCGTTCGGACGTGGCGCTGGCCGAGGCCACGCTGAGCGCGGCCCAGGCCCAGGCGGTCGACCTGGACCTCACGCGGCGCCAGCTCGAGCATGCGATCGCGGTGCTGCAGGGCAAGACGCCGGCCGAATTCGCGCTCGCCGCGCGTCCGCCCGGGAGCGAACTGCCGGCGCCGCCGCAGATCCCGCTCGCCCTGCCTTCGCAGCTGCTCGAGCGCCGTCCCGACATCGCCGCCGCGGAGCGCCGCGTCGCCGCCGCCAACGCCAACATCGGGGTCGCGCAGGCGGCCTATTACCCGCGGGTGACGCTGGCCGCGAGCTACGGCGACGCCGGTCCGCATCTCGGCGACTGGCTCGCCGCGCCGTTCCGCGTCTGGGCGCTCGGGGCCACGCTGGCCGGATCGATCTTCGACGGCGGCCAGCGCGACGCCCAGGTCGAGCAGGCGCGCGCCGCCTTCGACGCCGCCGCCGCCGCCTACCGCCAGACCGTGCTCGGCGGCTTCCAGGAGGTCGAGGACAACCTCGCGGCGCTCGGCGAACTCGCGCGCGAGCGTGCCGAGCAGGACCGCGCGGTGCGCGCCTCGCGCGACTCGGCGCGCGTGCTGCTGGCGCAGTACCGCGCCGGCACCGCCAACTACCTCGCGGTGGTGGTGGCGCAGAACCTGATGCTCGTGAACGAGCGCAGCGCGCTCGCGATCCGCGGGCGCGAACTCGCCGCCGGCGTCGCCCTGGTCAAGGCCATCGGCGGCGGCTGGGACGCGAGCGCGCTGAACGACGACAAGCCTGCGGCGGCGCAGGCCGATCCTGCGGCCACCCCGGGCGCGGCCGCGAAATCCGATTCATGAATCCCCCGCTCGCCGAACGCTCCATGGACCCCTCCGTCAAGAAACCCGGCACCAAGTCCTGGCTCAAGCGCGCCGGCCTCGTCGCCGCACTGGCCGCGATCGGCTGGACCCCCTTCATGAGCCGCGGCGACAACGCGCCCGCGCCGGCCCGTGGCGCGCGCCCCGCGGTGCGCGCCACCCTCGTCGAGGTGGCGCGCGAAGACGTGCCCGACCTGTTGCCGGGCGTGGGCACGGTGCAGGCGCTGGCCAGCGTCACCGTCAAGTCGCGCATCGACGGCCAGCTCGAGAGCGTGGGCTACCGCGAAGGCCAGGATGTGAAGGCGGGCCAGGTCCTGGCCCGGCTCGACGCGCGCGCGCTGAGCGCTCAGCTCGGCCAGGTCCAGGCCCAGAAGGCGCGCGACGCGGCCCAGCTCGCGAACGCGCGCGTCGACCTCGAGCGCTACCGCGGCCTGATCAAGGAAGACGCGACGACGCAGCAGACCCTGGACACCCAGCGCGCCCTGGTGCGCCAGCTCGAGGCGGCGCTGCAGTCCGATGCCGCCGCGGTCGAGTACGCCCGGGTCCAGCTCGGCTACACGACGATCCGGGCGCCGATCTCCGGGCGCGTCGGCGCGCGCCTGGTCGACCCCGGCAACATGGTCCACGCCGCCGATGCAGGCGGCCTCGTCGTGATCAACCAGATCGACCCGATCAGCGTCGTCTTCACCTTGCCCGACAGCGCGGTGGCGGCGATCAACCAGGCCCTGGACGGCCACCGCAAGCTGCCGGTGCGGGCTTATTCGCGCGACGGCAGCCAGCTGCTGGCGCAAGGCGAGCTGGTGCTGATCAACAACCAGATCGACACCGCGAGCGGCACGGTCCAGCTCAAGGCGCGCTTCGCGAACGCCGGCCACGCCCTCTGGCCCGGCCAGTACGTCAACGTGCGGCTGCAGATCGGCCTCTTCGCCGGTGCCGCGACGGTGCCGGCCTCGGTCATCCAGCGCGGCCAGCAGGGCACGTTCGCCTACGTCATCGGCGCAGACGGCAAGGCCCAGATGCGCCCGGTCGAGGTGCGGCGCATCCAGGACGGCAAGGCCATCGTCGCCAAGGGCCTCGAGCCGGGAGAGACCGTGGTCGCCGACGGCC
Organism: Burkholderiales bacterium; assembly: GCA_028868875.1. Lineage (GTDB taxonomy): Bacteria > Pseudomonadota > Gammaproteobacteria > Burkholderiales > Burkholderiaceae_C > Rubrivivax. The sequence continues at coordinate 3,054 of JAGWTS010000191.1, read as the reverse complement.
AGTACAAGGTCAGCCCGGGCGTGGCGGTCGTCGCCGCGGGCGCGGCCTCCGCGGCCGGGGCGGCGAAGTGAAGGCGCCGCCCCGGCGCCGGGCGCAGGTTCCCGGGCGCGCGCCGCGGAGGGCCGCGCCGTGAGCGTTTCGTCGCATTTCATCAAGCGGCCGATCGGCACCTCGCTGCTCGCGATCGCGATCCTGCTCATCGGCATCGCGGCCTGGCCGCTGCTGCCGGTGGCGCCGCTGCCGCAGGTCGACTTCCCGACGATCCAGGTCACGGCCCGCCTGCCCGGAGCGAACCCGGAGACGATGGCCTCGAGCGTGGCCCAGCCGCTCGAGCGCCAGTTCTCGCTCATTCCCGGCCTCGCGCAGATGACCTCGTCGAGTTCGCTCGGCTCGACCCAGATCACGCTCCAGTTCGACCTCAGCCGCAACATCGACGCCGCCGCGCTCGACGTCCAGACCGCGATGACCGCGGCCAGCGGCCAACTGCCGAGCAACATGCCGAGCCCGCCGAACTTCCGCAAGATCAATCCGGGCGAGTTCGCGATCCTGGTGCTCGCGGTGCAGTCGGACACGCTGCCGCTGACCCAGGTCAACGAGTACGCCGACACCATCCTGGCGCAGCAGATCTCGCAGATCCCGGGCGTGGGCACGGTCAACATCGGCGGCGTGCAGAAGCCCGCGGTGCGGATCCAGGTCGACCCGGCCAAGCTCGCCTCCATGGGCATGAGCCTGGAGGAGATCCGCGGCGTCATCGCCAACACCACGGTGAGCCAGCCGGCCGGCAGCATCCAGGGCACGCGCCAGGCCTTCGCGGTCTACACCAACGACCAGATCCTGCACGCCGCGCCCTGGAACGACATCGTCCTGGCCTACCGCAACGGCGCGCCGGTGCGGGTGCGCGACATCGGCGTGGCCGTCGACGGGCCCGAGAGCGACCTCACCGGGGCCTGGGCCTTCGCGGGCGCGGCCGCAGCGCCCGACAACACCTTCCACAACGGGCGCGGCATGGTGCTGTTCATCGCCAAGCAGCCGGGCGCGAACGTGATCGACACGGTCGAGCGCATCAAGGCGGCGCTGCCGCGGCTGCGCGCCGCGATCCCGCCGTCGGTGGCCGTCAACATCCTCGTCGACCGCACCCAGAACATCCGCGCCTCGGTGCACGATGTCGAGGTCACGCTGCTCATCACCATCGGCGCCGTCATCGCGGTGATCTTCGCCTTCCTGCTGAGCGTGCCGGCGACCGTCATCCCCGGGCTCACGGTGCCGCTGGCGCTGCTGGGCACCGCGGGCATGATGTACGTGCTCGGCTACAGCCTGGACAACCTCTCGCTGATGGCCTTGACGATCTCGGTCGGATTCGTCGTCGACGACGCGATCGTGATGCTCGAGAACATCCACCGCCACGTCGAGAAGGGCATGAAGCCGATGCAGGCGGCGCTCGAAGGCGCGGCCGAGATCGGCTTCACCATCCTCTCGATCTCGGTCTCGCTGGTCGCGGTGTTCATCCCGCTGCTGCTCATGGGCGGCATCGTCGGGCGCCTGTTCCGCGAGTTCGCGGTGACGGTGACGATGACCATCGTCGTCTCGGTGCTGGTCTCGCTCACCCTCACGCCGATGCTGTGCTCGCGCTTCCTGAAGGACTCGCACAGCCGACCGCACGGGCGCCTGTACCGCTTCTTCGACCAGGGCTTCGAGCGCCTGCTCGCGGGCTACAAGCGCGGGCTGGACTTCGTCTTGAAGCATGAATTCCCGACCCTGTGCGTCTTCTTCGCGACCTTGGTCGCGACCGTCGTGATGTTCGTCGTGAGCCCGAAGGGCTTCTTCCCGCAGCAGGACACGGGGACGATCTTCGGCTTCGCCGAAACCTCGCAGGACGCCTCCTTCGAGGCCATGAGCCGGCGCATGGTCGAGGCCGCCGACGTCGTGCGCCGCGACCCCGACGTGAGCGCCTTCGGCATGTTCGCCGGCGGCCAGACCGCGAACCAGGGCGCCTTCTTCATCGCCTTGAAGCCCAAGGCCGAAGGGCGCACGCTCAGCGCCGACCAGGTCATCGCGCGCCTGCGGCCCCAGCTCGCCCGGCTCGAAGGCATCAACCTGTACATGCAGGCGCCGCAGGACATCAACGTCGGCGGCCGGCTCTCGCGCACCCAGTACCAGTACACGGTGACCGACACCGACCTCGTCGAGCTCAACACCTGGGCGCCGAAGATCCTCGAGCGGCTGCGCCGCCTGCCCGAGCTCACCGACCTCGCGACCGACCAGCAGAACGCCGCAGCCGCCGCGGTGCTGACGATCGACCGCGCGCGCGCGGCGAGCTTCGGCATCACCCCCGCGCTCGTCGATGCCACGCTCTACGACGCGATCGGCGAACGCCAGGTCGCCCAGTACTTCACCCAGACCAACAGCTACCACGTGATCCTCGAGGTCACGCCCGCGATGCGCCGGGATCCGTCGCTGTTCGACAAGCTCTACATCACCTCGCCGCTGAACGGCCGCCAGGTGCCGCTGGCGGCCTTCGTCCACGTCGATACCGACAAGTCGGCCTATCTGCAGATCAACCACCAGGGCCAGTTCCCCGCGGTGACGATCTCGTTCAACCTCGCCCCCGGGGTGGCGCTGGGCGAGGCGGTGAAGGCGATCGAGCGGGTGCAGGCCGAGATGGGCGTGCCGGCCACGCTCTCGGGCAGCTTCCAGGGCACGGCCAAGGCCTTCGGCGAATCGCTCGCGAGCCAGCCCTACCTGATCGCGGCGGCGCTGATCGCGGTCTACATCGTCCTGGGCCTGCTCTACGAGAGCTACATCCACCCGCTGACGATCCTCTCGACCCTGCCATCGGCGGGCCTGGGCGCGCTGCTGGCGCTGCGCCTGGGCGGCTACGACCTGAGCGTGATCGCGCTCATCGGCATCATCCTGCTCATCGGCATCGTCAAGAAGAACGGCATCATGATGATCGACTTCGCCCTCAGCGCCGAGCGCGAGCAGGGGCTCGACGCCCACGAGGCGATCTACCAGGCCTGCCTGCTGCGCTTCCGGCCGATCATGATGACGACGATG
>JAGWTS010000190.1 GCA_028868875.1 Burkholderiales bacterium | reverse complement strand
GGCCGCGGCACGATCTGCGAGCCGGCGCTGACGAAGGCCAGTGACGAGAGGTCGGCGCCGGCCCAGCGCGGGTGGGCGATCAAGGCGCGCATGACCGCGGGAACCAGCAGGCTCGTCGTCGGCCGCCATTGCTCGACGTCATCGAACCAGGCTCCGGGCTCGAAGCGCGGCGGCAGCTTCACCCGGCCGGCGGCGGCCAGCGTCGGCAGGGTCTGGATGCACAGGCCGCCGACGTGGAACAGCGGCAGGATCGCGAGCGTGCGCGTGGCCGCGTCCAGGCCTTGGGTCTGGATGGCCGCTGCGGCGTTGGCCTGCATGCCGGCGCGGGTGTGCATCGCCCCTTTGGGCTGGCCGGTCGTACCCGAGGTGTAGACCAGCAGCAGGTCGCCGGGCTCGACGCCTTCGGCCGGGCCCGGGCGCCAGTCGACCGCGGCGCGCAAGGCCTGGGCGGTCTCGCGCACCTCGGGCGCCGCGACGAGGTGGCCGGCGCCGGCGTGGGCGGCAATGCGCGCGAGCTCGGGCAAGGCCAGCCGGCCGTTCAGCGGCAGCAGCACGGCGCCCAGACGCTCGCAGGCGACGAGGTCGGCAATCAGGTCCCAGCTGTTCGGCCCGAGCCAGGCGACGATGGCGCCGCGCGCGACGCCATCGGCCTTCAGCCGCACAAGGGCCCGCTCCGCCGCGGCTTCGTCGACGAGGCGGTCGAACACCGGCTACTCGATTTCCTCGTCGCGCTCGCCCGATTCGTACAGGCATTCGCGGCCGAGGCGGTCGAGGCAGAGTTCGGCGGTCCAGGGCAGCATCAGCGAGCCGCAGCGCGAATCGCGGTACAGGCGCTCGATCGGCAGGCTCTTCAACAGGCTTTGGCCACCGCAGGTGCGGATCGCCAGCGCCGTCATCGCCTGGGCGTTCTCCATGATCGTGTAATGCGCCGCATACAGGCGCATGCGCGTGTCCTTGTCGGGGTCGACCGCGGCGTCGCGCGCGTTCTGCAGGAACAGCGCCCGGGTCTGTTCGAGCATCACCCGCATCTGCGCCACCCCGATCTGCTTGGTCGGGTACATGCGGCGCTTGACCGGCGGCATTCCCGGCACCTCGGCGCGCAGATAGGCCACCGTGAAGTCGTAGGCGGCCTGGGCGATGCCCATGTAGGTGGGCGAGAGCGTCGCGAACATGTGGGGGAATCGCAGCGCGGCCTGGAAGTACAGGCCTTCGGGCATCAGGCGCGCGGTGCCGGGCACGAACACGTCCTCGAACACGAGGGTGCGGCTCACCGTGCCGCGCATGCCCAGCGGGTCCCAGTCGCCGCTCACGCTGACGCCGGGGGCATCGGCCGGCACCGCGAGGTACATCGAGTCGCGCTGGGTCGCGCCCGGCTTGTCCAGGGTGCAGAGCACGCCGTAGTAGTCGGCCGCGCCTGCGAGCGACGCGAAGATCTTGCGCCCGCTGACGCGGTAGCCGCCTTCGACCGGGTGCGCCAGCGTGCCCCAGGGCGCCTTGCCGGCCGCCGCCGCCCCGCCTTCGGAGAAAGGCTGCGAATAGACCTTGCCGCCCTCGACGATGTTCTTGTAGAGCAGGGCGCGGTTTGTCTCGTGGTCGGCGCGCTGCTCGGGCGTCATGTCGAGGGCGTCGGCGATGAAGCCCGACCACATGCACGAGCACACGTGCATGTTGTACGACAGCGCGGTCGAGCCGCAGTGGCGCCCGATCTCGGCCGCCACCATCACGTAGGTGGCGAAATCGGCGCCGTGGCCGCCGTAGGCGCGCGGCACGCAGATCTTCAGCAGGCCGGATTCGCGCAGGTCGGCGTAGTTCTCGAACGGGAAGCTGGCTTCGCGGTCGTAGCGCGCGGCGCGCGGCGCGAACTTCTCGCGCCCGAGCGCGGCCGCGGTCTCGATCAGCTCGCGCTGCAAAGGCGTCAGCGTGGCGGGGTTGCCGGCGATGTGCATGGGTCTCCTCGATCGAAGTGCTGGCGCAGAAAGGCCAGGAGCGCGGCGTTGAAGGCCTCGGGCTGCTCGACGTTGGCGATGTGGCCGGCATCCGGCAGGCAGCGATAGTCGGCCTTCGGAATGCGCTGCGCCATGCGCTGCATCACGTCGGGCGCAGCCGTGCGGTCGTGCTCGGCGGCCAGGCACAGCGTGGGCACGGCGATCGCGGCCAGGGCTTGGCGGCGGTCGAAGCCGGCGATCGCGGCCAGCGCCCTGCGGTAGCTGGCTTCGGGAACGCGCGCCATGACCTCGGTCGCGGCACGGCGAGCCGCCGCGCCCGCACCGGGGCCGACGAGGCCGGGGACGAGGCGTTCGGCCATCGCCGCCATGCCCAGGCCGGCATCCAGCGGCGCCAGCCGCTCGGCGACGAAGCGCGCCTGCCAGGCGCCGTCGGGGCGGCCGAACGACGCGGTCGTGCAGGCCAGCACCAAGCCCTGGATTCGCTGCGGATGGCGCGCCGCGACCTCCTGCGCGACCATCCCGCCCATGCTGTGGCCGACCAGCACGGTACGCGGCGCGCCGAGGTGGGCGGCGAGATCGACGACCGCGCCGACCATCGCGTCCAGCGTCGGCGCCCCGGGCGATTCGCCATAGCCGGGGAAGTCCAGCGCCGCGGCGTCGAAGCCGGCGGCGGCCAGTGCCGACAAGCTTGCGCCCCAGATCGACTTGCCGCCACCGATGCCGTGCAGCAGCAGCACCGCGACCCCGCCCTGCCCTTGCCGCGTGAAGGCCGGCAGGCTCGCGAGCCGATCCGGCGCGGCCGGGCGCGAAGCGGCGGATTCGGTGGGGCTCACACCAGGCGCCCGTTGTCGACCACCGGCACCCCGTCCAACGCCACGGTGCAGCCACGCAGCGGCAGGTCGAAGTGCCCCAGCGTGTGGCGCCCCGCCACCTCGTTGGCGCCAGTGGAATACAGAAAGTTGCCGGCAAAGGCGCGCAGCTCGGTGCCGTTGAAATCGGCCTTGTCGTAGAAGGTCATCGCGTCCCAGCGCGCGCCGCGGTTCAGGCCCCAGCCGACATGCGATGCGGCGTAGGCCGAAGGGTCGCCCCAGGATTCGAAATAGCCGCGCATCAGATCGGCGTCGACGCTCTCGCCCTCGACCCGCACCGCGTGGTCGCGCTCGATCACGAGCCGGACCGGGTCCTGCAGATAGCGCTTGAAGGTGAGGTTGACGTCGCCGCGCGCCAGCACGAGGCTGCCGTTGACGCTGCCCGCGGCCGGGAACGCGAGCACGAGCCCGGCCGGCCAGTGCGACAAGGTTCCGGGCTTGGACGTGAAGCCCCAGACCCCGCCCACGCGCGCGCCGGCAAGCGCGATGCGCAGGTCGGTTCCCGCGCGCGAGGTCACGTGCATTTCGCGTGCCGCCTTCAGCCGGCGCATCGCCTCGCGCACCGGGGCTTCGTCTTCGGCGCGCGGCAGGCAGCGCTCGAGAATCTCGGGGTGCTCGTGGCTGATCGCCAGCACGCGCGCCCCGCCCTTCAGGATGCGCGGCAGCTCGACCGCATGCTGCAAGCCCTCGACCGTGCAATCGGCGACGAAGACGCTGGCCGCCAGCGCCTGCACCACGGGCTCGAGGCGGCCGACCGCGTCCGAAGCGCCGGTCGAGCGCACCGGCACCGGCGCGGCCAGCGGCTTGCCCGGCAGCACGAGGTGGAAAGGCCGGGCGCCGATGCGCGCCAGGGCCAGCTCGGCGAGCTGCGGCAGTTCGGGCCGGGTCTGGTTTTCCGACAACACCGCGCAAGCGTCGCCTTCGGCCACGCCGCAGAGGCGGAAGACCTGCTCGAACATCGCGATCCACTTGGCTTCGATCGTCAAAGGATCTCCCCCAGCATGCGGTAATGCCCGGCCTGGAACACGAGCGGCGCCACCGGCGCCTCGCTCATCGCGACGACGCGGCCGATGAAGAGCACGTGGTCGCCAGCGGCCTGGTTCGAGACGCTTTCGCACTCGAACACCGCGCAGCAACCCGCCAGCACCGGCGAGCCGGATTCGCCCGGCGCCCACAGCCCTTCGCCGAACTTGTCGTCGTGACGCGAGGCGAAGCGGCGCGCGTGCTCGACATGGGCTTCGGCGAGGACGTTGATCGTGAAGTGGCGCGCCTGGCGGAAGGCCTCCAGGCTCGGGCTCGCGGCGCGCAACGACCACAGCACGAGCGGCGGATCGAGCGACAAGGCCTGGAACGAATTGGCCGTGAGCCCGACGCGCCCGCCCTGCCCGTCCAGGCAGCAGATGATGGTGACGCCGGTCGTGAAGCGGCCGAGGGTGTGGCGCAGCAACTTCGGGTCCATCAGCGCGGGTCCTTCATGGCGGGCCCATCATCGCGCGGCGTTGCCCGCCTCCAGCCCCCAGCGCCGCAAGGCCTCGTCGTCCGCCACCCGGGCGTCGACCCATTGCGCGCCTTCGGGCGTGAGCTCCTTCTTCCAGAACGGGGCCTGCGTCTTCAGGTAGTCCATCAGGAACTCGCAGGCCTGGAACGCCTGGCCCCGATGCGACGAGGTCACCGCGACCATCACGATCTGCTCGCCCAAGGCGAGCCGGCCGACGCGGTGGACGACGCGCGCGGCGCGGATCTCGAAGCGCCGCATCGCGGCTTCGACCATGGCCTCGATCGCGCGCTCGGTCATGCCGGGGTAATGCTCGAGCTCCATCTCGCTGACAGCGGCCCCGCTGCCGTGCTCGCGCACGGTGCCGACGAAAGCTGCGACCGCGCCGACGCCGCCGTCGCCCGCGCGCAGCGCCGCCACCTCCTGGCCGAGGTCGAAATCGGCTTGCTGGACGACGACGCGGGCCATCGCGTTTCAGCCGCCGGTGACGGGCGGGAAGTACGCCACCTCGGCGCCTTCGGCCACGGCGGCGCTCTCGTCGGCCATCACCTGGTTCAAGGCGCAGCGCAAGGCGCGCGTGCGGGCCAGGGCGGCGGCGTGCTTTTCGCTGCGGGCCATCAGCTGGTCGCGCAAGCTGCCCAGGGTGGCGCCGGCTGGCACGTCGACGGATTCCGAAGCCCCGAGTGCTTCGCGCAGCGCCGCGAAATAGCGCACCTGGACCTTCATCGCAGGATCAGCTCCGCGAGCGGCAGAAAGCGCACCATGTCGCCGGCGCGGATGGCCTGGCCGGGGGGGTTGTCGAGCAGGCCGTCGGCCCAGACCGCCGAGGTCAGGACGCCCGAGCTCTGGTTCGGGAACAGGTCGAGCCCGCCGCGCTCGTTCAGGCGCACGCGCAGGAACTCGCGCCGGCGGTCGGGGCGGGGCCAGTCGAAATCGGCGCGCAGCGGGAAGCCGGTCGCCATCGCCGTCGGCGCGCCCTGCAGCGCGCGCAGCACCGGCGTGACGCAAAGCAGGAAGGTGAGAAAGCTCGAAACCGGGTTGCCGGGCAGGCCGACCAGCAGCGCCGCCGAGCCGTCGGCGCGGCGGACGCGGCCGAAGGCCAGCGGCTTGCCGGGCTTGATCGCGATCTGCCAGTCGTCGAGTTCGCCTTCGGCCTTGGCGGCGGGCTTCAGATGGTCTTCATCGCCCACCGAGACCCCGCCGCAGGTGACGATCAGGTCGTTGCCCGCCGCGGCGTCGCGCAAGGCGGCGCGCGTGGCGTCGAGGCGGTCGGGCACGATGCCGAAGTCGTTGACCGTCGCGCCCGCCGCTTCGAGCAGGGCGCGCAAGGTGAAGCGGTTCGAGTTGTAGATCGCCCCGGGGCGCAGCGGCTCGCCCGGCATCATCAGCTCGTCGCCGGTGGAGAAGAGCGCGGCGCGCGGGCGCCGCACCACCGTGAGCGCGGCGGCGCCGACCGAGGCCGCCATGCCCAGCGCCTGCGGCGTGAGGCGGCTGCCCTGGCGCAGCACGACGGCGCCGCGCTTCACGTCCTCGCCGCGGCGGCGGATCCATTGGCCGGATTCGGGCACGGCGTTCACGCGCACCGCGCCCAGGCCTTCGCCCGGCACCGCCTCGCAGGCTTCCTGCATCACGACCGCATCGGCGCCGGCCGGCACCTGGCCGCCGGTGAAGATGCGCGCCGCGCTGCCGGGTCGCAGCGCCTGACCGACATGGCCGGCCGGGATGCGCTGCGTCACCGGCAGAACGGTGCCGGGTGCGGGCACGTCGGCGGCGCGCAGGGCATAGCCGTCCATCGAGGTGTTGTCCTCCGGCGGCACGTCGAGCAGCGAGACGACGTCGGTGGCCAGCACCCGGCCCAGGCCTTCGAAGGTGGAGACCGATTCGGTTTCCGCGATCCGGTGCGGCGCCGAACCGGCGGCCAGTCGCGCCAGCACTTCGTCGAGACTGAGCAGCGGGCGCGGCGCGTTCATTGCAGATGCTCCTCGATGTAGCGCTTGACGGTGCCGGCGTCGACGGCCATGACCATGAAACGCCGCGGCAGCGCTTCCAGGCCTTGCAAGGCGGCCGGCCGCTCGGGTTCGCGCCCGGTGGCTTCGCGGATGGTTTCGGCGAACTTGGCGGGCTGGGCGGTTTCGAGAACGACCATCGGCACGCCGGCATCGCGATGCTCGCGCCCGACCTTCAGGCCGTCGGCGGTGTGGGTGTCGATCATCGTGCCGAAACGCTGCCAGGTGTCGCGGATCGTCGCCAGGCGGTCGGCATGGGTGCTGCGGCCCGAGACGAAGCCGAATCCCGCGGCCGGGGCGAATTCGGCCGGCGTCAGCGTGAAGCCGCCTTCGCGCGCCAGCGTCGCGCCGAACAGCTCGCGCGTGCGTGCGCTGTCGCGGCCGAGCAGGTCGAAGACGAAGCGCTCGAAGTTGCTCGCCTTGCTGATGTCCATCGAAGGGCTCGAGGTCTCGACCGCGGCGCCGCGCACGCGATAGCGGCCGCTGCGGAAGAACTCGTCGAGGACGTCGTTCTCGTTCGTCGCAAGCACGAGGCGGCGGATCGGCAGGCCCATGCTGCGCGCAACGTGGCCGGCGCAGATGTTGCCGAAATTGCCCGACGGCACGGCGAAGCTCAGCGGCTCGCCGTTGACCTTGGTGGCCTGGAAATAGCCGGCAAAGTAGTAGACGACCTGGGCCAGCAGGCGCGCCCAGTTGATCGAGTTGACGGTGCCGATGCGGTTGCGGCGCTTGAATTCGAGGTCGTTGCTGACCGCCTTGACGATGTCCTGGCAGTCGTCGAACACGCCTTCGATCGCGATGTTGTGGATGTTGGCGTCCTGCAGGCTGAACATCTGGGCCTGCTGGAACGGGCTCATGCGCCCGTTCGGGCTCAGCATGAAGACGCGCACGCCCTTCTTGCCGCGCATCGCATATTCGGCCGCGCTGCCGGTGTCGCCCGAGGTCGCGCCCAGGATGTTGAGCTGCTCGCCGCGGCGCCCGAGTTCGTACTCGAACAGGTTGCCCAGCAGCTGCATCGCCATGTCCTTGAAGGCCAGGGTCGGGCCGTTGGACAGGGCTTCGATGAAGACGCCGTCTTCGAGCCGGCGCAGCGGCGTGATGGCCTTCGTGCCGAAGATCGCCTCGGTGTAGGTGGCGTCGACGAGGCGCCTCAGGTCGGCCGGCGGGATGTCGTCGATGAAGAGCGAGAGGATCTCGAAGGCCAGGTCGGCATAGCCCAGGCCGCGCCAGCGCGCCAGCGTCGCCGCGTCGACCTGCGGATAGCGCTCGGGCAGGTAGAGGCCGCCGTCGGGCGCCAGGCCTTCGAGCAGGATGTCGGAGAAGCCGCGCCGTTCGGGGTCGCCTCGGGTGCTGAGGTACCTCAATTCAATTCTTCCTTGCGGATCTTGACGATCGGTGCCAGCACCGTCGGCAGCGCCTGCATCTGCACCAGCGCCGCCTTCATCCGGCCTTCGACCGTGTCGTGGGTCAGGATGATGAGGTCGGTCTTGCCCTTGCCATCGGCAAGGGCTGCAAGGCCATCGCCGTCGGCGCTGGCGCGCTGGATCACCGCGTCGATCGAGATGTCGTTCTCGGCCAGGATGCCGGTGATGCGCGCCAGCACGCCGGCCTTGTCGGCGACGACCAGGCGCAGGTAGAAGGCGGTCACGACCTCGTCGATCGAGAGGATCGGCGTGTCCTGCAGTTCGCCCGGCTGGAACGCCAGGTGCGGCACGCGGTGGTCCGGGTCGGCCGTGGCCAGGCGCGTGATGTCGACGAGGTCGGCGACGACCGCGCTCGCGGTCGGCTCCGCGCCCGCGCCCTTGCCGTAGTACAGCGTCGTGCCGACCGCATCGCCCTGGACGACGACGGCGTTCATCGCCCCCTCGACGTTGGCGATGAGGCGGGTCGAGGGCACCAGCGTCGGGTGCACGCGCAGCTCGATCCCGTGCTCGCGCCGCTTCGTGATGCCCAGGAGCTTGATGCGGTAGCCGAGTTGTTCGGCATAGCGGATGTCCACGGCCTGGAGCGCGGTGATGCCCTCGACGTGAGCCTTCGCGAACTGCACCGGAATGCCGAAGGCGATGGCGCTCATGATCGTCGCCTTGTGCGCGGCGTCGACGCCTTCGATGTCGAAGGTCGGATCCGCCTCGGCATAGCCCAGCGCCTGCGCCTGCTTCAGCACGGCGGCGAAGTCCAGCCCCTTGCTGCGCATTTCGGAGAGGATGAAGTTGGTCGTGCCGTTGATGATGCCGGCGATCCACTCGATGCGGTTCGCGGTGAGGCCTTCGCGCAGCGCCTTGATGATGGGCACGCCGCCGGCCACCGCGGCTTCGAAGGCGACCATCACGCCGCGCTCGCGCGCCGCGGCGAAGATCTCGTTGCCATGCACCGCGAGCAAGGCCTTGTTCGCGGTGACGACGTGCTTGCCCGCGGCGATGGCTTCGAGCACCAGGGCGCGCGCGATGCCGTAGCCGCCGATGAGTTCGACGACGATGTCGATGGCCGGGTCGGCGATGACCTCGCGCGCGTCGGCAACCACGTTCACGCCGTCGCCGACGATGGAACGGGCGCGCGCCACGTCGAGGTCGGCGACGGTGGCGATGCGGATCTCGCGCCCCGCGCGGCGGCGGATCTCTTCCGAATTGCGCTGCAGCACCTTGAAGGTGCCGCTGCCGACGGTGCCGATGCCGAGCAGGCCGACGTTGATTGCTTTGGCTTCGACGTCACGTCGCTTCGCGACATGAGTCTGCACCGCAACACTTCGTGTTGTCATTGGGTGTGGCGCTTTCGGTAGTGGGCGAGGAAACGGTCGATCCGACCGACAGCTTCGGTCAAATCGTCGGAATTGGGCAGGAAGACGAGGCGGAAATGGTCCGGGTCTTTCCAGTTGAAGCCGCTGCCCTGGACGATGAGCACCTTCTCTTCGGCGAGCAGTTCGTAGGCGAACTGCTGGTCGTCGGCGATCGGGTACATCTTCGGATCCAGGCGCGGGAACATGTACAGCGCCGCCTTCGGCTTCACGCAGCTGACACCCGGGATCTGCGTCAGCAGTTGGTGCGCCAGGTCGCGCTGGCGGCACAGGCGCCCGGTCGGCGCGACCAGGTCCTTGATGCTCTGGTAGCCGCCCAGGGCGGTCTGGATCGCGAGCTGGCCCGGGGTGTTGGAGCACAGCCGCATCGAGGCCAGCATGTTCAGCCCCTCGATGTAGTCGCCGGCCTGGCGCTTGTCGCCCGAGACCACCATCCAGCCGGCGCGATAGCCGCAGGAACGGTAGTTCTTGGACAGGCCGTTGAAGCTCACGAACAGCACGTCGTCGGCGAGCGAGGCGATGCTGGTGTGCGTGTTGCCGTCGTACAGCGTCTTGTCGTAGATCTCGTCGGCGAAGACAATGAGCTGGTGCTGGCGCGCGATCTCGACGATCTCGCGCAGCAGATCGTCCGGGTACAGCGCCCCGGTCGGGTTGTTCGGGTTGATGACGACGATGCCACGGGTGTTGGGCGTGATCTTGCGCCGGATGTCGTCGAGGTCGGGCAGCCAGCCCGCGCCTTCGTCGCACAGGTAATGCACCGGGCACCCGCCAGACAGCGAGACGGCGGCAGTCCACAGCGGGTAGTCGGGGGCCGGCACCAGGATCTCGTCACCGGTGTCCAGCAGCGCGTTCAGGCTCATCGCGATGAGCTCGGAGGCGCCGTTGCCCAGGTAGACATCGTCAACCGTGACCCCGGCGATGTGCTTTTCCTGGGTGTAGTGCACGACCGACTTGCGCGGCGCGAACAGCCCCTTGCTGTCGGTGTAGCCGGCGCTGTGCGGCAGGTTGCGGATCATGTCCTGCACGATCTCGTCCGGGGGCTCGAGCCCGAACACCGCGAGGTTGCCGATGTTGAGCTGGATGATCTTGTGCCCCTCCTCCTGCATCTGGCGCGCCTTGTCGAGCACCGGTCCGCGGATGTCGTAGCAGACGTTGGCGAGCTTGCTGGACTTGGCGATCGGCTTCACGCGTTGGGCTTTCATGCGGGGGAGAACCTACAATTATCCGGCATGAAGTTCCAGCCCGAGACCGCCCCCGGCGCCAACGTGATCACGCGTCACGAGCCCGGACGCGTCTGGGTCGGAAACCAGGCTTTCGGCCACAGCATCGTCGTGCCCTGGGGCGGCGAAATCAAGGCGTGGGGGGCCACGCGCTTCGAGGACCTGAGCGAGGCCCATTTCGAGGCCCTGGCCGCGCTGCAGCCCGAGCTCGTGATCTTCGGCAGCGGCGCGCGGCTGCGTTTTGCGCGCCCGCAGTGGCTGCGTCCGCTGATCGAGCGCCGCATCGGGGTCGAGTCGATGGACACGCCAGCCGCCTGCCGAACCTACAACGTTCTCGTGAGCGAACTGCGCAGTGTCGTTGCCGCCTTGCTGCTGGAGCCGACGGAATCGTAAAGACGGGGATTTATAATCTTACGTTGCGCCGGCTTCGGCACTCCGATTCCCGAGAAAACCATCCATGACGCC